>JBDRVN010000006.1:0-47438 GCA_039801885.1 Caldifarciminota bacterium
CGAGTTTGGCAAAACCGAAGATATCTTTGTCCGACCAAAAGATAAAAGAACCGAAGATTTCCTTTTGGGGAAGTATGGTTAATATTGACAATTTTTTCAAAATCTTTTATAATTAATTATGTTAGAAGAAAAATTAGTGATCTTGAAAGAGAAAATTATTGAATATGCCAATCATATTGAAAAGATGTTGGAAAAAACAATGAAGGGATTGCTGGAGAAAGAAAAGGAGACTTTAAGAATGGTGATTGAAGAAGATGAAAAAAAGGCAAATGATTTAGAAATTGAGATCGACGAACTTTGTGTTGATTTGATTGCCCTTTATCAACCCAAGGCAAAAGATTTGAGAACAATTTTAATGATTTTGAAGATGAATAATGATTTTGAAAGGATTGGCGACCATATTGTAAACATTGCCCAAAGTGCGGAATTTCTTATTGAAAGAGAACCGGTAAAACCTTTGATTGATATCCCAAGAATGGCTAATGAAGCAAGTAAGATGTTAAAAGATAGTGTGAGGGCTTTTATGGAAGAAAATTCAATTTTAGCAAAAAATGTCTGCGAAAGGGATTTTTTGATTGATCATTTGCGTGACCAAATTTTCCGGGAGCTATTTACCTATATGCTCTCTGACCCAAGAACAATTGAAAGAGCTTTTCATTTAATTAGAATAACCCAGAACTTAGAAAGAATTGCCGACCTCTCGACGAATATCGGCGAGGATGTTATCTATATTGTAGAAGCAAAGATTATTAAACATCACAAAGAGCTTTAGTTATCCCTAAAAAACAATTTGACTTTTTATTTTTTTCTTTTATAATTTTAAAACTATGAAAAATCATAATAAATATGAATGTGTAATAATTTTGAGCGAAAAAATGTCAGAAGAAGAGATAAATAAGATTGATAATGATTTAAAAAATATCTTTAAAAATTGCGGTGCTGATAATATTATTTTAGATAAAAAAGAGAAAAAAAAATTTGCCTATCCCGTTAAAAAATTAGAATACGGTTATTATCTTTTCTACAAATTTGCCTCGCCCTCCGACACAATTGAGAAAATTAAAGAAAGTATTAAACATAATGAAAATATTTTAAGGAGTTATTTTATTAATTATGGCCGAGATTAGATTAGGAAGAATTAATTATGTGATTTTAATGGGCAGGGCAACAGTTGATCCAACTTTGCGTTATAATCCCAAGGGTATCCCTTTTTTAAATTTCCAGATTGCCGTTAACCGGGTTTACCGAAACAAAGAAAGTAATGAATGGAAAGAGGTGGCTAATTTTTTTACCGTTGTTACTAGTGGTCCCCAAGCCGAGAGATTACAAGATAGGCTTAAAAAAGGAAGTGCCGTAATTGTGGAGGGAGAACTGAGAAGCAGAAGCTATGAAAAGGAAAATGGCGAAAAAAGAAATGTTGTCGAAGTTTTTGCTCGGCGAGTCCAAATTCTTGATAAATTTGTATCCGAAGAGATAAACGAAGAAACTCCGGAAGATATTATTCTGCCTGACGATAACCTTGATGACTTGCCCTTCTAAAAATGGCTAAAGAAAGAAAAAAAGAAGCCAAAAAAATTCGTGAAATACCCCTTACCCATTTTAAAAGAAATAATTATTTATTATTAATTTTAGGTATTATAACAATTATTTTAGGTTATATCGTTTTAAGCACTGGTGATATTACGATTGCTCCTATTTTACTTGTTTTGGGTTATTGTGTTCTTATTCCCCTTGCCCTCCTTTTAAAATTTAAATGAAACTAAAAGACGAAAGAGAGATTAATAAGAAAATAAAAAACCTTGCCCAAAAAATCTATAAAAAACATAAAAAAAATCTTAATGTTTTGTGTCTTATCGGTATAAAAAGACGGGGAATAAGTATCGCTCAAAGACTAAGTTACGAATTAGAAAAACTTACTAATATCAAAATTCCGATCGGTGCTTTAGATATCAGTTTTTATCGGGATGATTTACAGATGATTGCTTTATCACCAATCGTCCGCGGTAGTGAAATAAATTTTTCTATCCAAGATAAAATTATAATTTTGGTTGATGATGTTATTTATACGGGAAGAACAATAAGAGCAGCATTAAGTGAAATTCTGGATTACGGAAGACCAAAAAGGATAGAATTACTTGTTTTGGTTGATAGAAATTATCGGGAACTGCCAATTCAACCAGATTATGTCGGTTTTAAATTTAATATTAAGAAAGAAGATTTAATTGATGTCTTTTTAAAAGAAGAAGATAAAAAAGAAGGGATTTATTTAAAAAGAAGGTGAAACATTTATTATCCGTTAATGATTTAAGTGAAAAAGACATTTATAAAATCTTTAAATATGCTTCTCAATTTGAAGAGGTTTTAAAGAGGCCAATTCCGGTTATTCCTTCTTTAAGAGGGAAAACAATTTTGACTCTTTTTTATGAACCTTCAACAAGGACTCAAACTTCCTTCACTTTAGCTGGTAAAAGATTATCCTGCGATGTGGTAAATTTCTCCTTTTCCACTTCTTCTCTTCTTAAGGGAGAAAGTTTACTGGATACCGTTAAAAATATTTTAAAAATGAAGACGGACGGAATTATTATCCGCCACACAGTTGCTGGTGTTCCTCATTTTCTTGCCTATCATTTAGATAAAGAAAATATCTTTGTGATTAATGCCGGTGACGGAACTAATGAACATCCCACCCAAGCCTTATTGGATGCCTATACTCTTTACAAAAAATTTAAAGATTTTAAAAATCTAAAGATTTTAATTGTTGGTGATATTAAACATTCTCGCGTTGCCCATTCAGATATTCTTATTTTCCAAAAATTAGGTTGCGAGGTTTATGTCTCTTGCCCCTATTCTTTTTTACCCCTTGATTTTGAAAAGACGAATATTACTCATCTTTTAGATTTTCGTAAGAAATTAGATGGTTTTGATTGTGTGATTGCTTTAAGGGTTCAAAAAGAAAGACATAATTTAAGTTACTTGTCATCTATTAGGGAATATCACCTGCTATACGGAATTAAAAAAGATGATTTAAATAAAATGAAAAAGAATGCTCTTTTAATGCATCCAGGACCGGTTAATTGGGGAGTTGAACTCTCTTATGATGTTTTGGAGGATGAGAGATGTGTAATATTAGACCAGGTTTTTAATGGTGTAGCAATTAGAATGGCAGTAATTTTCTTATTATTTCAAGAAAAACATGAAAATCGATAATCTATCTGAATATCTTTTATTAAAAAATGGTACATTAATTGATTTAGATAAAAAAGAAAAAAAAGAAGTTGACATACTAATAAAAGAAGGTAGCATCGAAAAAATTGCAAAAGGGATCGAAAAGAAAGATAAGTTTAAAATTATTGATATTAAAGGTTGCTATATCTTTCCTGGATTAATTGACCTCCATACCCATTTAAGAATACCAGGTAGAGAAGATGAGGAAACAATCGAAACTGGCACAAAAGCAGCGATTGCCGGTGGTTTCACAAGAATATGCTGTATGCCCAATACGGAACCACCATTAGATAACGAGTCTTTAATTACTTATTTGCTAACAGAAAATAAAAAATATAATTATTGCAATTTATATCCCGTGGCTTGTGCGACAAAAAAAAGAGAAGGAAAAGAACTTTGTGATTACTACCTTTTAAGAAATGCTGGAGCAATTGCTATTTCGGACGATGGCTCACCAATCTCCTCTTCTCAAATTTTAAGACTGGTTTTAGAATATTCCAAAACTTTTGACCTTCCTTATTTTAGTCATTGTGAAGATAGAGAATTGTCCCAAGGGGTGATTAACGAAGGCTTTTTATCTTACAAATTAGGATTGAGGGGAATACCTGATATTAGCGAGACTATTTTTGCTTTCCGAGATATTTTAATTGCCAATTATGTAAAAAGCAAAATCCATCTTTGTCATATCTCTTCTAAGAAAACTATTGAAGTCCTCCGATTCTTAAAAGAAAGGAATTATGAATTCACTTGCGAGACCGCTCCGCATTATTTCACCTTGACAGAAAATGATATTCAAAATTACAACACCAATTACAAAGTAAATCCACCTTTAAAAAAAGAAGAAGATAAAGAAGAAATAAAAAAGGCATTAAAAGAAGGGTTAATTGAAGTTATTGCCTCTGACCACGCACCTCATCTTTCACAAGAAAAAGAACAAGATTTCGAAAATGCTCCTTTTGGAATTATCGGCTTAGAAACCAGCTTTCTTTTATCTTATGAAGAATTGGTTTTAAAAGGTAATCTTACAATATTTGAATTATTAGAAAAATTTATTACCAATCCAGCAAAGATTTTAGGAATAGAGATAAATAAAATTAAAGAGGGAAAAGAGGCAGAAATGGTAATCTTCTCACCAAAAGAAAAATTTATTTACCGGGAAGATAAGATTTATTCAAAAAGCAAGAATACACCCTTTTTAAATAAAGAGTTCAATTGCCGAATTAAAACAGTTATCAAGAATAATAAAATTTTTTATCTTTAAATTATTTATCCTTCTCCTCTTCTTTTGCTGAAGTAAACTTTTTATAATTTTCAGCAAGTTCCTTTAATCTCTCTTTTACTTTTTTATGAACTTCCTCGGCTTTCATTCCGGTTAAAATCTCTATTCCTTCGTCAACACTTTTTATTGCATAAATATGGAAAAGACCTTTTTTTACTGCTTCACAAACCTCTTCTTTAAGCATCAAATCATCGATATTACTGTAAGGAATAATAACTCCCTGCGTACCCGTTAACCCTCTTCTTTTACAAACCTCAAAAAACCCTTCTATTTTTTCATTTACACCTCCGATCGCCTGAATTTCTCCCTTTTGATTCACTGAGCCGGTTACGGCAATATCTTGTCTTAAAGGAATGGCGCCAATGGAAGATAACAAAGCGAAAAGTTCCGCCGAAGATGCTGAATCCCCTTCCACGCCGCCATAACTTTGTTCAAAACAGATAGAAGCACTCATAATAATCGGAAATTCTTGAGCATATTTATCTCGTAAATAGCCTTGTAAAATTAAAACACCTTTATCATGAATTTTTCCAGAAAGCTGAGCTTCTCTTTCAATATTAATCACACCTTTAGTCCCTACGGAAGTTTTCGCGGTTATTCTTGTTGGTCTGCCAAACATATATTCTCCAGTATCATAAATAGAAAGTCCATTGATTTGACCAACAATCGAACCTTGGGTATCAATTAATAATACCCCTTCATCAATCATCTCCTGAATTTTCTCTTCAATTAATTTAGCTCGGTACTCCCTCATTTCTATTGCTTTTGTTACATGGCGAGAAAGGACTAAATCAGAATTATCTTTTTCTGCCCAATAGCTTGCTTCTTTTAATATATCAGTAATAATACCAAAACGGGTAGAAAGTTTATTTTTTCTACCTCCCAATCTTATTCCATATTCCACTAATTTAGCAATCGCACTTGCCGAAAAGTGTCTTAAATTTTCTTTTTCCACAATTGTCCGAACAGCATTCGCATACTCCCTTATTGTCTCTTCTTTTAAATCCATTGTCCAATCAAAATCAGCCCTAACTTTAAATATCTTTTTAAAATCTTCGTCATAGGTTGCTAATAAAGTATATAAAAAAGCATCACCAATCATTATCACTTTTACATTAATATCTATTGGCTCAGGTTTTAACGCTGTTACTCCAAAAAGAGAATAAGGGTCATAAGCAGTAATATCGACTTTTCTTGTTCTTAAACATCTTTTCAAAGCATACCAAGTCCCCTCTAAAAGAACATCCAAAGCATTCAAAACTAAAAATCCACCATCAGCTTTTACCAAAGAACCGGCTTTAATTTTGGTAAAATCTGTCCGCCACTGGCCTCGAGCATCCCAAACCTTTTCAATTGTTCCAAAAAGATTTTTAAAAGTTGGTGTATTTTCAAAAATAATTGGTGCCCCAACTTCTTCCGCATTATCAACCAAAAGATTTACCCGAAATTCTAAATAGGGGTCACCGGGCAAAATTTCTTTTATAAAGGGAAAGGGAGCTTCCTCTTCTTTTTTCTCCTTCTTAAAAATACTTAAATCTTCTAAAATTGCTTCTTCCACCTCTTTTAAATATTCCTTTATTTTCTCGTTTTTTAACTTTTCTTTAATTTCGTTCAATCTCTCTTCCAAAATCGGTCTGATCGTTTCTTTATCTAAAGAACTTAATTTTTCTCTTGTTTCTTTTTCTAAATTTCTAATTTCTTTAAATAAATTATTTAATTCATCAGTTAAATTTTGGGCTTTTTCTTTAATCTTTTCGTAATCCTCACGAGATATCTTTCCTTCTTCAACCGCGAAAAGTAAATCAGAAATTTTTACCGGATTTCCTTCCATCATATAAACGATCTCCGGTTTCACCATCGGCGCTGGTTGTTGCAAAACAAAACCTTCTTTCGTTACCTTCTTTTCAAATTCCAAAACCATTCGGTTACTTTTCTCCTTAAATTCATCAATAATTATCTGTCGCTTTTTTTGATAAGTATCGCTTTCCAAAACTAAAGGAATATTTCTCTTAAGATACTCAATTAATTCATCCATACTATTTTTAAATATCCTGCCCCAGCCCGGAGGTAGCACAATTAACTTAGGTTGATCAGGATTTTTAAAATTATTTACATAACATTTATCTGGCGGCGTCTCCACTGATTTTTCTAATGTTTCTAATAGGTATCTTACGGTCGTTGTTCGGCCAGTACCTACCGGTCCCGTTACGAAAATATTATAGCCACTTGCTTTTATCTCCAAACCAAGTTTTAGAGCCTCTATTGCTCGTTTTTGGCCAATAATATCTTGACAACAGGCCAAATCTTTCGTGGAAGAAAACCCTAATTTTTTTTCATCAATAATAAACCTCAATTTTTCGTAAGGAACTTTATATTTTTCCATAGAAAATTATAGAAAATTTATCAAATAAAGTCAATCTAAAAAATTTAAATGGTTTAAGGGTATTCTACCAGCCTGAGATTTTTTTAATTTTTTTATAAACAACCTTCTTTTGGTAAAATCATAAAGAATATTAAAAAATATGTATTCGAAAGTATACTAAATTATTTAAAAAGCCCTTTTCCCTTTTGCCCTTAGAATATCTCCCGGACTATTGGGGGAACGACTATTGAAATAGGTAAATTTAGCGCTATTAATAAAAAATAATCTTCTTATCAAGAGGATATTCTATAAAGTAAAAGAGATTAATAATAAACTTCTCTTCTGATTTCAAATTTTTATAATAGGTGAAGGTTCCTAAATTCTCATCCACCAGATCTGGTTTCGGTTCAATTTTTATCAATTTTACTTTTATTTCATCTGTTTGAGAAACCGGTATCTGCTCAACTATTTTTAATTTTCTTTCTTTACCCGAGTAGTTTTCAATTCTTGTTTCATAGGTAAATTCTTGCCTTTCTTTTTTATCAAAAACCCCTTCTTTTTTTATAAAAAATTTCACTAATTTTCTTTCTACTTTTATCCTTTCATCAACTCCGAAGTTTACTATTAATGTTTCTTGTGGTAAAAGAGTTTTTATTTTTGTTTTTCCCGTATAATTATTTTTAAAATAAGTTGCTGCCTCACCACTCAAAAAGACCATTTCTGAATTGTTAAAAATTTTCCCTTCTAAATAGGCATTCTTATCTTTTCTTGGATAGACAAAATATTCAAATTCGGTAGGTAAATTTAATCCTTTTAAGAAAAATTTTTTCTCTTCGCCACTTTTTAAATTTATTCTTTTCGGCAATATGTATTCTAAGGAAATTCCTGTCTCTAAAATTTTTATCTCTTCTTCGGCTAAAGTCGCTACCCGCAACGGCGCTTCTTTTTCATACATTGTTTTAGGATAGGCTGCGATTTCCAAATTTACATAATAAGGAGTAATTTCCGGAGCTACGGTAATTGGTAAAATTTTCGCAGTGTTTAAAACAACTTTGGTATTCTCCCAATCTTCACCGGTTTTCTGACTAATTTTTATATAATAATTTAAATTTACAAAATTTCCGTTGGCTTTCATTTCATAATAAGGAGTAAAAGAACAGGCATTGGGAATATTATAGCTTATTTCAATTTCGTACTCACCACTCTTTTCGGGAAAGACATCAAAACTTACCTCTTTCTTATTTTCCACAATTGCTCGGATGTCTTGTAATTCCTGTTTTAAAGCTGCCAACTTTGTTTTAGCTTCATTAATTGAATCTTCAATTGTTAAACCTTTTCTTTTTAAATTTACTAATTTCCCCGATAAAAAATTTAATGCCTTTTCCCAACTTTCTGGTGAAATCTTTCCCATTAATAACTCTTTTGAGATGATTTCCGGTGAAGCTAATTTTATTGACGACAAAAATTCTTCTTCGGATTTTATCACTAATTTTTCATTTTCCCAATTTTTTATTTTATCTTCCAATTCCTTTATTTTTCTCTCTAACTCTTTAACTCTCAAAGGAGGTTCTTCTAAATAAGTTTTTTTAATAAAAACTTCACCAATCTTTAGATTTTCGCTTTTAATCCAAACTGAATTATCCTCCAAAAGCCCCGAAAGAGGTCGAAAGGTTAAAATTTCTCCTTTTTCTAAAAATACTTTTGCTTTCCGAAAAACTACTACATAATTTGGATAAATAATTACTGAATCTACCTTAGAATTTAAAGGGAGAGAAATTAAGAAAAGCAAAAGCTCCATAATTAAGTTAATTATATAAAATTATAAATCATTTGTCAAAATATAGTTGATACCAATCTTTGACATTAAAATCAAAGGGAACCTTTAAATAAAAAATTTCTTCTTCTTTATAAAGTTTAATATTAAAATAAGTAAGATTATTAGTAAGGATTTCTTTTAATGGTATTTTTATTTCACCCTTCTTTTCTTTTGTCTTTTGTTTAAATCTTTCTATTTTCGTATCCATAATACGTAGAAAAGCAAAATTTAATTTCCCTTCTTTCGTAACTTTGGTTTCTAAAATGGAATCTTCGTTTTTGGCAAAATAAAAGAGAAGGGAATCAAATTGATAAAAATCCTCAGCGTAATTGAGATAAAGATTTTCTTTATCATAACTGATAATAATTTTGTTTCTCCAATTTGCTGGAGTTCCATCAGCCTTACCAAATTCTTCTAATGGGAAAATATCATTAACTTTGAGTTTTATTTCTTTTTTTACTGGTAAAACTAAGGTTAAACTATCTTTTTCTTCCTGGTAATAAATAAATAGAACAAGTCGAGGTAGAGGATAAATTTGGTAAGGTTTTTTTATTTTCACAACAAATTGATAATTTCCTTCGCCTTTTCCTTCTAAAACAAAATTTCCCTTTTCGGTGTCAAAAAGATAATTTTCTGAAGAAATTCGCCAAAAGAAACTACCTTTTATTTTTTCATTTAAAGGGTTAGTAAGATAAAGTCTTATCGTATCTTCTTCCTTTTCTTCCTTAATTATTAACGGAGTTAATCTTATCCCTTCCTTTTTAAATCTTTCTTTTGAAATGATTTTTTCCAACATAATTTTTTCTTTAGGAAAAATTGAGCCGGGTTTAATAACCGTAATTGATACCTGATTTTTCTCGACTTTACAAAGCAAATAATTTTGAAAAGCACCCTCTTTTTCATCAAAATAAACTTTGTATCTCGAACCTGAAGGACCAACTTGAAAATAATGGATACTATCGTAGAAAAGATAGGTATAAAAATGATCATGGCCGGAAAAAACATAGTTTACTTTATATTTTTTAAAAATTTGGTGCAGTGGAAAATCTTTCAATTTTTTTCTTTCATATTCATAGCGCCAAAAAGGACGATGAAAAAAAACAAATTTCCATCGGTATTTCTTATTGGCTTGTAAGTCTTCTTCTAACCAATCAATCATTTCTTGAGGTATTTCAAAATAAGAGTTATATCTTGAATTATCTAAAATTACAAAATGGGCATTGGCATAAGAAAAAGAATAGTAAGTTTTGCCGATTAAAGAGAGATAAATTTTTTCAGATAATTCTGAGAAAATATCGTGATTTCCGGGAGTAAAATACCAATTTATACCGGTCTCTTTCAGCATTCTCAAAACTCTTCCCCATTCTTTTAAAATGGCTAAACTATCTTGTTTATTACCTTCAATTAAGTCACCAACATTAACACCAAAGTCGGGTTTTAAAACCTTAATCTCTTCAACTATTTTTTTAAATATTTCATCTTTTGCTCCGCCAGTTCTATCTCCTAAGATAACAAAGGTAAAAGAAAAGCCAAAATGCCAAAAAATTAATAAAAAAATAAATTTTTTTTTCATAAATTAAAAAGGCGGGTGGGGTTATTCCACCCGCCTTCTCCTTATTATCTTCAATTTTTATCTTTTACTTCCTGCTCGACCACTATGTTTTGGATCGTGTTGGAACATTGGCCAAGGAGTGTTAGCCAATGGTAATCGTTTATAACCAACAATCGCAAAAAGATATTCTTCATTAGCAACATATACAATCCCATTTTCTCCTACAACTGGTGAACTTATAAAATCGGCTTGTAATTTTTTAGCCAAAAAAGAAGGAGTAAGATTTATTGGGAAAGGATGATATACTTCTCCATTAGAAGTGAACGGATTTATTGCAAATAGATCACCTGCATCATTATTAATATAAAGAACTTTTTCTTCTGTCCCAGCAAGACAAGGAGTTGATTTTATAGACGGATTCTTTTGATAACTGTAAATTTTTGTTAAATTTGGCTCAAAAACTTCAATATATCCATCTTCAGTTGCTACAATCACTTTTCCGTCCCAACCGATAACCGGACCACCAATAACCTCGGTAGTGGTATCAGTAAAAGAAGCACTATAAGTAATTTGACCATCAAAAGAAATTCCATAGATTTTTCCTGCGACAGCGACGTATACTAAATTATTACCAATTGCACCTTGACCAAGAATTGGATCACCGAGATAGATCGCCCAAATCAAATTCCCATTAGGGTCTAATTTATAGAAATAGCCACTGTCACTCTCACCGAAGTAGATATTTCCTTGGTCATCCATTATACAGGAACCATTTATACCTCCTATTGCTTTGAATTTCCACAAAACTTCGCCATTAGCCGTTGAGAGACAATAAAGAGTATCATTCTCAGAGCCCACAAATAATTTACTGCCGTCGGATGATAATACTGGCGTACCAGTAATTGTTCCTAAACCTATTTCACCACTATCCGGATATACCCATTTCCTATTTATAAGATTAGGATGGAAAGCATAGATCCTTCCATCAGCACTACCAATATATATCGCTCCATCATCTCCAATTACTGGTGAAGAGGCAAAATCCTCTCCAGAAACAAAGGTCTTCCCTTGATACTTTAAAGTTCCAGTGCTTGCCTTTATCGCATACAAATTTCCGCTATTATCACCAAAAACTACTAAGGTATCGCCACCATATATAGTAATCGCTGGAGAACTTACAATATCATCTTCGGCACGGAAGTAAAAAACAATATCACCTGGTCCTAATTCTTTCTTCACTTTGAACTCAATCGGCTCCGAAGTATCTGACCACACATATTTATTATCTTGAGCAACCACTTTAATTACATAAGTTCCGGTATCAGCATAACTTATTGATTCGGTTACCGCTGTGCCACTTGCTACAAAACCAGTAATTGTATCTCTACGATCTCCCCAAATAAAGTTATAACGGATACTATCGTTATCAGGATCAGTAGCAGTAGCAGTAAATTTGTAATAAGTATTTATTAATCCATAAGAAGGTCCTTGTAAAGTAGGTCGGGAAGGTTTTTGGTTAGCAACCACCTCGATCCTTAAGGGAGAAGACCAACCAGAAATTGCTCCTTTAACATCTTCGGCTTGAACTTTTAAAGCGTAGGTATCAGCTTCTTCAAAAGTAATAGTTACTTTCGCCATATCACCTGATTTATAATAATTGGTAATTTCCTTCCCTCCATCCCAAGCGAAGTGATACCGGATACTGTCATTATTTGGATCGGTAGCAACTGCTTTATATTCAGCTTGCGCGCCCACACCAACTCTCGTCGGTCCAAAAACTTGGGGAACTTCTGGCGGGTTATTTTTCTTCTTACAAGTAATAGAAAAGAACAAAACTAAAAAAATAAAAAAGATGGTTATTTTTTTACTCATCATAACCTCCAGTTAAACTACTCATTATTTTAATAATAATCATTTTTTTTATAATGTCAATTATTTCATTTCTTTATATTTTATTTTGGCAAAGATAACTTTGCCAATCTGGGTTTCCATTGTGCCAATTACTTCACATTCTAATTCTTTGCCCACATATCGAGCACCGCCATCAACAACCACCTTTATCCCACCATCCAAATAACCTATCCCTTCATCGGCATCTTTCCCCTTTTTCATTATTTTTACAGTAATAATCGAACCAGGTAAAAATACTGGTTTTACTGCTGAATAGATGTCGTCAATCGTAATTACAGTAACTTTCCCTTCTTCATCTTTCAATATGGGATTGGTTGTTAAAATTATACTGTTATCCTTTTTGGCTAACTGATGAAGTTTTTCTTTATTAAAATTTCCTTTTATAATCTTTAACTTCTTCCCAAAAAGGGTTTTTAATTTTTCTAAATTTTCTAAAATTAATCTTTTCTCTCCGTCTTCCAAAGCATCCTCACATATCAAAATATTCCCATCAAGAATTTTTAATTTCAAAAAATTTAGAATCCTTAAATCCTCTAAACTTTTAATATCGATCAAAATATTTCTTTCTTTTTTAAAAAACATAATTTCACCTCCCTTGGTCAAAATTAAGAATTTCAAATACCTCTTTTAAAAAACTTACCGGAATAATCTCTAATTTATCTTCCAAAGAAATATGAACGTTTTCCTTCGGCAAAATAATTCTCCTAAAGCCAAGTTTTTGGGCTTCTTTAACCCTTTCCCTAATAAGTGAAACCGGCCTTATTTCGCCCAACAAACCAACTTCTCCTAAAAAACAGGTTAATTTTTTTATAGAAATTTTTTTTACTGCCGAAGCAACCGCACAAATTATTCCTAAATCCCCGGCATTCTCTTTAATATACAAAGAACCAGCAATATTCAAATAAATATCATAACGGCCAGTATTAATATTTGCCTGAATATCTAAAACTGATAAAAGAATTGATAACCTTCTTGCATCAAAACCTTGAACTATTCTTTGGGGATAAGGGAAATAAGTTGGTGTTGCTAAACATTGAATTTCAGTAACAATTACCCTTCTTCCTTCGGATAGAGGAACGAAAGTGAGTCCAAACATTTCTTCTTTTAAATGGGGAAGAAAAAGAAAATGAGGATTTTTCACTTCTTGTAAACCAAATTCTTGCATTTCAAAAATTCCAATTTCGTTTGCTGGTCCAAAACGATTTTTTTCACATCGCAAGATTCGATAATCAGTATTAATATCACCTTCAAAATATAAAACCACATCTACCATATGCTCCAAAACCTTAGGACCGGCAATCAATCCTTGTTTAGTTACGTGACTAATAATAATTATTGGCAGGTCCTTTCCTTTTGCTAAATTTAGTAATTTTAATGTCACCTCTCGCACTTGGGTAACAGAACCGGCAACGGTGGAAATTGTTTTATCTTCAATTGTTTGAATTGAATCAACAACAACAATATCCGGATTTAAAACATTTATTTGCGAAAAGATTTCTTCTAAATCAGAAGTAAATAAAAGATAAAATTTTTCATAATTAACTTTCCAAAGGGAAGAAAGGCGATTATATCTTATTTTTATTTGGAAAGGATTCTCTTCGCTCGAAATATAAAGAACCTTAAAGCCTTTGTCGATTAATGCTAAAGAAACCTGAAGACTCAAAGTTGATTTGCCTATCCCGGGTTCACCACCGATTAAAACCAAAGAACCCTTCACCAAACCACCACCTAAAACACGGTCAAATTCTTCGATCTCAGTTTTTAATCTTTCTTCTTTCTTTTCCTTTATCTCAGCCAAATTAACTAACGTTCCCTTTTTCTTCTCTTTTTCTACCATTCCTTTTATTTCTTTAAAAGTATTCCAACCTCCACACATTGGACATCTTCCCAACCATTTAGAACTTTCGTAACCACAATTTTCACAAACAAAATTCATTCTGGTTCAAGTTCTTCTTCAAAAGTTAAATTATCAAATTTCATATATTCATTAATAAAGGCTAACCGAAATTGGCCGGTTGGACCATTTCTTTGTTTAGCAATAATTATCCTCGCTAATCCTTTCTCCGGACTATTTTCATTATAAAATTCATCCCGATACAAAAGAATTACTAAATCCGCATCTTGTTCAATTGCCCCTGATTCTCTTAAATCGGCTAATTGGGGAATTGGTTTTTTGGGATCTCTTCTTTCCGGACTTCTTGATAATTGAGAAAGACAAATTACGGGAATATTTAACTCCTTTGCCATTGCTTTTAAAGAACGAGAAATTTCCGAAATTACTTCTTGTCGAGTTGCACTACGACTCTCTCTCACTCCTTCAATTAATTGTAAATAATCAATAACCACCAGTCCCAAAGGAACTTCTGATTTTAATCTTCTTGCCTTTGCCCGAATATCCAACACTGATAATCGTGGAGAATCGTCAATAAAAAATTCTGTCTCATAAAAAAGACCACAAACCGAAGAAATTCTCTGCCAAGCATCGCGCGGAAGAGCACCGGCTCTTAATGCTCTTAAACCAATTCGTGCTTCACTACAAATCAATCTTTGGATAAGTAGTTCTTTGGACATTTCTAACGAGAAAAAAGCTACTGGTATCTGATTTCTCACCGCAACATTTATTGCTAAATTTAAAGCAAAAGCAGTTTTTCCCATCGAAGGTCGACCAGCAATAATTATCAAATCACCATTCTGAATTCCAGAAGTCATTTCATCCAGTCTATCAAATCCCGTCTCCAAACCGGTAAGAAGCTTTTTATTCTGCGAAACTTCTTCGATCTTTTTTAAAGTATCTTTCAATATACTCTTTATATTAACAAAACCTTTTCTTATTCGTGCTTCTTTAATTGAAAAAATCATCGATTCGGCTTTATCTAAAAGTTCATCAACCGGTAATTTGTTTTCGTAAGTTTCTTTAACAATTTGCGTAGCAATCTGCATCAACTTTCTCCTAATCGCCTTTTCTAAAATCAGCTTCGCCCAATCTTCTACGCCGGCAGTTGTTAAAACTGAGTTAACTAAATTTGCTAATTCCTCCCGACCACCAATCTCAGCTAATAAATTTTGCCTTTCCAATTCTTCGCTAACGGTCATAATATCTACTGCCGAATTCTTTTCAAAAAGCGTAACGATAGCATTAAAAATTAACTGATGGGCTTGAGAATAAAAGCAAGTTTTATCAACATATTCCAAAACCCGTGGAATTACTTCTTGGTCAAGGAGCATCGCTCCTAATAATGCCTTTTCTACCTCTATTGAATGAGGTGCCTCTCTTTCAACCATAATTCAATTTCCTCAATAAGTTTGAAAGCAAATTCTTTTTTATCCATTAAAGAAAATTCTTTCTTTTTGCCATTTCCCAAAAGCAAAATTGCTTTTATTTTTTGGCTGCCAATCGTCTCGCTGGGATTTATTACACAAAGGGATAAAGACTTTTCTTTTAATTTCCTTTCTCCTTCTTTTAATTCATCTTCGGTATCGCAAGAGAAACCCACTTTACAAAGTAATTGAGCCTCTTTTAATTCTTTCAAAATATCAATATCTCTTATAAGTTTTAATTCCAATTCTTTATTCTTTAATTTAGAAGAGATTTTTTCCTCAACCTTATAGTCACAAGGAGCGGCATTCATAATTAAACAGGTATTTTCGCTAATCTCTCCTTTTATTGCCTTAAGCATCTCCTTGTTAGTAAAAGCCCTTCTTATTTTTATCGGCAAAGAAGGATAATATTCACTTCTTCCTAAAATCAAAGTAACTTCATATCCCAATTGATAACAGGCTTCGGCTAATAAAACACTCAAAAGACCGCTTGCCCGATTGGTAATTATTCTAATCTTATCAATATTACTTTCAGTAGCACCACCAGTAATCACAAATTTTATCTTTTTCTTTTCTTCTAACAAAAGAGATTTAACAAAATTTAGAATTCTTTCCGGTTCCGCCATTCTTCCTTTTCCTTTTTCCCCACAGGCCAATTCTCCCTCTTCCGGTTCAATTACAAAAAATCCGTCTCTCTTTAAATTTTCGATATTCCGTTGAATTATTTTCTTTTCCCACATATTCACATTCATTGCCGGTGCAATCACAATTGGCGACCTACAAGCAAGCACCGTAGTAGTAAGTAAATCATCGGCAATACCATTAGCGATTTTTGAAATAATGTTAGCTGTTGCCGGGGCAATAAGAAATAAGTGAATATTTTGAATTAATTCTAAATGAGGATATTTTTTTTCTTCAGAAAACATCTGCCAAAAGGTTGGATTACCAGAAAGGGCAGAAAAAAGCAAAGGATTAACTAACCTCTTGGCATTTTTGGTCATCACCACAAAAACCTCTGCTCCTTCTTTTTTAAGCAAACGAATTAGCTCTAAGGATTTATAGATGGCAATACTGGAAGATACTCCGAGAAGAATCCTTTTATCTTTTAAAATCATTCTTCTTCAATTTTTACTTCGCCGCTTAAAATCTGCTTTAACGCATAAAGATAAACATTTTCTTTCTGCTCCATTTTTCCTTCCCTAATTAACTCTAAATATTTTCTTGCCAGTTTTGCTGCTGACAAAATTATTTGATATTTATTAAATTTCTTATCCTCTTCTTCAATATGAATCTTTTCATGAGGAATATGAAGGTCACTCATTTTTACCTCCTTTTAAATTTTGGGCATTTCTTTTAAATCCTCTGCTTTAATAATTACCTTTAAATTTTCAACTGTTTCTTTTAAATCATCATTTAATAAATAATAGTCAAAAATCTTTTTATTTTTTAAGACCTCCTCCCAAAAATTTTTGTCCGCCGCTAAACGATAAGTGGCTTCTTTTTTATTTCTTCTTTCCAATCTTTTTCTTAAAGTAAAGAAAGAAGGAGGTAAAACTAAAATTATTTTGCTTTGTTCCTTAAATTTCTCTTTGATTTTTTTAGCTCCATTGATATCCAAATCCATTAAAATCTTTCTTCCTTCTTTTAATGCACTCTTAAAAGATTCTTTTGGTGTTCCATAATAATTGCCGTAGGTAAAGGTCCATTCCAGAAGCTTCTTCCCTCTAATCATTTTTTTAAACTCTTCTTTTGAAACAAAATAATAATCTTTTCCTTCTTTTTCTCCTTTTCTTTTCTTTCGACTGGTTACCGAAACTGAGTAAAAGATATCTTTATTATCTTTTTTGAGCAACCTTTTAACCAAAGTTGATTTGCCACTTCCCGAAGAGCCAACCAAAACAAAAATCTTACTACTCAACATTTCTCACTTGTTCCCGAATCTTATCAACTTCTTCTTTTATCAAAATTACCTTCTCGGAAATATAAAAATCTCTTGCCTTACTTGCCAAAGTCTCAACCTCTCTCATCATCTCAGATAGAATAAATTCTAATTTTCTTCCCGATGCTATTTTTTCTTTTAAGGTAGCCAAAAAAAGTTGCGCGTGGGAATGAAGCCGACTGCATTCTTCGGCGATATCAATCCGTTCTTGCAGTAAAGAAATCTCTTGTAAAATTCGGCTACGGGCTTCTTCTTTATTATTAAAACTAATCCGATTAAGAAGATCATTTTCTTTCTCTTTTAATTTATGAGGAATCCGTTCCTCAATCATTTTTACTAATCTAATAATTCGTCTGATTCTTTTTTTAAATTCTTGAGCAATAAATTTCCCTTCTTTTTCCCGCATCCGAATAAGATTGGTTAATGCCTTATTAAAGATCTTTTTTAAATTTTCATATAATGCCTTATTGTTTTTTTCTTTCTTCTCAACCTTTAAAATCCCGGGCAAAGAAAGCAGGAAGTGTATATCCACTTCGCCCTTTAAATTATATTTATCCTTTAAATCCTTGCAGACTTTTAAAATATTTTCTACCAAATCTTTATCATAGGTAAACTCCTCATTAACTAATCCCTCGCTTTCTAAATTTATTGAAATCTGTAGATAACCCCGTTTAACCCTATTTTTTATCCATTCTTTGATCTCGGCTTCGTAAATTTTTAATTTCTCCGGTATTTTTATTGCCATTTCTAAATGTTTGTGATTAAAAGATTTCAATTCAACATTTATTCCGTATCCTTTTCCCTCACCAATTCCGGTCATACTTCTGATCATTTTACTCCTCCAAAATAAAGGTTACTGGACCGTCGTTTTCAATTTTTATTAACATCTTGGCGCCAAAAACTCCTTTTTCAACCTTTATCCCTTGATATTTTAATTCTAAAACAAATCTTTCATACAAACTTTCCGCAATCTCTTTCTTTTCTGCTTTAGTAAAATCTGGTCTTAATCCCGATTTCAAATCGCCGTAAAGGGTAAAATTAGGAATTACCATTATTTCACCCATTATTTTCTCTAAGGAATAAGTCATCTTTCCCGCTTCGTCTTCAAAAATTCTTAATTGAGGAATCCTCTGGGCTAATTTAATACATTTACTCTCACTATCACCTTCGCCAATTCCTAAAAAAATTAATATCCCTTTTCCGATTTTTGAATACAATCCTTTATTAATATAGCACTCAGCAGCTTTTACCCTTTGTAACACGCACCTCAAGGAAAAAACAGAAAGAATTTTATTGCTTTTTCAAATAATCTAATATTATTTTCGCAAATTTCTCTGCTGCCTGTGGTCCGTTTGCCGTAATCACATTGCCATCAACAACCACATCTTTATCAACATATTCCACATTAGCATTTTTAAATTCTTCTAATGCCCGTTTATCACTAAAACAAGTAGCCTTTCTTTCAGTAAGAACACCGCTCTTCACAAGTGTAATTGGTGCCAAACAGATGCCTGCCAAAAGTTTATTTTTCTCATTAAAATAACGACAAATCTCCCAAACCTTTCTATTATTCCAATAAAAAACCGAACCAGAACCGCCAATCAAAACAAAACCATCATAATCTTCATAATTTAAATTTTCCAAAGAGATATCTGGCTTTACCTTCATTCCCAACATACCAATTGCTTCGGTTGTCTCTTGCGAAACAACTGTTATTTTAACACCAGCATTTTTCAAATAATCGTAAGGAATTTTAAATTCTTCATCCCGAAAATCCTTGGGTGCAATCAGAAAGATAAGTTTTTTTTCAATTTTTATCTCTTCTTTTCTTACCTCTTTTTTCTGCCCACAAAAACTAAAGCACAAAAATACCAAAACAAAATATTTAAAAATTTTCATAACTTATAATTTTAATTAAAGACTAATGAAAAGTCAATTTATAAGAATACAAAATAAAAAAGGAGGACCAAAAGGTCCTCCTTACTTTTTTGTTTAAGAAGTGGCTACTTCTTTTCTATCAGACTAAGTACCTTTTCTTTTTCTGGTTTAGGAAGCACGACGAACCCAACTTCTTCAATTATTCCATCACCTTTTATAAGTTCCCATTTAATGAAATCTCTTAAGATTTTACCTTTGTTAGAATAAAAATATTCTTTATTAACAATATGATATAATAGCCGCGCTAATGGATATTTAGGAAGATTATTGATATCTAAGGGAGTATAATATTTCCCATCTTTCTCATTCTTTATCTTTAAAACCTTTATTCCTTTTATTCCTTTAATATATCCCAAACCAACATAACCAATTCCGCCTTCGTCTTGAGATACCGCATCAACAATTGCTGCTGTTCCTGCCATCTGTTTCATATCCGGTGAATAATCTCCTTTTAAAACTATTTCTTTAAAAAACTCATAAGTTCCGGAAGCGGGATTTCTACCATAAAGAGAGATTGGTTTATCGAAACCTTTCAACTCTTTCCAAACTTTTATTTTTCTTTGATAAATATCTTTCAATTCGCTTATTGTCAAACTTTCAATTGGATTATTTTCGTTTACAATAATACATAGCAAATCATAGGTAATGGGAATTTCTAAGTATTCTACATTATTTTCTCTTAATTTATTTTTCTCTTCTTCCTTTAATTCCCTTGAAGAATTGGCACACATTACCTCTTTATCAATCAAACCAGCAATACCAACACCGCTACCGCCGCCCATTACGGTAATATTTGCCTTTGGATTTTCCTTTAAAAATCTTTCTACTAAGGCACTTACTAAATTAACCATCGTATCTGAACCTTTGATAACCAGTGTCTCTTGACGAGGACAATTTAAAAGAAGCAAAAACAAGGCAAATAAAAGAATAAACCGTCTCATCTTTCTCCTTTTTAGAAGTATCCTTGTAATTGAAAGATAAGTTTTATTAATGTGTGCTTTTCCGCATATTTATAATAGGCGATATTGGGCATTACTTTTAAGTTATCTCCGTAAACAAAGTAATTTAGTCCAAAGGTAAATCCCATTTCCTTATTAGCATTGCTATCTTTTTTTCTAAAGTCAAATCGGAAAATTGGCTGGATTTTGTCGATTTGGTAACCGAAAACTCCGTAAAAACCTTGTGGTTTTTTAACTGGTTCTTTTTCTTCTCTACCCATAAGATATTCAAATATTATTGTGAAAGGTGATTTTGTATAACCTGCTTCTAAACCTAACCGAAGATAAGGAAGTAAGTCTTTTATTTCACCGATTCCTGTTTTTCCATAATAAAAGTTTGCACCGATAAAACTTTTTTCTATTGGTTTTAATATAAACCTGCCCGAAACATCTTTCCATTCATTATCATCCGTAGGCGCTGTTCTTCCTGTGCCATTTACGAGATTAAGATTTATTTCAAACATCTTTGCTTTATAGAAGAACCCTAAACCGAAATCCCTCGTTGAGACTGGAGACCTTAAAGAAGAAATTAAAGAACCTTCAACAAAATGGACCTTATGAGCAGATGTGGCAATCTCATATCCTAAAAGTTGTTTGAATTTACCTAAACGGACTTCTGTCTCTTTTGTTGGTGTGAGAGCTACATACAAATCATAGGAATACCAGTCCTTACCAGCAATATCAAAATAAACCTTTCCGTAAAAGATATTTTCGTATTCCAATTTGAAATCTAAATAAGTTCTTGGAATATAAAAAGTATTTGTGCGTTTGGTCGTATTATCTTGTTTTTCAATAGAAAAGAGATATCCGCTGAGAATATGGGGATTCAAGGTGAGTTTGAACTGGTCTTTCTGATACTCAATCGCGTAAGAAAAATTGATTAAAAAAATAAAAAAAACTACAATAATTAATTTTTTAACTATTTTTTCTTTCATCATCCTCCCTTGTTAACATTAATTATAATAAAAATTTTTTAAAAATCAATTAAGAAGTTAAAAAATTTTTAGACCCTAAAGATTAATATTTTATTTTACTATCAGTTTAATAATACCTTTTTCTTTACTTGTCTCTAATACTAAGAAATAAATACCTTTTACTAAATTATTAACTAAGATTTTCAATTTGTGATTACCGGCAGGAAGGTATTGATTGTAAGTTTTTAATAAATAGCCTGAATTATTATATAGTTTTAAAACGACATTATCAGAAAGAGCAAGATGGTAATAAATTGTTGTAAAGAAGTTACAAGGATTGGGCAGAGCTTTCAAAGATGATAAAATTTTATTTTCTTTTTCTTCTTTTATAAAAACTTGTGGATATCCTTGAAAGGCATAAAATATTCCATTCATATGACCAAAATAAACACGGTTGCCAGGACCGATTGCCGGTGAAGAAAGGAAACTCTGACTTGAAGAAATTGAACGAGAACAGAGAATTTGACCGTTTGGTGAGACCACATAGAAATTTCTATCAGAACCAAGATAAATATTTCCTAAGGAATCAATTGCCGGTGCTGAATAACTGCTAAAACCAGAAAGTGACCAACGAATATTACCGGTACGAGAATCAACACAATAAAGTCTACCGGAAGCATTGATATATACTGTAGAATCATAGGCAATCGCTGGACAACTATAACCAGAAGAAGCAAGATTAGTCTGCCATTTTAAACTACCGTCAGGTTTGATTGCATAAAGAAGATAATTTGAATAGCCAACACTTATATAAATAACCGAATCATATCCTACTGCCGGTGTGGCAAAATCTGCTTCGCCAAGAAGATTATAACTCCAAGCAAGAGAGCCGAAAGGATTAAATGCCCAAAGTTTGTTTTGACTTGCCCGAGTAGTGGCAATATAAATTCTACCGTCACGACCAATCGCCGGTGAAGAATTCACATCTCCCTCTAAATAAAAAGCCCAAACTAAATTGCCGGCAGGATCTAAGGCATATAGACTCTCTGAATAACAAGCAAAATATACCTTTCCATCGTTACCAATTACTGGTGAATGACTAATAGAAAGTAAATTATGAGTAGGCCAGGACCATAATATCTCACCATTAGAATTAAGTTTTATCAATTTTCTACTTGTCGTCACATAGATATTGCCGCTATCATCTAATGCCGGTGTTGAAAAATAAACTGTTGCTCCCAAGGAAGTACGCCACAAAAGTTCACCATTGGAATTTAAACAATATAAATAACCGTCCCGCGCACCAAAAATTATCCTTCCTAAATTATCCACTACTGCTGAACCAGAAATTTCAGCACCAACATTATATGTCCAAGCAATTTCCAAAGAATCACCTACAATAAAATTAGAACGTCCAGTTCTTTGAGAATCATAATGATAACAAGCCCAAGGATGAGTTTGAAAATTTTCACCGAAAAGAACAAAGATTCCCAAAAGAAAGAAAAATATTAAAAACTTTTTAACCTTCATTTTCAACCTCCTTTAAATAATTTTTAACTCTTTTAATAACTTCTTTAACTTCTCTCACCTTTAAAAAGGGATACAAAGGTAAACTCAAAACCTCTTTGGAAAATTTTTCTGCCCTTTTACATCCAATTATCCTTGAATTATTTTTAAAAATTGGTTGATAATATAATGGATAAGGATAATAAATCTTTGTTTCAATCCCCAATCTCTCTAAATAACTTTTTAATTTTTTATTATCTTTTACTCTTATTGTGTAAATATTATAAGAATGGATTTTATTACTCTCTTCTTTTGGACAACTTAAAAAAGAACTTAAATTTTCATTATAGATCTGGGCAAATTCTCTTCTTTTTTCTAATAGAAATTTTATTTTCTTTAATTTTATTCTTAAAACCATCGCTTGAATGGTATCTAAACGGGAATTAAATCCAATATCATCAACAAATTCTTTTTTTAAATCGGGATTTCTTAATTCTTTTATTTTCTTATAAAAATAAAAAGATTTTGTCAAACACAAGCCACCATCGCCAAAGCAAGATAAATTCTTTGTTGGATAAAAAGAGAAACAACTAATCTCACCAAAAGAACCACAATAATTATTTTTATATTTTGCCCCAAAACTTTGGCAACAATCTTCTATTAAAAAAAGTCCGTACCTATTTTTTATATCCATAATCTCTTCCATATCACAAGGAAGCCCAAATAAGTGAACGATTATTATTCCCTTTGTCTTTTTAGATATTGCTTTTTTTATCTCTTTTGGCGAAATATTGTAATCTTCTTTGATATCAACAAAAACTGGTTTTGCTTTTACTTTTAATATTGCCAAGGCAGTGGAAATAAAAGAAAAAGAGGTGGTTATTATCTCATCTCCTTCTTTTACCTTTAATGCTTTTAATGCCAAAATCAAGGCATCAGTCCCGGAATTAACACCTACCGAATAAAAATTATTATTAGAAGAAAAGAATTTAGAAAAGTCCTTTTCAAAAAGTTCTAACTCCTTTCCTAAAATATAATCACCCTTTTTTAAAAAATTATCTATTTTGAAATCTCTTTTAAAGAATTGATATTCTCTTTTTAAATCAATGAAAGGAATTTTCACCAAGTAAGAAATAGACTCCTTTCTTTAAATAGTTCACTTTTTGACCACTTATGTTATAAAGAAACTTATCTCCTTTTTTATCTCTTAAAATAATAATCTTCTTTATCTTCTTATCTTCGCTATTTTTCTCTTTGATACCAGAAAAGGGACGACTCTTTAAACAAAGGATTTGATAATTATTCCCATCTTGGTGGCAAACTAAGAGATAACCAAAGTTATTATTATCAATAACTATTCCACCACTTGCTGTCCTGCCATCTGCCAAAACTTCCGAATTTATCCAACGATTAGTAAAATTAGAAGAGTGATAGATCATTCGGGTAGCAATATTACCATTTATTCTTTCCCAAGAGATATGAACTCTATCATCTTTTACAAAAAAGCTTCTCATATCGGCACTATTGGTATCGGTCATCAACTCGTAGGGTTCCCAAATTCTTGAATTTGCTGGTCGGTGAAGATAGCAACTCCTTTTTCTTGTTCCCCAACCATCATCACCGGAAGCACAAAGGAAAAGTTCACCATTCTCTTTACTATAAATTGCTGAATTATAATCATAAAGATTAGCGGTTGTTAAAACTTCGTATTGAAAATTTGTATCACCTAAAAAGGAGTTTTCTGCGTGATGGATATGATAATCGGGATAATTGCCTCCCCGATAACTAATATGACAAATACCTTCTGGCGAAACTGAGATATAAGGACTGGCTCCTAAACCAAAATCGCCAATCTCACTATTTCTTATCTGATAGATATTAAAAGAATCTAATTTGCCAATAAAATAATAAAGTTTATAACCACTGCCTTCCAAACTTTTTATCCAAACAATATGAGATAGATTATTTCTAAAAGAAATAGTTGGCGAAGCATCCCACAAATTGTCATTAGTTACTCTTATCTTTTGAAAACTACCATAACGATTAGTTAAATAATACAATTCATTATAATTAACAATGGGCGAAGTAAAGGCAATATGAACTTTACCATTTGGTTCGCAAGCAATCACACCGTTAGCATTAGTGGTTTCAGCTAAAAGAATTGGTGTTGCCCAATTAGAATCTGGCTTCTTACAAGAATAAAAAAGATAATATAAATTACCAACCCTTTCGTGCCAGATAGTATGCAAAGTATTAAAAGAATCAATTACCAAAGACTGCATTGTCAAAGATTTTGGATTACTATTAACAACAATTGTGTCAATATCTATTGTTACCCATTGATAAAAAAGAAGAAAAATAATTATCATAAAAAATTATAATTACCTAATATTGAAAGTCAATAATCAGTTTTTCTCTTATTGTTTTTACTAAAAAGGGCTTTAAGTTTTAGATTTTAATAACGAGTACTATCTAGGATACTATCATAGGGATAACCCTATACCTACATAAGTCTTTGATTTATAAGAACTTATAAGTATATACCCCCTCCCCCTATCAAAATTAATCTTCTTTTCTTGACTTTTTTATATATTTTTATATCATTATTTATGATTAATTTTATCTTTATTTCTTTTCTTATCTTACAAATTGAAACCTTGCCTCCGCCAGTGATTAATAGAAATTCTTTTGAACTTCTCAGTAATAGCCGATATTCTTTCCATTCTGGTTTTAGTAGCAACTTATCGGACCAAGTTTTAAGTAATATCTTATGGGCAATGGCTAAAGCACCACAGATTGGTTCTTATCGGGAAATATACATTGCCAAACCAAATAACTTATATTTATATAATCCGGAAAGCCATACCTTAAATTTGCATCTTACTGGTAATCGACGTTCTAATAGTAATTCTGCTTTTGAGATTGGTGTTGCTACTGAAAGATATGAAGAAGCCGGTTTTATTATTCAACTTGGTCTACTTGCTGCTACCAGTTTTTGGGATTCTCTATCTAATGCTGTTTCCTGTCCAATGCAAAGTGCCACAAATTATGCGAATAATAACTGGTCACCAATCCATCCAGTTAGACTTGTTAATGTTTATGGTTTCTCTCAAAGAAGGGGAATTGATACAACTAATATTGCTATCTCTTCTGATTCTTCTTTACCAAGACCGGTAATCTATCAACATGATACTTTTGAAATATTAATAAGAGATTTAAGTTTTGATACGATTTTTTTACCCTCTCCCCTATCTATTGAAAAAATTTCCCAAATCTTATGGGCAGGATATGGTGTTACACCCCATCTAACTGCCAATAATCGTCGGGGATTAACTGTTCCCAGTGCCATTGCCAATTATTATTTAACTCAAAAAATCTATCTTGTTAATGAATATGGTGTTTATCGTTATCATAACCGCCTACCACCAGGAACAAATTTAACAACTGCTGACCATAGAATTGAAATAATTGTTAATGAAGATCGAAGAAATGCTTTAAGAAATGCTATTCCGAGAATTCCCCAAACGGCACCAGTTTATATTGTTATCTGTGTTGGCGATACCAGTTCTAATTATCATCTCTTAGAAGCTGGTTTTGTTGGTATCCAAATGTTATTACAGGCAAAATCTTTAAATTTGTCTTCTTCTTTAACTCTGCCTTTATTACCTAATGAAAGAAATTTAATAAGAGAGGTTCTTTCCTTACCCAGTTCTGATTTTCCAGTAATTATCTTTTCTTGTAGTGAAAAAATTAGCAGAATAAAAGAAGAGAAGAAAGGAAAGAAGGAAAGTTTTGGGAGATTTAAGATCTATGACTTTTTAGGAAGAAAGATATTAGAAACTAATAAACCACTTGATACTTCTCGCCTTAAAAAGGGAATTTACTTTGTCTTTTATCAAAATCTTTGGAGAAAAATTGTTGTTGACTAGAAAGTATATCCCTTTCTTTCTTTTTATCTTCTTCTCTTGTGTTCCTTTCGTAAAAAAGGGCAAGATATATGAACCAAATATTCGTGTCTTAATTGCTTTTGAACAAGATACCTTTTCTTTAAAAGGCTATTTTACTTTAACCCAGAAAGATAAAAAAATTGAAATAAGAGGTGAATTAATTAAAATAAAAGATAACAAGATATTTTTAAAAGATTCCCTTTTGTTTGATTTTACTTTTGAGCCGGTTATTTTAACTCCCTATCCTAATACTAATCTCTCTTTTGGAGATAAAATCTATCGGGGATATTTCAAAATTGTTTATGATGCTGTTTGGAAGTATAAAAAACCTTGTTTAGTAAATATCTTGCCATTAGAAGAATACCTTTTTTCAGTTGTTGCTTGTGAGATTGGTCCTATTGATGAGAAAAATTACGAAAGTGCCAAAGCCCAAGCAGTAGCGGCAAGGAGTTATGCACTATTTAGAATACTCCAAAATCAAAGGAAATTTTACGATATCTTTGATTCACCTAACTTGGATCAAGCTTACGAAGGTAAAAAAAGAGAAACTTCTTTAACAACAAAAGCGGTAAAAGAGACAAAAGGCGAAGTCTTGATGGAAAGTAAAAAAATTTATAAAGCAATGTATCATGCCAACTGTGGCGGTATTCTTTATAATGGCAAAAGGGATTCAGAAAGATATTCTTTATCTAAAATGCCTTTTTGTAAAAATAGTAAGAATTATAAATGGGATAAGACCTTAGAAAACAAAGATTTTAGTGAGAGTTTAAAAAGAATAATTAGTTACCAAAAGAAAAAGCCATTAAGAATTAAAAAGATAAAATTGGAAAGGGAAAGAAAATCCCAAAGAGTTAAAAAAATAAGGTTTTATACTACTGCTGGAATTTTTTATCTACCGGGATATAAATTTCGTAATCTCTTTGACTTGAAATCAACTTTATTGGAAGTAAAAATTACCAGAAATAAAATAAAAATTCTCGGTTACGGCTATGGCCATGGCAAGGGAATGTGTCAAGATGGAGCAATGGCAATGGCAAGAAAGGGATATAACTATAAAGAAATCCTTTCTCATTATTATCCTAAGAAAAAGATTAAAAAAATCTATTAATGAAATTTCTTAAAATTCTTATCTTTCTTCTCTCGGTTATTATTCCTTTATTGACCGCTTTTTACTTTTATCAAAGATTTTTAAATACTAGCTCCTCTCTTGATGGATTTTCTCATTTGTATATTGCCAAAAATATTATTCATAATGGTAAATATTCAACAATTAAAAACTTAGGAACAGTTTGGCTTCCCTTATATCATTTACTTCTTATTCCTTTTGTCTTTTTTGATACATTATATTTTACTGGTTTTTCTGGTACTATTTTAAACATACTCATTTTCCTTTTAATTACATATTTTCTTTTTAAACTTCTTCCCTATCCTTATTCTCTTTTTACTTCTCTCCTCTTTTTATTTTATCCTTATTTTTTAGTTTATACCCTTTCACCAATGACCGAAATTTTAACAATTTTTCTTTTGATTTTAACTTTCTATTATTTTCTTGAAGATGATTTGGATAAATTAATTCTCGTTGTTATCTTGGGAACATTAACCCGTTATGAATTTTATCCGATTGCCTTTTTCCTATTTTTTTATTTCTTTTTAAAATCAAGTAAAGTGTTTTTTTTCTTTTCCGGTATTATCTCTTGGCTTATTTGGAATTATCTTTTATACTCTAACCCATTCTATTTTTATAATCATCCAGTTATAAAAGATACCTGTGGAATTTTGCCCTACGCCTTTAATTTAAAAAATTTGTTGAGTTTTAATATCAGTATCTTTAAAGAACTCTTTGGCTATTTACCAGTTATCTCTTTTTTTAGCTTTTTTTATTTAATTTATAAAAAATCTTATAAAATAATCTTACTTTTCCTTCCCTTATTTATCCATTTTTTATTAGAATATTTTAATATTAGCTTAGGTTACTCCCGTTTTTATTTATTATCTTTTCCATTTTTTATTATTACTCCTTTCCTTTTTCTTAAAAATATTAAAGATAAGCGCTTCAAAACAATTACTATTTTTTTAATCTTTTTGAGCCTCTTTTCTAACACCGAAATATTTTCTCTTTTTTTTACTGGCAAAAACCATTATCAGAATAAATTTCCTTACGGCCATCACCTTGATATCAACTATCCAATGGTAAAAGAA
Organism: Caldifarciminota bacterium; assembly: GCA_039801885.1. Taxonomy (GTDB): domain Bacteria; phylum Hydrothermota; class Tepidihabitantia; order Tepidihabitantales; family DTDR01; genus DTDR01. The sequence continues at coordinate 28,905 of JBDRVN010000006.1, forward strand.
AAGATTTTATACTTTCAAAATTTATTTAAAGATATTGATTTGAAAAAGAAAAAGATTTTGATCCCTTCCCGCCAAGAATTTCAAGTATTTTCTTTTGCTTTAAAAATAAGACCGGAAGATATTTTTGACGCCTATGATGATAAAAAAAACAAGGAGATTATAAAAATAATGAAAGAACCAGAAAAATATTGTGATTTAATTATTATTGAGAATAACCTTGACGATTTTTCTTTTCGCTTTCATAAATATTTTAAAAACAATTATTATCCAGTGCTTTTCTTTCAAGATAACGAATACCAAAAAAAGATCTTGGCTAATTTTTCTTTAATAAAAAACGATGGTAAATACTCAATATATTTGAAAAAATAATTTTTAGAATAATAATTAATATATGATTTTTCTTGTTTTCTCAATAGTTTTCAATTTGACGATTGCTCGGCTAAAGTATGAAGGTGGCGGTGATTGGTACAATGATCCCGAGATTATTCCCAATTTAGCAAAAGAGATAAATAGAAGAACAAGTGTAAAAGTAGAAGAGAAGGAAGAAGTAATAACTTTGCTTTCGGAAAATCTTTATCAATATCCTTTTATCTTTATGACCGGCCACGGAAATATCAGCTTTTCTGAAAAAGAAGCAAAGAATTTAAGGAATTATTTATTAAATGGTGGCTTTCTATATGCCGACGATGACTACGGAATGGATTCGACTTTCCGAAGAGAAATTAAAAAAGTATTTCCTGATAAAGAACTTGTGGAAATTCCTATTAACTTTCCCATTTTTCATATCTTTTACTCTTTTAATAAACTACCAAAAATCCATGAGCATTATGAAGGACCACCAAAGGCTTTCGGAATTTTTCACGAAAAAAGATTAGTTTTATTTTATACCTGGAATACCAATATTAGTGACGGTTGGACAGATAGATATAACGATCCACCGGAAAAAAGAGAAGAGGCAATAAGAATGGGAATTAATATCTTTCTTTATTCCTTATCCCAATAAAATAATAAGTCAAAGTGATAGAAAAAAGCGAAAAAAAAGATAAAATCATTGTCAAATCTCTCTTTATAGGGAACCGATTCCAATAATGGTGGAAAGCCGAAGGAAAACCAAGAATTGCTAAAAGGATTAGAAATTTCTTGTCTTTCATTTTTCTCTCAAAAATCTCACCAATTAAGGGATAAAAAAAGATAAAAACTGGTGCCATTAATCTCTCGTTATCTTTTCCCAAAAGAGTAGAAAGAAAAATTAATATAAAAAAGAGAAATTTATCAAAATTTCTTTTGATATAAGAAAAGGTTAATTGATATTCTATAATTGGAATTAATGTCAATGGTGCAAAGGCATTAATAAACAGGCGAAAAAGAGCTGATAAAGAATAAATTTTCTTACTATAATCAAATAAGGCACTAACCAAATAAGAAAAATCATTATCTTTAAATAACAACCTAACAAAAATAAAAATTCCTAATCCGGGTAAACAAGCAAGAAAATAATCATTTTTTTTCTCCTTAAAAGTATAAAAAAGAGCCACCAAACACAGCAAAACTACTATCTCTCTTGCTAAAACTCCTAAAAAGAAGGCGAAGAGAAGGAGTAAAAAATTTTTTATCTCTAATCCATAAAAAAAGAGTAATATCAATAGAAGAGCAAGGATTTCATTAAGTCGATAGAAATCAAAAATAAAACAACCGAAATGGTATTTATTAAAAAGGAGAAAAAAGATAATAAGCAAAGCAGTTTCTTTTCTTATCTCTTTTTTTAAAAGATAATGATAAAAAAGAAAGATAAAAATTAAAATTGTTATCAGAGAAAGAATAAAAAAATTTAAGGAAAGATTAGAAGAGAGTAATTTTGCTAAAAAAGGAGCCAAAATCCGCTGTTTGAAAGGAAGAGGGATAGAATCTAATTGGGGAATTTTTCTTGCCATTTCATAATAATATTTAGCATCGATTGCTTGGGGCTTTTCTATTTTTTTAGAAAAGAAGAAAATGGCAAAAAAGAAAAGAAAAAGAAGAATAATTTTATCTTTCATTTTTATATAATTTATAACCCAAAATAAATATTGGCTAGAGGTAAATTATCTTTCTGATTAGTAATTAAGATAAAGACTTAATACCCATTTTTTATAGGCTTCTTTTTCAGCCGGCAATAAATAGCTGAAACGACAATTTAAGAAATCAAACAGTTTTAATTTTAAATCAAAAAACCATTGATAATTATAACTTATTGTATCTTCTTCAATTGTGAAATAGGGAATAAAGATTGGAAAAAAGGAAAAACCACCTTTTTCAAAATTATTCCCTAAGTAGAAATAGACCTTTCCCTTCTTATCCCATTCTTTTTCTTTTTTTATTAAATCAATCTTCTCTTTTATTCCCAAAAATATTGTATTGTCAAGTTTTAAGAGAGAGAAATAATAATTGAAGCCAAAACCGCCTTCTTGATAGAAATTCTCTTTCTTTTCTTTTATCATTGCCTTTGTTTCATTTTTTACACTTTTCCCTTCTTCGTAAAATAAAGATTCGCAATCCCAATAACCATCATAACTCTTTTCCCATTCTAAAAAAATTTCATAAGTACTATCAAAACTTTTTTGATAAGTATTCCCTTTTGTAATTTCAAAAGAGTATCCAAGCCGGGTAAAAAATATTTTCTTTTCTCTTATTCCTTTAATTTTCTTTCTCAAAAATAAGGAAATATCTTTATTCCAAATATTTAAGGTATCAATCCTCTCACTCCGATAATTATCAAATTCTACATCGCTGCTTAAATATTCTTCTAACTCCCTTAAAAGAGTGTCGCCTTCTTTTCGGTATTCATATTCTTCTTCAATTTCTAATTTCTTTTCTTCCCTTTCTTCTTTAAATATCCTTTTTTCAAGGGAATTTTTGAAATCAATACCAACATCTAAGCTTTTAAATTTAAGATAAAAAGCCAATGGACATAAAAGGAGAGCGCTTTTATTTTGGTAATAACTGAATTGTTGTAAATCTCTTTTTTCTAAGGAATAATAGTCTTCAAAATAAAAGTCTTCGCTACTGGAATCTCCGACTGGACCTTCTTGCTCCAGATTAAATTCACTTTTTTTATAATTTAAAAGTGTTTCATAAAAATTTCTTATTTCGCCGATTTGGAACTTAAAACCATAAGAATAATCCTTTCTTTTTCTGGAAAAGAGAAAAGTAATACCTTTTTCCGAAGAAAATTCGGTTTCAAAATTGGTAAAAATTAAAGCATAAGGAAGAAGCTTATTAGGATTCAAAAAATTTAAATAGGCAAATTGGGTTTTTTCATTATTACCATAAATCCCACAACCGATAAACCTTCCCTTCAGTTCGGCAAGAAATGCTGGATTAAAATAGTAATCAGTATAAGGATCTTCTAAAAGTTCAGAAATAAAAGCATCTTTTCTTAATGAAAAATCATAATAACTAAAAATAAATAAAGGCACTAAAAGAAAAATAAAATTTCTCATTTTTACCTCCTTCTAATTAATTCTAACTAATTACCGAAACCACCTTTCTTTTTCTCCCCGAACATCTACATGGATAAAAGGTCTTCGCCGATAATAACCTAAACCGCCGGTTAACTTTGGGTTTTCTTTACTCAATTTTTCATCAAATTCCAAGGCATAATTGTAAAGAAGTTTCTTTTCTTTTAGATCAATTCGGCCATCGTTATTTACATCTAAACCAATATCACAGGCACCGCCATAAATATGGCAACTATTTCTTCCACCGCCGCCGCTATAATTTTGAGCTGGTGTCCGAAAGGCTGAATAGATTTTGAATTTAGAAAAGTTTAACCTCTTGCTCTTTAAATAATCAGTAAATAATTGGAGCTTATAAATTAATTCTTCTCTTAAAAAGATATAAGGATTCCGATGGGTAAGAAAGTCTTTTAATTGATAATCAGGTGAGAGATACAAATCTTTCAATTCCGATGAGACTTTTATAAAACCTTTAACTTTTTTTAAATTAAGATGGGGGCTTTCTTTTGGATATTTACCTATATAAAATTCGCCAACCCTTTTTTCTTTATTATAAGGAATTAATGGAATGAAATTTATTCTTATCTCTTTTTTACCATTGGTAATAACCAATTTAGAATAAGGATTTTGTGTATCGAAAATATAGTAAAGTTCTTTTATACTATCTTCACTTGCCTTTTCTACTATTTCGCCATCTTCATAAAAATAGCCAATCGGTTTTTGAGAAACCACCTTTATTGCCAGCGTCTCTTTAGGAAGTAAGAAGTAAGAAAATATAGGCCATTCATAAGTTAAATCATTTATAATTACTTTTAAAGAAAAAAGGTAAAAAAGAATATTTACTATCATACTACTAAATCTAAAAGATTAAAAACAATTAAGGCAATAATTATTTCTCCTCGATAATTACAAATTCAACTCTTCTATTTAGCGCCCTTCCTTCTTCTGTTGAGTTATCAGCAATCGGCTTCTCTTCTCCATAACCAACAGCTCTTAATCTTTTAATATCGATTCTGTGATTTTTAACAAAATATTTAACTACCGCTTGTGCCCTTTGGAGAGAAAGCTTTTTATTATATTCGTCGCTACCAATATTATCGGTATGACCTTGAATTTCCACAATAATTTTTGGGTTATCTTTTAAGATTTGGGCGGCAGAATCCAAAGTTGGATAAGAGTTAGGTCTAATAGTAGCTTTGTTAAAATCAAAATATATTCCTCGTAAAGTTATTACCATTCCTTTTTTCACCAGATAAAAATTTTTTTCCTGTGCCTTATCCTTTTCAATAATAATTGGTGCGGTTTGGGGGACATAACCTTCACTCGTCACAACTGCGGTATATGTCCCTACTGGTAATTCTATTCGGTAAATTCCGGTAAGAGGTTCTGTTGTTATTTTCACATTTGCTTCTTTTATTTCTACTTCTGCTTTGATCGGTGTTTTTTCTTTATAATCGAGAATTTGACCTGTAACAACTCCAAAAGCACCTTTTTTTGCCAAGGGAATTTCTAAATTTCTTACCTCCTTTGCCTTTACTTCTATAGTTTGAATATAAGGGTAATAATTTTCTTTTACCGCTTCTATTGTATAGATACCGGTTTCAATATTATCCATCCGGAACCCTCCGGTTATTGAATCGGATAAAATCTCGTTTCCCTTTTCTTTTAACACCACTTTTGCCGAAAGCGGCCGATTAGTCTCTTTATCATATACCCTACCAGCAATCGTTCCATATTGCAAAATTGGTTTTAAATATATATCAATAGTTGTCGTCTTCTCTCCCTCAATCACAACTGGAACTGCTTCCCGATAATATCCTTCTTTCTCAATATATATTACGTACTGTCCTTCCGCAATTTTACTAAAATTGTAAATACCGGTAATTGAATCAGAATATACTTCTTTCACATTTTCAATTATCAATTTTGCTAAAAGAGGTAATTTTGTTTCAAAATCTAATACCCGACCAGTAATAAATCCTTTCTTCTTAGGCGGTTTTCTCAAAAAATAGGAAGAGAAAGATAAAGAAAGATTATATTGCCAATCCGGTAAATCAGCTAATTTGTTTAACCGTTTAGTAACACTAAAACCAATATTAAAAACCTCTCCTAAGGTAATGTTAAATCCCGGTGTTAATCTTACTCGATTTTTATTAAAGTCAAATATTTTATCTTCTTTTTTGCCTTCAATAAATAGCTCACCAAAAACCGATAGTCTTTTTGCCGAAATGAGAAGACCTAATCCCAGGGTTCGGTAGGTAGTATCTTGGTATTTAAAATAACCATTTTCAACCAAAATAGAAGGGAGAGAAGGTAGTAAATCAGAGAATTTTAATTTAAATAGAAAAGAATAAGCCAATTTCTTTTCGGGAAGCGGAAAAATTGGCACTAAATTCCAAATTGAATCTCGAACTTTTAATGGATAGAAAAAAAAGGCGCCGAGTTTCAAAACCGGTAAAAAGGGAATAGAAATTTTGCCACAAAGAGCTCCGTCATAAGAAGAACTTCCAAATTTTGCTCCCACAATTGTTTCTGTTGCCAAAAAAATTGTCTCATTTCCATAAAATGCGCGAAAGGTCCCACCATAATAACCACCAATTTCTAAGAAAGAAGCAAGGGAATAAGCAACCGTTGGAAAAGGTATATCTAAATAATGCTCTTTTCCCTTTGGATAATACAAAAAATATGTCCCTAACCGCAACTTTCCACTTTCTCTAATTTCTGCATCTTTCATCAAAAAAAGACCATCCGTCGGATAAAAACTATATTGAGAAAAAATTAAAGAAAAAATAAAAAATAATGAAATAAAAATTTTTTTCATTTCTTCCTCCTTTTAATTGAAAACATCCGTAACATATTTGTAAATTATATAAAATTTTTATTTTTTTGTCAAATTATAAATATCTTTTTTCAGAAAAATAATCACAACTTGTTTTTTAAACTTGTCAAGTAAAATATTGAAAATTCTCTTCTCTTGACATTTCTTTTAAATCTTGTTAATATATTTATTATGTTTTTTAAAAGAAAATTTTTTAAAGAAAAGAATTACTTTTTACCATTAAGATATCTTTGGTATATTTTAATTATTTTAGCAATTATTGTGTTTTACCTAATTGTTAAAATTTTTAGATATTTTTAAAAAGGAGGAAGAAATGAAACTACATTATAACTATAAAGATATCTTTAGAAGCCTTCGTCTTGCTTTTTCTTTAAAAAAATTAGCAATAATGACTATATCCCTTTTTATTGCTTTCCTTTTTTATAACCTTTTCTCTTATTTGGCTTTTCTTTCTGCCGGTTATTCTTTTACTGAAATATGGCTCACATTTAGATTTTTACCTTTTCTAATCAGCAACTTGCCTTATTATTCATATATCCTTTGGATTATTGGAATAATTGGCTTTATAATTATTTTCTTTATTGCCCAAAATGCGATTACAAAAATAACTTTTGAACAACTAAAGGGAGACGAATTTTTTGAGATCAAAGAAAGCTTAAAATTTGCCTTTAAAAACTTTAAATCTTATTTCCTTTCTCCAATTTTCCTAATTGTTTTTATAATTTTAATCCTTATCGCGGGAATTATCTTATCCCTAATTGGGAAAATACCTTATTTTGGTGATATATTTGTAGGAATTATGAGTATACCGGCTTTTTGCGCCTCTATCTTTATTTTATATCTTCTCATAATCTTTTTATTCTCTTTAATCCTCTCCCCTATTGTTGTTGGCTGTACTTCATCCGATACTTTTGATACTTTATTCGAAGTCTTTTCTTGTGTAAACGAACAACCAGCCCGTTTAATCTGGTATTCAGTTATTTTAAAATTCCTATCTTTTCTTGGTTTTATTGTGTTTGGCTACGCTACTTTTATATCAATAAATATTGGTAAAACTGTCTTATCTGTATTAATTCCTAATAAAATTAATGAAGCCTTTTCTCTCGCTCATTACTTTATAAAGTTGTCTCCACCAGAAAATACTGGATTTTATTACCAATTTTGGACTACCGTAATAGAAAAACTAGGTCTTGCTTCTTTATCAGAAGCCGGATTAGATTTTATACCTAACAATTGGGGAATTGCTATTCTATCAATATTTTTTGCTTTAACGTTTTATATACTTTATCTTTTTGTTCTTTCTTACGGAATTAATATTTGGACCACTGGTCAAACATTAGTTTACATAAATCTTGTGAAGAAAAAGGATGATAGGGATTTATTAGAAGAAAAAGAGGAAAAAGAAGAAATAATTACCCCAACTGAAGAAAAGAAAGAAGAACTAAAAACAGAATAAATGTTCCACGTGGAACATTCTTAGATTTTCTACTTTAATATAATAATTCAAATATAATATAAAAATTTTCTTGACTTAACTTAAAATAGTATTATTATTTTAACAGTTTTTGTGGAAGGGTTTAAAACTATGTTATTTAAAATATTTTGGAAATTATTAAGTTTATATAATAAAAATAATTAGGAGGGAATATGATTAATGTAGAAAGTATTTGGGAGGAAATTTTAAAATATTTAAAAGATAGGATAAATCCAGACGGTTTTAGCACCTGGATTGAACCAATAAAAGCAAAACTGAATGGCGAAGAAATAATGGTATTAGAAGTTCCAAACCATTTTTTTGTGGAATGGATAAGCGAACATTATCTCCACATAATAAAAGATGCTGCTAAACAATGTGGAATTTCAGATATTAAATTTGAGATTATTCCCAAAAAATTTAAATTTGAGCCGGAAACCGAAGAAAAAAAGGTTTTTATCAATTATGGCATAAAAATTCCTCAAAGATTTACATTCGATAATTTTGTAGTTGGCGAATGTAATCGTTTCGCCTTTGCTGCTTGTCGCAGAGTTTGTGAGGGTTTAGGTAAATACTATAATCCATTATTTATTTATGGCGACGTCGGGTTAGGGAAAACCCACCTTATTTGTTCTATTGGGAATTATGTTAAAAAAAATTATCCCTATTATCGTATTTTTTACACATCGGCTGAAGGTTTTTTTCTTGAGCTAATCCAAGCAATCCAAGAGAATAGTGTTGTTGAGTTTCGTAATAAATACCGTTCTTTGGATCTGCTTTTAATTGATGATATTCATTATCTTGTTGGTAAAGAAAGACTTCAGGAAGAACTTTTTCATACTTTAAATTACTTACAATCAAGGGCGGTTCAAGTAGTTTTTACTTCTGATCGGCCTCCTAAAGATATCCCAACCTTAGAAGAGAGACTTATCTCTCGTCTTAATCAAGGTCTTGTCTGTGATATTCAACCACCGGATTTAGAAACAAGAATTGCGATAATTAATAAAAAAGCCGAAGAGGAAAATTTTTCTATAAAAAAAGATATTATATTATTTTTGGGAGAAAGGATAAGAACAAATATTAGAGAATTAGAGGGAGCTTTAAAAAGGGTAATCTTGGCTTCTCAATTAAGAGGAAGGGAATTATCTTTAGAAGAAATTGAATTTTTATTAAAAGATTTATTACAAAAAAGAAGGGTGATTAACGTAGAGGATATTATCAAAGAAGTAGCAAAGGAATTTAATTTCGACGCAGAAATTTTAAAATCGCCTCAAAGAAATAAAAATATTTCTTTAGCTAGACAGGTGGCAATGTATTTGTGTCGACGCTATCTTAATATGAGCCTATTAGAAATTGGCTCATATTTTGGAAAAAAGGACCACACTACCGTACTTTATGCTTGTTGCCGAATTGAGGAATTAAGAAAAAATGATAATAACTTTTCGGAAATACTAATGAGGATAATTAATAAGATAAATAATGTTTAATTTCTTGTTAATATTATGTGGAAAAATTGTGGAAAATGTGGAAATTTTTGTGATTTTCCTCATTTTTAACATTCTAAAATTAATAAATTGTGGAAATAATGTAATTAAAAACATAAAGAATTTATTGTCTTTTTTATATTTTCCACATTTTTTACACAATATAAATATATTATAATATTTAATATTATTTTAAGGAGAAAAAGATGGTTAATGAATATGTGAAAAAATTAGCAAAAGTATTATGTAATTATTCTTTAAATATCAAAAAGGGAGAAATTGTAAAAATTGAAGGAAAATATAACTCATTACCATTAATAATATCTTTTTATGAAGAAACTTTAAATAAAGGCGCTTTTCCTTTTGTAAAAATTATTATTGAAGAAACAACGGAAATCTTTTATAAAAAAGCAAAAGAATTTCAATTAAAATTTATATTTCCAAATGATTGGTTAGAACTTAAAAAAGTAAATTCCTGGTTAACAATTTGGACAGACTTTAACAAAAAATATTTAACAAATGTGAAATCAGAAAGAATAGCTTTGTTTAGAAAAGCAAGGAAAAATTATTACGCGAAATTATTATCAAAAATTGCTAATAAACAAATAAAATGGTGTGGCACTGCTTATCCAGATAGTGCTAATGCAATGGATGCAGAGATGTCTTTAAACGAATATGAAGATTTTATATTTAAAGCCGGTTTTTTAGACAAAAAGGATCCAATAAAAGAATGGGAAAAATTAAGTAAATGGCAGGAAAAATTGATTAAATTTTTATTAAAAAAAGAAAGGATAAAAGTAATTGGAAATAATGTTGATTTAGAATTATTGGTAAAAGGTCGTAAATGGATAAATTGTGACGGTAAAGAGAATTTTCCTGATGGAGAAGTTTTTACTTCACCGATTGAAAATTCGGTTAATGGAATTATAAAGTTTAGTTTTCCCTGCGTTTATGGAGGAAAAGAAGTTGATGGGGTAGAACTTCAATTTAAAGAAGGAAAGGTTATTAAAACAAAGGCTGAAAAAAACGAAGATTATTTATTTGCTCTAATTAATACCGATGAAGGTGCAAAAAGGGTGGGCGAATTTTCCTTTGGGACAAATTATAATATCCAAAGATTTGTAAAGAATACTTTATTTGATGAAAAGATTGGGGGCACAATCCATTTAGCTCTTGGCTCTTCTCTTTTTGAAACTGGTGGAAAAAATAAATCAAGTATTCACTGGGATATGGTTTGCGATTTAAGAAAAGAGGGTGAAATTTACGCTGATAACGAGCTTATCTTTAAAAATGGTAAATTCCTTATTGATTGATATATTTTAACTTGGGTTATTCCGAAATTTTTTCAACCTTGACAGCTTTTTTGCCTTTCGGACTATCAGCAATTTCAAATCTTACTTTTTCACCTTCCTTTAAAGTTTTAAAACCTTCGCTAATAATATCTGAATAATGAACAAAAACATCGCCACTACCATCTTCCGCTTCAATAAAACCGTAACCCTTCTTACTATCAAACCACTTTACTTTACCAAACACATTCTCACCTACCTTTAAGCCTATGATTAACCAGAAAAATTTTAATTCTGGTTAAGGCCTAAGTAAGTATAGTAAAAAAAATTATAAAGTCAATAATTATTGACTTTATATAAAAAGTAAATTATAATTAAAATAAATAAGGAGGTTAAGATGAAGAAGATTTCTTTATTAGTTTTAGTTATTTCTTTTATTTTTTGTCTTGACATCTCAGTAAAAAATATCATTCGGCCAACTGGTATTCAAGAACCGGACGTTTATACTCCGCGTGTCCAAATTCAAAATGAATCTCCAGAGGCAGCAAATGTTTCTGTCTATTTAAAAATTCTTCAATTACCAAATAATAATCAAGTATATCTTGATTCTCAGCAAGTTACCATTAATGGTAATTCAACCCAATCAATTGATTTTGCTCCTTTTAACGCCCAAGTGGGAATTTATTTAGTGAAATGTTCTTTATATTCTGTCAATGACACCAATCCTATTAATGATACATTGTCAAGTAAATTAAGAATTGCAGAGATTCCTTTAAATCAATGGATTTTATGGGACAGTGTTCCTTTGGGTGAAAAGGGGAAGAAAGTTAAAGATGGTGGAGGAATGTGTGATGGTTCAGTAAGAGGCGATAAGAAAATCTTTTTTATGAAAGGAAATAGGACAAATGAGTTTTATTTGTATGATCCAATAATTAATTCCTGGACAAGAAAGTGTTCAATTCCTAATTATTTACTATCTGCTAAATATTTGCCTAAGAAGGGTAGTTGTATTTGTAAATCTGGTGATTTTATCTACTTGGCAGTCGGTAATAATACCCGGGAGTTTTTGGCATATTCCCTGACTTACGATAGTTGGCAAAGAAAAAGGGAAATTCCTTTAGGACTTTCTAACAAAAATTTAAAAGGTGGTTCTTCTTTGGCAAAAGGGAAAATTTTAAATAAAGATTATCTATTTCTTATTAAAGGAAGCAGTACAAGAGAGTTTTATGCCTATGACATTAATAATGATACTTGGATTGAAAGGGCGATGACGCCTTATTTAGAAAAAGAGACAAAGATTAAGAAAGGAAGCTGTCTTTGTTCGGATGGAAGAAATATCTATCTTTTAAAAGGTGGCATAAATGAATTTTTCTTTTATAATGCCGATTCTGATAAATGGGAACCAAGAAAGAGTATGCCCCTTTATAACAAATTAGGAACAAAAAAGAAAGTGAAAGATGGAGCCTTTATGGTTTATGAGCAAGGGCACGATGTTATTTTTGCCTTTAAAGGTGGTAATACAACTGAATTTTGGGCATATTTTGTTAATGGTGATTCTTGGCATGAATTACCACCTTTACCGCTTGGCCCTTCTAATAAGAAAGTGAAAGCCGGTGCTTCTCTTTTACTTTTTGCTGGTGGTCTTTTTGCCTTAAAGGGAAATAATACAAATGAAGTCTGGTTTTATAAATATGATTTTCCGTTGCCCTTTATGGAAATAAAAGAGGGGAGAGGAAAAAACGAAAAAAGGGATAGAAAAAAGACTACCGATTTAAAAATCTTTAATATTGCTGGTCAAAGAGTTGCCTATCTTAAAAAGGGGATATATTTTACCTTGATAGATAAAAAGATAAAAAAAGTTATTGTAAAATAAAATCTATAAATTTTGACATTATTTTCTCTTTCGTTATAATAAAAAGTGGCAATAATTTTTTGTGAGAATTTAACCAAAATCTATCGGAGTGGTTTTTGGAAATTAAAAAAAATAGTAGCGGTAAATAAACTTTCTTTAATAATTAATGAGGGGGAAATTTATGGTCTCTTAGGTCCTAATGGGGCGGGGAAGACAACAACATTAAAAATGCTTGTTGGGCTTTCGCGACCTACAAATGGTAAAATTACCATAATGGGGAAGAAGCCAAAATCTCCGGAAGTGAGAAAAGAGATTGGGTTTTTACCAGAGCAGCCATATTTTTATGAATATCTTAATGGGTATGAATTAGTTTATTTAACTGCCCAAATGTATGGTAAGGAAGTTACCAATAAAAAGATTTATGAGATTTTAGAATTAGTAGGAATGTTAGAAGCAAAGGATGTTTATTTAAAAAATTATTCCCGAGGAATGTTACAAAGAATTGGACTTGCTTGTTCTTTAATCACTAATCCCAAAATTTTGATATTAGATGAACCAATGGGCGGGCTTGATCCAATTGGGAGAAAAGAGATTAGGGATTTGATTCTCCGATTAAAAAAAGAAGGAAAGACAATAATTTTTTCTTCTCATATTTTATCGGATGCCGAAATGCTTTGTGATCGGATTAGTATTTTAATAAAAGGGGAGAAAGTAAAAGAAGGCACAATTTCCGAAATTGTGGGCGAAGAGGTTTATGAGTACGAAATAATTTTTTCCCAGGTAGCAGAAATTTATTTGCCCGAAATAAAAAGATTGGCAAGAGATTTAATAAAAAGTGGTGACAAAATAATGGCAATATGTGACAATGAAAGAAAAAGAGAAGAAATTATTTTTTTAATTCAAAGGTTTGGCGGAAATTTATTGGCTTTAATTCCGCGAAGAAAAAGTTTGGAAGAATATTTCTTTTCCTTTGTGAAAGAGAAAAAATATGCGCCTTAAAGCAATTATTTTAAATACCTTTATTGAAAGTATTCGGGATAAAATTTTAGTAATCTTGTTGGCCGTAGGTTTTATTTTAATGGCTAGCAGTAAATTTATTAAACCCTTGGCTCTGGGCGAAGAAGCAAAAATTATTAAGGATTTATGCCTTTCTTCCATCAATTTCATTTCAATATTAATTGCGATTCTTATTGGTGGACGATTAATTTATAAAGAGATTGAAAAGAGAACCATCTATCTGGTTTTATCAAAACCAATAAAAAGATGGGAGTTTATTTTTGGGAAATACGTTGGTCAAATGCTTTTGCTCTTTTTCGTAATCGGAATTTTAACAATTGCTTTTGGGATAGTTTTGCTTTTAACTGAGACAGAAGCAGATTATCTTATTTTACTTCCTAATTTACTACTTCTTTTTCAATTATCAATAATCACTTCTTTGGCAATATTTTTCTCAACCTTTACTACTCCCTTGACTGCTTCTATTTTTACTTTTATCTTGTATTTTGTTGGTCATTTAACAAGGGATTTAAAAGTTTTAGCCCAGATTTCTAAATCACCGATAGTAAAATTTGTTGCCAATTTTTTATATTATACTTTACCTAATCTTGCCAATTTTGATATTAAAGGAAAAGTGGTTCACGAGATTCCTATCTTTCCGGCGCATATCTATCTGCCCATAATTTATGGTATCCTTTGGACAGTTGGTCTTTTATATTTTTCTTTTTTAATCTTTGAAAGGAAAGATTTTTAAAATGAAGATTTTTAAAATAATTCTAATCTTTCTTTTCTTTGTTAATTTTTCCTTTTTACAAATAACAATTGATAAGACAAAAAAAATAAGTTTGCGGGAGCTTTTACTCCAAGAGTTGATGTATTTTCCTAGCGGAAAGTTTTTAAAAGAGATGGCAATTGAGTATGATAATCTTTTAAGCGACCTTCTTTGGTTAAGAGCGATTCAATATTACGGCTTCCATTTGGTAACGGACCGAAAATTTGACTACCTTTTTCATATTTTTGATATTATCACTACTTTAGATTCTCGTTTTAAGGGTGCCTATCATTTTAGTAGTTTTTGCCTTGCCTGGGATGCCCAAAAACCGGATAGTGCTATTTATCTTTTAAAAAAGGCGATACTTTATTCTCCTTTCCATTGGCAACATTATTTTGATATTGGTTTTGTAAATTATATGATAATCAAAGATTATGAAGAAGCTGGTTATTATTTTTATCTTGCTGCTCAATTACCGGAAACTTGGCGAATTAGTGAAAGATGGGCAGCCTTTTCTTTTGGTAAATCACCAAAAAAAGATTTTGCTGAAATTCTTTGGCAGGATATTTACAATTCAACAGATAATGAACAGTTAAAGAAAATTGCTAAAAGAGGATTGAAAGTACTAAAAAGAGAAAAAGATTTAGAATATTTACAAAAGGCATTAGATAAATTTATTCAAGATAAGAAAAAAGAACCAACCTCTTTGTTGGAACTTTACAAAGAAGGTTATATCGATTCTATTCCTAAGGAACCTTTTGGTTATTATTATAAAATAAAAAATGGCAAAATTATTTTCACCAAAAAATAGGATTATTGATGTTAATTTTAATCGTTTGCGCGAAGCCTTAAAAATCTGCGAAGACCTTTTAAGATTTTCTTTTAAGGATAAAAAATTACTTTTTCTGTTTCGGCAAGAAGTAAAAAAGATTAGAATAGTAATTTTAAAAGAAGAAAAAAAGTATTTACCCTTTCGCAATGTAAAAACGGATTGGGGAAAAGAATATGACTACGATAAGACTCCTTTAAAAATAAAAAACGAAAAGGAACTCTTATTAAGAAATCTAAAAAGATGTCAAGAGAATTGTCGGCTTTTGGAAGAATTTTATAAGTTAAAAAACGAAAGACTGGCTAATTTTTTCAAAAGAGAAAGATTTTTCTTTTATGATTTTGAAAAGAAGGTGTTCTTGAAATTTAAAAAAGAATTTGATTTAAGGGTATATCCCATTATTAATATTGGTACTTTAAATTTTAGAAAAATAAAGGAATACGGGGACTTTGCTATAAAACTTATCCAAAAAGGAGCAACTATTTTACAACTTAGAGCACCAAAAGATTTTAAGACCCGAGAATTTATTTCAATCGGACAAGAGGTTTTAAAAAGGATTAGAAAGAGAAATGTCAAATTAATTATTAATGATCGGGTAGATATCTGTTTGGCAATAGATGCTGATGGTGTCCATTTGGGAAAAGATGATATGCCGGTAAAATTGGCAAGAGAGATTTTGGGAGAAGAAAAGATCATTGGCAAGACAATAAGAAGTACAAAAGAATTAAAAAAGGCAGAAAAAGAAGGTGTTGATTATTGTGCCTGTGGTGCAATCTTTGAATCAAAGACAAAAGAAAAGGTAAAAGTTGTTGGTATAAAAATTTTAAAAAAGATACTGAAAGAAAGTAGTGTGCCAATCTGTGCCATTGGCGGTATTGATTTAAGCAATATAGGAAAATTGTTAGAATTAAAAATTGCCGGTATAAGTTTCGTTTCGGCAATCAAAGATATTGAAAAACTTGCTAAGATGGTTAAATGGAATTTAAAAGGTTCTTCCTAAAAGTTTCTTCTTTTACCGTTGGGACATTAATCTCTCGGATTACCGGACTTTTAAGGGAGATGGTTTTTGCCTATCTCTTTGGTGCCTCTTATGCCACTGATTGTTTTAATGTTGCCTTTCGGATTCCTAACTTATTAAGAGATATGTTTTCCGAAAGTGCTCTTTCTGCTGCTTTTGTACCGACTTTTTGCGAGAAGATGAAAAAAGAGGAGAAGAAAAATATGTCTCCTTCTCTTTCTTTATTTGCTTCTAATGTTCTGAATTTTCTAATATTAATTGTTGGTAGTGTTACTTTACTATTGATAATATTCTCTTTTTATGTTGTGAAAATTCTCTCTTTTGGCTTTTCTCAGAATCCGACGAAATTTACCTTAACTTTAAATTTAACGAAGATAATGCTTCCTTTTTTATTTTTTATCTCCTTAGCCAGTTGGGCAATGGGAATTTTGATCGCCTATGGTTATTTTTTTGTTTCGGCAGTTAGTAGTGCCATTTTTAACATATTTTCTATTCTCATTCCTATTTTTACTTATACGATATTTTTAAAATTAAATTATGAACCGATTTTATCAATGGCTTATGGTGTCTTATTCGGTTCAATATTCCAATTTTTTTTCTTATTAATATTTCTTAAAAAACTGGGCTATAAATACCATTTTTATCTATCCTTAAAAGATGAGGCATTAAGAAGAGTTTTTAAATTATATCTACCGGTAATTTTTGGTCTGGCTGCTTATCAGATTAATTTCTTTGTTAACACGATTTTGATAACCTTTTTAGAAGAGAAAAGTATTACCTATTTAAATTATGCCTATCGGGTTATGCATCTACCAGCCGGTCTTTTTGGTGTGGCGGTTGGTAGTGTTGCCTTGCAAGAATTTTCTCTTTCTGAAAGGGAAGAGTTAAAAGATAATATCTTTGTGCCGATAAAAATAAATATATTGTTGCTTTTACCAGCTACTATTATCTTTATAATCTTATCATTACCGATTACTCGAATACTTTATGAAAGAGGAAAATTCTCTTTTATTGATTCTTCTTATACAGCAATCGCCCTTTCTTTATATAGTTTCTTAATATTTCCTTCCAGTCTGGTAAGGGTTTTTGCCAGTCTATTCTATTCTTTGAAAGATACAAAAACACCGGCATTAATTGGCTTTCTTTCCGTTTTTTTAAATATTTTGTTAAATCTAATATTAATGAGAAAAATTGGTTTTCGAGCATTTCCAATAAGTGCTTCAATTGCAGCGATTTTTCAAGCTAGTTTATTATATTCCTTACTTAAAAAGAGAGTAGGGATAAAAATTATTAATAATGAAACAAAAGAATTCTTCAAAAAAACCTTTTACTTTCTTATCATTTTTTCCTTAGCCCTTTATTTTTTATATAAAATCTTTAATCTTCTAAAAATTCCTTTTATTCTATCTTTTATTTTAATCATCATTATTAGTAGCTTTATTTATTTATATTTTCTTAGAAAAAATTTCACAAAATAAAATTTTATGTAAATAGAGATTAATTCACTTCTATACTATATAGGATACTGCTCCCTTTATAATAAAAAGAAAATCCCTCTTAGGTATTTAAAGCAGCTTTTTAAAGATATTTAAAGAAATTATTTAATTATCTTTATTACCTCCTTTTTAAGATATTTTCATTTATGCTTTTTCTTTTGGCAATAAAAATAAGCCACCGGATTCCTTTTTTATAGGATAAATAAGAGAAATATTGAATAGGTCTTATTTTTCGATGAGAGATTAATTTTCTCTTTATTCTGTTATCTAAAGAAGGAAACCCTTGGTATTTTGAGATAATATTTTCAATAATTCTTTGATAGGCACTTATTACCATTAATATCTTCCTCTATATATAAGACGAAAAAATACTCCTTTAGGTTACCACTTTTTTTTAATTCGTTTGCGAGAGATCGAAAACATATACTTTATTAATTTGACAAAAATCTAAATTATATATATATATTATTTATGACAAAAAAAGAAAGGCTTGTTACCAATTCAATAAAGATTTTTGATAAATTTATCCATTTTTTACCAGGTAATATTTTGGCAAAATTGATTATTGAAATGATTTCGCCCTTTCTAAAAAAGACCTGTATGAATAAAGAGCACACTATTTCTAAGGGCGTGGGTGAGGATATTTTTTATATGACAAAGGCAATGCTTTATACCATTTTAAGAATAGAGCTTTCTGATGTTTCAAGAAATATTTTTGTTAATGGTTTATTTCATAAAGAGAGATGGCATAATACAAGTAGAGAATGGCGAGAAAAATATGGAGAAGGACCGCCGGGCTTTTTAGTTATCTCGCCAACGAAGGCGTGTAATTTAAGGTGTTATGGTTGTTATGCGGATGCGGCAAAAGAGACTGACAAATTGCCCAAAGAGGTATTTGAGAGGATAATAAAAGAGGCTTTTAATCTTTGGGGGGTGAGGTTTTTTGTTATTTCTGGTGGAGAGCCATTGATGTATAAAGATAAGGGAGAAG
>JBDRVN010000007.1:0-45377 GCA_039801885.1 Caldifarciminota bacterium
AATTGGTTTTTCAATCTCATTATCATAAAAAAGATTAGTGGTTGTTTCGTAACGGATAAGTTTCTTAAAAGGATAATCCGAACCCAAAATAAAGGGAAAGGAAAAAATCCCCACACTTTCCAAAATGTTTGATTTACCGGTATTCGGCTCACCAATAAAAATATTTACTCTTTTACAATCTAATTTCAATTCCTTTATTGACTTAAAATTCCTGATTTCCAAATTTTTAACCATAATACTATCTTACCTAAAATATCTTATTTTATCAACAATTATATATATTTTATATCAAATTCTTAAAACTTTTAATACTGGTTTAGTATATATTTTTTACCATCTTCGTTTTAAATTTAAAATTAAAAAGAGAACATTTTAGGGAGATTATTATTTTTTCTGGATTTTTCTTTTGGGTAAGATACTATTCAATACCGGAAGTTCGCCATATTTTTCTAAATAATCATTTAAAGCCTCTCTTTCTTTTTCATCAATCTTAGTCTTATTTAATTTTTTAAAAGAGTATTGTAATCGGTAATTACTTTCATAATGTTTTTTAAAATTTTTTGTGCTTTTTATTAAATGAAACATCTTTCCCTCACTATGAGGAGATATATTTTTTTCTACAGCCCTTCTAAAGTTATTCAATCTTCTTCTTAAATTTTCTGTTTTACCAATCATCAGAATGCCATTTTTATCCTTCTTTAAAAAACGGGGTATAGTAATTGGTTTTCCTTTACAATTTGCCAAACGAATTTTATAAATTGCACTCTTCTCATAAGAACATGGTTCTTTCTCAATATACTTCCATTGACTCCATTTATTCTTCCGTCTATCCATTTTTATTTAAAATATTATAGAAATCTTTTTAAAAAGTCAAATATGTAAAGATTAATAAAAAAATTTTTACCATATTTGAAAGCTTCTTGCTAAATATGAATTTGGTAATTTGTGAAAAAAGAAAACGAACTTTTTGATGGAAAAGAGTAAGAATATTGGTTTTGCCATTTTTATTTTGGATCTTTAATAATTTTCGCAAAGAAAAATATAAAGAATTGGCTCTAACTCTGCCTTGGAGATTAGGGCTTAATAAATAAAGAGTAATAACTTATAATTAGTCCAATTAGTTATGTTTTTAAATTCTTCTATTCTACCAGTTTTAATCTTAATTAAGAAAGACACTGATTTTTGAGTATTTCCTAAAATATAAGTATAAGGATTTTTAGGTTGATGTATCTTTACCTCTCTTCTCATATAACCTTCTTACACTCTTTAACTATTTCTTAACAGATTTACCTAAATAATTTAATTCTAATATAAAAGGAATTCTAAAAAGAAATATAAAAGCCTTAAATAATTTGAATGATTATTTAATAATCTAATTTATTTTTTATTGATTTCTTGATTGTTAATTTTAATCATTATACCTTTAAAAACTAAATTAAAGACTAAATTCTATACTATCTCCTATACTGCTCCCTTCTCAATAGAAAGTAAAATCCTCCTGTTTTATTAATACAGATTTTAGAAAATATATAAAAGAAAGATTTATTTAGGCATTAAATAAAGATAGGCAAAGACGCTAAACACCTCCTTTTTAGGTTTGTTTTTCAATAGCCCTTTCTTAATTGAATTACCTAAATCTAATACTATTTTTGTCCCATAATCCAAATCTAATAACTTTGGGTTACCTATAAGATATTGAGATTTATTAACATAGATAATTATAACCCCTTTATTCTTATCTATTCTCCCCATATATATATGACGAAAAAAGACCCCTAAAGGTTACCACTTTTTTTATTTATTAATTTTTTATCTCTTAGGAATTTCTATAAACCAATCTTTAATTTGTATCTCTTTACTATTAAATATCCCCAATGGATATAATCACCAAAATCTTTTAGATAATGGGTATCGGAACCAATTAGAAATTTCTTTATCCCTATTTTTTTACAAAGCTTTATCACCTCTTCTGATGGATAAAGTTCTTTGAAAGGCTGGCGAAAACCAGAGGTGTTTATCTCTAAAGATATATTATTCTTTTTCATTAATTTTAAAATATCTTTTAAATATCTTAAACCAATATCTTTTATTTGGGAACCAAAAATTTTATAGCCAAATTTTTTGTAAATATCAATATGGGCAATATGGGTGAAGATTTTACTTTCTATCGCCTTTTTTAATAATTGAAAATATCTTTCAAGATATTGATTAATATTAGAAAAGGCTTTTATTAGTTTATCGTTCTCTTTTGATTCGGTAATGGAAATAGCATCTAAGGAATGAATGGCACCTAAAAGATAATCAAAGGGGTATTTTTTTACTATCTCTCTTATCTCTTCTTCCTCTTCTTCGTAATAGCCAACTTCAATACCTGCCTTTATTTTTATCTCTTTATATTTCTTTTTTAAATTATCAATTTCAGAAAAATAAAAAGAAAGCCAATCAGAACGCATATCAACAATCTTGTTATTTAACTTAATATAGTCATCAGTCTCTTTTCTCTTTTTGGAGATTTCTAAATGGGGAGTAAAGCCAATCTCTTTATAACCAAGTTTTATTGCCAGTTTAATATAATCTTCTAAACTTCCTTCGGCATCCAAAGAATAACCAGGATGGATATGATAATCTTTCATATTTTAATTGATAAATAAATTATGTAATCAATCTCTTTATCAAATGAAAACTTTAATTTTAATAAAAAGTTCTTAAAATTGCAATTTATCTGGGAAACAAATCTTTTTCTTATATTCTCTTCTAAACTATGTTCGGCTAATATCTCTTCTTCAAAGTTATCTATTTTAAAATCTTGATTAAAATAGTTGAGATAGTAAGCAAGAATTATTTCTAAGTTTTTTACTCTTATGTTTATCCTTGGTGAGATTAAATATTTTCTTTTTAATCCCTTATTTTCATAATAATTGTCCGAAAGAAATAAACTGAGAGAAATATCTTTTAGATTTTTATTTATTAAAAAGGAGTTTGACCATCTATTTATTCTTGTTAATTTTAAATAACGACGCAATTTTATCTGCCAAGAAAAATCATTTTCTTTTCTTTTGATAATAAAAGAAAGATTGTGAGGAAAAGAGTCATATTCATAATTAAAGAAACTTAGATATTTAACTTGAAGGATAAAATTATTAATATCGGTTTTTAGATCAGTATCAAAATAGGGAAAATCCCTTTTTTGATAATAGGTATAATTTGATAGATTTTTATTTAAATAGCCAAAATGAAGATTGTAAGTAAAAAATTCCCAACGATAAAATATTGAAAAGGTAATACCATATTCTTTTTTATTGGTAAAACCAATTTCGGATGAGAAAGAACTATTTAGAAAATGTTTTTTAAAAAAATAACTGATACCCAATTTTTCTTTTAGAAAATAGAATAAATTTATCTCGTTTTTAAAATCTTTTATTATTATATTATTAAAAATACCAAATACCTTATCACTTGTTAATAAAGAAAAATTCTTGTAATTGAAAAATAGACCGGTAAAACTCTTATTTTTACTATAACTTGTCGCCGGAGAAATTTCTTTTTTATAAAGATTTTTGTATTCTTCAATAGGAAGATAATTGGGATGGGAAAAGATTAAAGAAAGGGAACGGGAGAAAAGAAAATCGCCTAAATAAAAATTAAGATTTTTTATATTAAATTTTAAATAGTGAATAATTGTGCTATCTCTTCCTTCCCAGTGATATTCAAAAGATGAGAAATATTTAATTCTCTGCCTTAATCTCTTATCCTTGAAATATAAAGAATAATATAATCTTGGTTTCTTTTCTTCGCTAATTTTTATAAATGGCTTTATCTTTTGTTCAATTTCACCAATACTATCTTTTTCTATAATATTTTTTATGGTTATCTCATCTAAATAAGGAACTATTTCTATATCTTTTATTTTTGTTATTGGATTTTCCTTTAAGAAGAAAATCTCTTCTTGGAGATAGTTATAATTCTCCTCTATTTGATTGAATAATAAGAAGAAAATTACCACTGAAAATAGAGACTTAAAGTATGGGTATCTTTTAAGTGATAATGAAAATTAAGAAAATAATAAATACCAAAAAATTCTTTTATTAATAAATCAAATTTAAAATTGGTACCAAAGGGAAGAAAATTAAATTCTTCGCCAAAAGATAGGTTTTTATTAACTCGGAAATCAAAACCAATCTTAAATCGCTCATCATCTTTTGTTTTTAAATAGCAAGAAGAAACTAAAAAATTTTTAATAAATTTTAAATCTATTCCGAAGATCAATTTTTCCTTTATCTCTTCATTCCAGATTTTTGGTTTATTAATATTAAATATTGCTAAAGAGAAAGATAACTTCTGCCAATTATAAAGAAAACCAAAATGATAGGTAAGAAAGAGATTGCCATTATTAGCAATCTTAAAATAACAGAAATTGGGTGAGAAACCATAAGAGAAATTTTTGATTTCCTTGGTATAAGTTAAAGAAAACCGATTCTCACTATAATTGGAATGATAAAGATTTTGAATCAATAATCCAAAATTTCTAAATTTTGTTTGGCAATTAAAATAGTTTAAAGAAGCTATCTTATAGGGATTAGTATAAGATAATAAAAGAATATTTTTCTTTTCTTCCTTAAGATAACTGGGATTAAGGTAAAAAGATTTATTTAGGGATTTACTGATAACTGAGGTATTGAGTTCCTCAATTTCAAAAAGAGCGATTTTAAATAAGGTAATAAAGAAAACGACCACAATTGGGACAGGTTTTTATTTCGGTTCGGCAGCGGGCAATTATTTCTGAAGGAAGTTTAATATAACAACCGCTACAAAAACCTTTAATTACCTGGACAACTACTTTGCTTCCGTAATGTTTTTTTATTCGGTCGTATTCTTTTAAAAGGTTTTCATCGATTTTTTTGCGCAGTTTTGCTCTTTCCCTTTCAATCATTTTTACAAAATCAATATTTATTGGTTCGATAACGAAACCTAATTTTTGATACTCCTTTTGCTCAAAATCTTTTAGAATGGAATCAAACTCTTCTAACTCTCTCAAAAGCTCAATCTGCTTTTTCATTTTATCTTTTCTTCAATCTCTTTAATCATTTTAATAAAATCATTTGGTGTATTCGGGATAGCCAATTTTCGCCTTTTGGTCAATTGCTGACAGATGGCGGCAACCCTTCCTAAAGTCAAAAGATATTGATTACCAATATCGTGGGGTGGCGCGACAATCAGAAAGAAGAGATGGACCGGTTTTTTATCAATCGCATCAAAATCAACCCCTTCTTTCGAATAGCCAATCGCAATTTCTAATTTATCAACTACTAAGGAACGACAATGGGGAATGGCAATCCCTTTACCAATACCGGTAGAACCAAGTTCTTCTCTTTTTAAAAGAGTTTCCACCAGTTTCTCGTCCTCTTCACCTTTGACCATTCTCACCAATTCCTTTAAGACACCAACTTTCTTTTTATTTTTTATATCTAAGTTTATGCGATCTGGTCTTAATAAAGGATAAAATAACATATTACCTCCTTCACATTTTTTCTAATGGTTTAATTCCCAAAATTTCTAATGCTTTTTTTATTATCTTCCGACAACAAAAAGTCAAAAAAACTCTCGCCTTCATCAATTCTAAATCCTCCAAAATTACCCTTTCTTTCTCATAAAAATAATGAAATCTTTCTGCCAATTCTAAGAGATAGTAAACCAAAATATGGGGAGCAAATTCTTTCACCGCTTGTCTAATAATATCCTTAAATTTGAGTATTGTCAACATTAAAGAACGTTCTTCTTTTGCCTTCAAATATTCTAAATTGATATTTTCTAAAAGTTTAGTAAATTGATAACCTTTTTCTTCGCCATATCTTTCAATACTACAAATTCGCGCATAAGCATACTGGACATAAAAATAGGGATTTTCTTTTGTTGCTTTTTTTATTAATTCTATATCAAAAGTTAAATGTTGCGAAGGTTTTCTTAAAAGTAAGAAAAATTTTAATGGGTCGGCTCCCACTTCCTCCAATACTTCTTCTAAGGTAATAAATTCACCACCCCTTTTTGACATCTTAACTTTTTCACCTTCTCTTTCTAAGGATACCTGTTGGGCAATAATTACTAAAAAATTATTGGGATCAAAACCTAAACTTTTTATTCCGGCTGCCATTCGCGAAATATATCCGTGATGATCGGGTCCCCAAATATCAATGATTATCTCAAAACCTCTTTTTATTTTATCATAATGATAGGCTAAATCGTTTAGAAAATAAGTAGCCCTCTTATCCTTGGTAATCAATACCCGGTCCTCGCTATCTTCAAAAAGAGAACTTTTGAAAAATAAGGCACCTTCTTTCTCATAAACCAAATTTTTCTCTTTCAGAATTTCTAAAATTTTTTTTTGATATTGAATTATTGAAGATTCGTAGACAAAAGCGTCAAAATTTATACCAAATTTATCTAAAACTTCTTTCTGCCAAGAAACAATCCTTTCTAAAAGAAAGGAACGCCATTTATCTTCGGGTAGATTACTATCTAAAATTTTTTTAGCAATTTCAATTAAATATTCACCCGGATAGCCGCCTGGCGGAAATTCATCTTTTAGACCTTTTAACTCCTTTATCCGATAGTTAAGACTTTTTTCTAACAAATCTATTTGGGTACCGCAATCATTAATATAATACTCAGTAAAGACATCGTAATTCACAAATCTTAAAAGATTTGCTAAGGCATTACCATAGGCACCGGCTCTTGCTTGCACAACCGAAAGGGGACCAGTTGGATTAGCCGAAATAAATTCCAAATTCACTTTTTTCTTTTTGCCAATATCAAAAAATAAATAATCTTCTAAAAATACTTTCTTTAATTCCTTCCTTAAAAAATCAAAAGAAAAGGTAAAATTAAGAAAACCGTTGCCACCAATCTCAATCTTTTCGTAATCGGTATCATTTTTTATTTTTTTTATAACCTCTTTACCAATCTCCTCTGGACTTTTTTTAAATTTCTTGCTTAACAGAAAAAGAACATTGGAAGCATAATCACCAAACTTCTCTTCTTTAATAAATTCAATTTCGTGACCTTCCGGAATTTCAATTTGGGCATTTCTTAAACTCTCAATAATCTTCTCACTCAGCATATTTCTTTTGAGGAGCATCACCCCAGAGCCTTTCTAACCCATAAAACTCTCTTATCTCTTTTAAAAAAATATGGATAACCACATCAATATAGTCAATCAAAATCCATTGGGCGGGATTATAACCTTCAATATGATGGGGTAAAAGACCAAAATCTTGCTTCATTCTCATTTCAATCTCATCGCACAATGCCTGGGCATGGGGAATGGAATTAGCGGTAGCAATTAAAAAATAATCGGCAATTGGCGAAAGTCTTCTTAAATCCAAAAGTAAGATATCGCTCGCTTTTTTATCAACCAAAATCTTAACGATATAGTCAGTTATCTCCATTTTTTATTATCTCCGAATAATCTTTGCCTAAAATTATTGACGCCGATAAATTTAAAGTGGAATCCACAAAAAGATGGACTGGCGGATATTTTTCTTTATTAAAAAAGAATGATTTATTTATTTTCCAAAAAAGAAATCTTTTAGGTTTCTTATACCCTAAATACTTTTGAATTATTTTCCCATTTTTTAAATTTTTATCAATATGTTCAATCACAATTGTCTTTTCAAAAGTGTCGTTTATCTCTATTACATATGATACTAAAAAATTATATTTTTGTAAATATTTATTAAAAAGAACTGAGGCTAATCTATCACCACTACCATTAATAATCGCAATTGATAGGTTTTGTAAATTTTCGTTTGGTAAATTCCTTTTAAAATTTCTTCTAAACAAAAAGAAGAAGAGAACAATTAAAAGGATAATACCTAAAATAATTTTTTTCATTTTTTAAGGGAAAGATATTCTCTGTAGGTATTAATTCCTTTTATCTCTTTACCGGAAGTTCTTATCCCCCTTAATTTTATC
This sequence comes from Caldifarciminota bacterium, assembly GCA_039801885.1. GTDB lineage: Bacteria > Hydrothermota > Tepidihabitantia > Tepidihabitantales > DTDR01 > DTDR01. Next base: position 7,969 of record JBDRVN010000007.1, read on the forward strand.
TCTTTTTTAATTGCCAATTCTATTAAATCGGTTAAATAATATTCTTTGGTTAGGGAATTCTCTTTGATTTCTGAAATCAAATTATTAACCACTCCTAAATCAAAAAGATAACAACCACTGTTAACTTCTTTTATTCTCTTAATTTTTGGTGAGGCATTTTTTTCTTCAACAATTGCCAAAATCTCTCTCTTTTTATTCCGGAAAATTCTTCCATAACCGGTAGGATTTCTTAAAAAAGCGGTTAAAAGAATAATTCCTGGCTTTTCTTTTTCGTATAACCTAATCATCCTTTCTATTGTCTCTTTTTTAATTAAAGGGGTATCGCCACACAAGACAATTACCTTATCCTCTTCCTTTAAATAGGGCAAGGCTTTTAAAAAGGCATCGCCAGTTCCTTTTGGTTCTTCTTGGCAGATAATAAGAATCTTTTTATTAGAAAAAAAATCCTGATATCTTTCCTTTGCCTCCCTTATCCCCTCTTCATTCAAAACAACAATAATTTTTTCTATCTCTTTTATTTTTAATAATTTTTTTAAAAGATAGATGATTAGCGGTCTCTTTTTATAAGGTAAGAAAACTTTAGAATAAGGAATGCCAATTCTTCTACTCCGACCAGCAGCCAGAACTACTGCTTGATAACAGTTTATTGACAATTATTTACTAATTGATTTTTATCATCAACAAAAATTTTTTTGGGAATATAAGTTATTGCTTGGGAAGACTCCACTAAACAAGTAGAAATTATAATCAGTTTATCACCAATCTCTCCCCAACGAGCCGCGCCACCGTTCAATTCACAAACGCCACTTTTCTTTTTCCCTTTCATTACATAAGTTTCGAAGCGGGCACCATTATTAACATTAATCACGATTACCATTTCTCCTTCAATAATATCCGCTTTTTTCAATATTTCTTCATCAATCGTAATACTTCCCTCGTATTCTAAACTTTTGTTGGTCACCCTAATTCCGTGAATCTTACTTTTAACAATCTTCCTTAACATTTTTATTTAGCGGCACTTTTGGTAAACTGAATGATTGCCATTTGCGCATTATCACCAACTCTTGTACCGGTTCTAATAATTTGGGTATAACCACCGGTAGTATCGTTAAATCTTTTGGCAACATCTTCAAAAAGTTTTTTTACCAGTTTTCGGTCAGAAAGAAAGGCGAAAGCCCGTCGTCGATTAGCCACCGTATCCTTTTTGGCAATATCAATCAAATGCTCGATAAAAGGACGTATTGCTTTTGCCTTTACCAAAGTAGTTTCAATCTTTCCGTGTTTTAATAAAGAACGACAGAGATTTTTGATTAATGCTCTTCGGTGGTCAACATCCCTTTGGAGTTTTTTAACTTTCCTTTTGTGTCTCATCTTCTTTCTTTATGTCTTTCAAAATATCACTCACATCCATCCCCAAACTTAATCCCCATTTCTCTAAGGTATTTTTTAATTCTTCTAAGGATTTTTTACCAAAGTTCTCAATGTTTAATATCTCCTTTTCAGTCAATTGCACTAAATCGCCAATCGTTCTCACATTTACCTTGCCACCGTCTTTATATCGGCCATTTTTTAAACAATTGATTGCTCGGTTAGAAAGTTCTAAATCTTCAACATCCCGCACCAAAATTTCTCTTAACCTTTCTTTTTCTCGATCCGGCCTTTCTTCCGGCAAAAATTTCAATGCGGTTTCTTTCGGAATTAAATGTTCAAAACTATTTCTTAAAATATTTGCTGCTTGGATCAATGCCTCTTCCGGTGCCACTGTGCCATCAGTCCAAATTTCTAAAATTATCCGTTCCAAATCAGTTCTTTCTAAATATTGCATTGTTTCCACCTGATAGTTTACCTTTTTTACTGGTGAGAAAAAGGCATCAAGAAAAATTGTCCCAATAGGCACTTCTTCGGTTACTTTTCTTAATTTTTCGGCAGGTACATATCCCCGACCATTTTCTACTCTCATTTCCATTTTTAACTTTTTATCCGCCGTTAAAGTAAGTATCGGCTGTTCGGGATTGGCAATAATTACCTCCGGCGGAACCTGTAAATCCTTTGCCTTATATTCTCCTTCTTTTTCGGTATAAAGATAACAAGTTTTAGGAACTTCCGAATTTAAACGAAGCCTTACTTTTTTTAAATTCAAAATAATCTGGGGAACATCTTCTAAAACATCGGGAATACTAGAAAACTCGTGCGCTACACCATCAATTTTCACCTGCGTAATCGCCGCACCCTGCACCGAAGACAAAAGACTTCTTCTTAAAGCAGTACCAATTGTGTGCCCCCAGCCTCTTTCTAATGGTTCAATAAAAAATTTGGTATAAGAATCGGTCTGGGTTTCCTTTTCAACCTCAACTTTTTCTAAAATAATAAAATGTTTTAAATAATAAGTTTTTTCAAGCATTTTTACCTCATAAAATTAATTATCTTGAATAAAATTCAATAATATCTTTCACCGAAACCGGTATGGCACTTAAATCTTCTTCGCTCGGCATACTTATTACCTTGCCTTTCAAATTCTCCCGATCTAAAAGAAGCCAACTAACACCGGTACTTTCTTTTTCTAAAACTTCTTCTTTGATTTTAGAAATTAATCTTTCGGTGCCCATCGTAATCTCATCACCAACTTTTACCTGATAAGAAGGAATATTTACTTTTTTATTATTCACCCTGATATGTCCGTGAGAAACCAATTGTCTTGCTTGCGCACGAGAAGAAGCAAAACCTAAACGATAAACAACATTGTCTAAACGCATTTCTAAAAAAGTAAGTAAAGCACTTCCCGGGTTGGGTTTTTTTTGGGCTTTTTCGTAATATCTTTCAAAATGTTTTTCTAAAAGACCATACATAAATTTTGCTTTTTGTTTTTCTTTTAATTGGATAGCATAAACTGACATCCGTGATTGCTGTGCCTGTGGTTTTTCTCCTCTTTTTTGTAAGATACATTTATCACTATAACATTTCTCTCCCCTTAAAAAGAGCTTTTCACCAAAACGTCGACAAACTTTACATCTTGCTTCAGTAAATCTTGCCATAATTATACCCTTCTTTTCTTTGGTGGTCGACACCCATTATGAGGAACAGGAGTAACATCTTGAATACTCAAAATTCCTAATCCGGCGTTTTGTAATGCCCTAATCGCTGCCTCCCTTCCCGGACCAGGTCCTTTTATTTTAATCTCTACTTTCCTCACACCCATTGCGTATGCCTCTTTTCCAACTATTTCACCTGCTTGTTGAGCAGCATAAGGAGTTCCTTTTTTTGTTCCTTTAAACCCTGCCTTTCCTGCGGATGCCCAGCATACAACATTTCCCTGCTTATCAGTAATTGTGATAATTGTATTATTAAAGGTGCATTGAATATGGGCAATCATAATTGGGTCAACTTTCTTTTTTGATTTTGCTTTTGCCATAGTTAATTAACTTTTAATTTTTAAAACTCCTGCTGTTTTCCTCGGTCCCTTTCTTGTTCGAGCATTCGTCCTTGTTCTTTGACCCCTAACAGGTAATCCTCTCTGATGTCTTATTCCCCGATAACAACCAATTTCAATCAATCTCTTAATATTAGCTCCTACTTCTGACCTTAAAGCGCCTTCCACTTTATAATTAGTTTCAATCTCTTTTCTTAAAGCAGTAAATTCCTCATCAGTTAATTCTTTCACCTTTTTATCGCCAGAAATACCTAACTTCTCCAAAATAATTTTAGCCGTTGGTAAACCAATCCCATAAATCAAAGGTAAAGCATAAAGAATCTTCTTATTATCCGGTAAATCAACACCTACTAATCTTGCCATAGCTTTTAAATTTTAATAAAAATTTTTAAAATATCAACTAAATAATTTATTATTATAATAAAAATTCATTAAAAATCAAGAAAAATATTAACCAAAGGTTAAAATAAAACTTCTAATTTTTCTTCATCAACATTTACCATTTTACAGAATTCAATAACTTCTTTTTCTACTTCTTTTTTACCAAGGACAATTTTTTTTGCTTTCTTTTCTAAATTAGGGGCAAAAAGATAATAATAATCTTCGTTGCTATCATAAAGCACTCCGCAAGCAAAATAATCATCATCTTTATCAACCAAACCACAAGGAACATTTAATTGGGTAATCTCGCCCTCCCAGATATCCCAACTTTTGTCAATCAAATATCGCTTTCCCTTTTTTAAATATCGCAACCAAGATTCAATTCGAAACTTCTTTCTTTTATTAGGCGACTTGGCTTTTATCCCTTTCGGAGCCGAAACTGTAAAAATCTTTCCCCCGCCTTCCATTTCCTTTTCTGATAAATATTCTTCATTATCTTGATTATTAGGAATATCTGTTGGTTTAATGATAATTACTACATATTTAGGTGAAATCACTTCCATTTCTAAAGAAAGAAGTAAACTCATAAAGTTTTTGTCACGGAGATAGGAGATAGATTCAATAATAAATAAGTCTAAATCCAAATCCTTACTCATCAATTTTTTTAAGCCAAACAAGATGTTTTTTTGGGCAAAGGGATGGGACGGTGAAATGGTGCCGATAAAATAAATCTCTTTTGGCGCTATTTCATAAAGTCCTTCTCCTTCTTTTTCCAATATCCCAATTCCCATTGTGGTTGGTGGTCCAATATTTGACTGGCCAATATCCATATCCAAAACACCCGTCTTTAATTTTGCCTTATAACCTTGATTAGCTAAATAAGTAGTAAAAAAGGTTTTCCCAACATTACCCCGGCCTAATATCAAAACTTTTCCGGGCGAAGTCAAAATCTCTTCACACACCCTCTGCCAACTTTTCGGAATTTCCATAGATTAATTTTAAAATTATAATAAGAAAATGTTAAAAATCAAGATGCTTCAGACTAATTTGATTTTAATAGGTTTTTGGATTAAAATTTATTATGGGAATTTTATTTTTTATTATTAATTTTCTTATTAATTTTAATGGTGCTCGGTATTTAATTATTGCTCCCGATGAATATAAACCAATATTAGAAGAGTTAGCAAATTGGAAAAATGAAAAAGGAATAAAATCTTATATTGCCACCCTTTCTCAAACTGGTCATACAGTTGATAGTATTAAAAATTATATTGTTAATGCCTATAACAATTGGCCGATAAAACCGGAATTTATTTTGCTTGCCGGTGCTCCTAATTTTATTCCCAGTTATAATTCAAGAATTGATGACTATTACGGAGACCTTACCGGTAATTATTTAATTGAAATTCCTGTGGGTCGCTTACCTTTTAGAAATTTTACTCAATGTTCAACAATGGTAAAAAAAATCTTAGCCTATGAGAAAGGAGAAATCTTTTCTCAAGATACGAGTTTTATTTTAAAACTGACAACAATCGTCAGGGAGGACCAGCCTCCTGATCCTTATTATCAAGTGGATGCACGATATATAAGAAATCTTGCCTTACAGAACGGTTTTATCCTTGCCGAAAGTCTTTTAAATCTTTTAGGACATAATGCTAATGATGTTATCAATAGTATGAATGATGGTCGAGCCTTTTTAGTTTATCGTGGGCAAGGAGTGGGTAATTGGTGGTCGCCTTTTAATATTAATGTCGCTTTAGCAAATAATTTAAACAAACTACCAATAGTCATTTCTGCTACTTGTCAAACGATGGCATTAGGTGTGAATGAAAGTATGTTGGGCGAGGCTTTTATAAGATTTGGCAAACCTTGTTCTTTAAAAGGAGCAATTGCCTTTTTGGGCACCACTACTTCCGGTAGCAGCATTTCTCAACAACGCGGTACCTATGCCCGAGCATTTTTTGATGCTATCTTTAATAATAAAATTTATAAATTAGGTTTAATCCATAAAAGGGCGAAATATGTTTTAGATTCAATTTTCCATAATCAAACCCGTTATCAAGAATGGAATTTTTATGGCTGTCCGGAAATGCCAATTTGGACACAAAAACCAAAAAAGTTAATAATTGAGTGTGATACCATTGTCAATTTAGAACCCCAAGAATATGTAATAAGAATTAAAGACTTTGTAACCCAAATGCCCATTCCTAATGTTTTTGTCTGTTTAACAATGGATTCTACTATTTATCTTTTTGATTCTACCGATAATTCCGGCTATATCCGTTTTAATTTTTCTCCTTCTCATCTTGGCAATTTCAAAATTGTTGCCCATTATTATAATTATTTACCAGAAATCAAAATTGGTAGAGTGATTCCTGGAAATATTCCTTATTTACAATATCAAGGTATTACCATTAATGATTATCCTCAGGGCAACGGTGATAATCAAATAAATCCCGGTGAAGAAATTTGGGGCTATCTTAAAATTAAAAATATCGGTCAATATCCGGCTTATAATGTAAAAGGTATATTAAGAAGTGAAGTTGTTAATATTTTAGATTCAATATTAAATTTTCATAATATTTTACCGAATGATAGTTCTTTTTCTTATTATCGTTTTTATACTCCTCAAAATTGCACCGCCTATCAACAAATACCATTTAATTTAATTTTAAGAGATACTTTTAATAACCAATGGCAGATTAATTTCTCCTTAACGGTGTTCGCTGGTAAGATCAAAATAATCTCTTTCTTTATCAATGATTCACCACCGTTTGGCAACAACAACCATCAGTTAGGAAGAAATGAAGGAATAAAATTGATTCCCAAAATTAGTAATGTCGGTAATAGTTTCTTAAGAAATCTCGGATTAAAAATTTTACCAGTTGGTATTACCCGAAATTATATCAACATAATTGATTCTTTAACTAATATATCTTTTATAAATTCTAATGAAACAATCTTTAATCCCGAAAGATATTTTACTTTAACCAGTTCCGCCAGTTTACTAACAAATTATCCCTTTTCTTTTAAGTTATATATCCGTGCCTTTGGTGAAACCTATCAGGTTTTCGATAGTTTCGATTTTAATTTAGTATCAGAAAATTTAGGAAATATTGAACCGGTTGGTCCGGATAATTATGGTTATTATGCTTATGATGATGTCGATACCTTAACTGGGCAAGCACCAGTTTATGAATGGTATGAAATATCTCAAATTGGAAGACTGATACCGGAAATATCTAATCATGATGCCGCAGTAATCACTCTTCCTTTGCCTTTCCGTTTTAAATATTACGGAATCTGGTATGATTCAATCTCTATTTGTTCTAATGGTTTTTTGGCAATGGGAAGAACCAATTATCGTTTTGGTAATAATGGACCAATTCCGGATACGAGCGGACCACCGGCAATGATTGCTCCCTTCTGGGACGATTTAAATACCGATGAGAATCAGAATAACGGTTACGGAGATATTTATGAATATTACGACCAAGAAAATCATCTTTATATTGTTGAATTCTACCAAGTTGCCCATCACCGGCGACCAAATGTGCGAGAAACCTTTCAAACTATTTTCTACGACCCAAGATATTATCTAACACCCACTGGTGACGGTGAAATACTCTTCCAATATTATCTTGTTGCTGACCCAACGAGTTTAACCTTAGGAATTGAAAACCCTCAAGAAAATGACGGTATTCAATGCCTTTACAATAGTAATTACCATCCTAATACTGCCTTACTTACTTCTCGTCGGGCAATCAAGTTTACTACTAAAAGACCAATAAACCAAAGACCTTATTTAACAATTATTAATATTTTTGCTTCTGATTCGTTAGGAAACAATAATGGGCTTTTAGAACCAAATGAGAGAATTTTGTTAACCTTTCAAATTAAGAATTTTGGTGATACTACTGCTTTTAACACCCTAGGGATTCTTAGAAATCTTGATAATAATGTTATACTGATTGACTCTATCAAAACCTTTGGCAACATACCGGTTGGTAATATTGTCTCTAACTTTCCTCCTTATATTTTTGATATTATCTCTCAACCAAACGATTCAATTTTAGATTTCTCTCTTTCTTTAAATTGTGATAATTACTCAATCAATATTCCTTTCTCTCTACCGGTTGGTTATCAAAGTAAAATTAAAGAAAAATTTTCAATGATAATTAAAAAAAATTCCCAATTAAAATTTGATAAAAAGAATTCCTTAATCTTAAATCCTTTAGGTCAAAAGATAAGTAATGGAAAATTAAAGAAAGGAATATATTATCTTTTAATTAAAGAGGATAAAAAATGGTTAAAAAGAAAATTTATCTATTTACCCTAATTTTTTTATTATTTTTTTTAAAAGCCGAAGGGAAATTTCCTGAACGATATCATACTTATGGTGAAATGGTTAATGAAATACATTATCTTAATGTTCAATATCCGGAAATTACTAAAATTTATGCCCTGGGCTATAGTCAAAGATTTAATTTACCCATTTGGGCATTAAGAATAACTTCTAACCCTAATATTGAAACACAGGATAAACCAACTATCCTTTTTGATGGGATTCATCATGCTTCAGAAATTCTTGGCTGTGAAATGTGCCTCTATCTTGCTAATAAACTATGTCAAAATTATTCTACTGATTCATTAATAAAAAATTTTGTTGATAATTTAGACATTTGGATTGTGCCAATGGTCAATCCTGATGGTCATTATATAACTGAATTAGGCTTAGATTCTATTTGGCGAAAAAATTTAAGGGATAATAATAATAACGGTAGGATTGATTTAGATTATGATGGAGTTGATTTAAATAGAAATTATGATTTTCTATTTGAACGGGGAGGCTCAAACGAACCAAGTAATCGTTATTATCGCGGACCTTATCCTTTTTCCGAACCAGAAGTGCGCACAATAAGAGATTTGGCATTAAATAAGAAATTTATATTAAATGTTTCTTTCCATTCCGATAAAGACTCCCATATGGGTGAAAGGATTTATTATCCTTGGCGTTGGGGAAATAGTTTTTCACCCGACCATCAACATATTAAAGCTATCTGTGATACTTTTGCTTTAAATATTATCAATGATGCTAATAACGGAACCTATTTAAGTATTTATGGAAATGCCCAGGAAGGCGGTTTAGAAAGAAATTACTTGTATTATACTTTAGGAACCTTTGCCTTTACCTGTGAAATGTGGCGGGGCTATTATCCGCCCGAAGAAAAAGTTGATACAATTTGTGAAAAAGTATTTACCGGTGCCCAATATCTACTTAAAAGAATCTTGCAATCCCACTTGGCAATTAAAGTATTAGATTTAAATACCAACGAACCTTTAAAAGCAGAATTAAGAGTTTTAGAAGCCTACGCACCACCGGAAACAATTTTGCCAAGATATACTGACCAAATTTTTGGTAGGGCAAGAAGAATATTGAAACCAGGTATTTATACTATTGAAATTCTAAAAGATGGCTACTATCCAATAAGATTTAGTATTGAAGTTCCAGCCTTTAATATCAAAGATACTACTGTTTATTTAGAAAAGATGCCTGGTTGGATTAAAAAACCAGACGTCCCTTCTTTAAGAAAAGTAAGAAGTGGCGGTGCTTTATGTGCTTTAGGAGACAAAATTTATGCATTGATCGGCAATAATATAAATGATTTATTCTGTTATGATATAAATTCTGATAGTTGGAAAAAAATAAGTGAAGTGCCTGAGGGAAATAGTAAAAAGAATGTAAAAAAGGGAGCCTCAATTTGTACAGATGGAAGATATCTTTATATTACCAAAGGAAATAATACAAGAGATTTCTTTCGTTATGACCCAATAAATAATTCTTGGAAAGAATACGAGATTATTTTTTCTAAAGGAATAAGAGGAAGTTCAATGGCTTTTGATGGCGATTCTTTTATTTATATTATCTGTGGTTCCAACAATAATGAGTGGAGAAGATTTAACATCTATACTGAAAAATTTGAATACTGCAATCCCCTGGCTCTTCCTAATGAAAAATGGCGGGCAGGTTCTTGGATTGTTTATGCTGAAAGTGCAATTTATGCTTTAAGAGTAGGTGGCAAAACAAACGATTTTTATAAAATAAAAAATGGTGAAGTAATAAGAAAAGAGGATATGCCATTAATTGGTTCAAGTGGCAAAACAAAAAAGGCAAGGGAAGGAAGTGCCGGAGTCTATGATTATAACAATAAATTAATCTATGCCTTAAAAGGTAATAATACATTAGAGTTTTTTTCTTATGACCCTGCTACTAATCAATGGAAAATATTAGAAGATGTCGGGATACCTTACGGAGTGCCCCAAAAGAGAATAAGAAATGGCGGTGCTTTGACTTATTCCAATTTTGCCCAAGGTCTTTTTGCTTTGATTGGTAATAATACAAATGAATTTTGGTTTTATCTTCCTTATTTTAATTTTACATTAAATTTAAAAAACCAAAATCTAATAACAAAAAAGGAATATAAAAAAATTCTTTCTTTAAAAGAAAAAGAGAGAAAAGGATTTAATATCGTAGGCAGAAAAATTGTTTTTCAACATTTAAAATCTGGAATCTATTTCTCACCCTTGGGGAAAAAAGTAATAATAAAAATTTCTGATTAACTTTTGTAGATTCTATACCGCCTTTAATTTATCTTTAACTTCTTGACTTTTTTAAAAAATTTAAATAGAATTTGAGAAAATTAAAGGAAAGGTTTTATGGATTATTTAAAAGAAGTAAAAGAAGCAGCCGGAGAAGTTTTAAGAGAATTAGGTAAAGGATATGAGGAAAAAGTTTACGAAGAAGCATTAGCCCATGAACTGAGAATAAGAAAAATTCCTTACGAAAGACAGAGAAATTTTGAAATTATTTATAAAGGCTACAAAGTCGGTGAAGGAAGGACGGATTTAATACTAAATCCTCTTTGGTATAAGAAAGGTGGTGAAGAAATTGTCTTAGAATTGAAAAAGGGAGGGAAGATTTCTGATGCCCACAGAAGACAGGCACAGGTATATATGATTTCTTTGAATATTAAGAGAGGGGCAGTTTTAAGTTTTGGTGACGAGATTATTTTAGAAGAGGTTAAGAGACCAAAAACAACTATGAACCTTTACGTTGCTAAAGGGAAAAAATCAAATAAACCAATTTTTACATTACTTAGAAAATCGGCAGAAGAGTTGTTCAAATATTTTGGTGTCGAATTTTTTACCGAGATAAAAGCGGCGTAGATATCTTTACCAATGCTATTGGCGTGGAAATGCGATTGAATGGCATTGAATATTCAAATGCTACTTTTCCTATTTGTTATAAAAACCATCAAGTAAGCGATTTTTCGTTTGATTTTGTTTTTCCCAATGGTGAAATTGCCAATGTTTACTCTTACAAAAATAAAGAAGAAATAGAAGAAAAATTAGAGGAATTTAAAACCTATTTAAAATTATTTAATTTAAAGAAAGGTTATCTTATTTGTTTCCCTTTAATAGAGGAAGATAAAGTTTTAATAGAAGCGGTAGAAAATATAACAAAATAGGATTCTATGACTAAAACCAATAATTTATAGAAAATACTAAAGAAATAATTCAAGAAGAAAAAGAAATTTTTAATTTTAGTGAGTTAAGTAAATTAATTATTGAAAATTACGAATCTCTTCAAGAAATATTAAATGCTTTCGAAAAGGATTGAAAATTTAATTCACAAATTAAGATACTATTAAGAAGTTAATTTGGTGGAGTTTAGTAAAAGAGAAAAAGGACAAAACTTTAGATGAAATTGCCCAAGAAATTGTAAAAATAATTACACAAAAAAATAAAATTTTGACTTTTTAATTTTTTCTTTATATAATTTCCTATGCTTTTCCTTATTTTCCTTTTATCTATTTCCCAAATTTTTTATTGTGATAGTGATACCGATTGTTTTTATATACCGAAAAAGAAAACAAAAAAGAAATTGCCTGCCTTACTTGTTTTAAGTTGCACAGGTGCGAAAAAGGAAGATTTGGATTCCTTAATTTTTATTGCCGAAAGTCTTGGCTTTATTTTGTTCTCTTGCCATAAAAGTAGAAATCACCGAGATTTCCTTTTAAACGATAAGGATATTTTAAAAACTTATCAAAAATTAATAAAAAAATATCCTTATGTTGATACTTCTAAGATTTTTATTTATGGCTTTTCCGGAATGGGTGCCCAGGCATTACTTTCTAATTTTTTACATCCGGAAATCTTTAAGGGTGCTATTTCCGTATGCGCTCCTTCTTTACCATTGTCTCTTATTAAACCTGATAAACTTAAAAAACATATATTTTATTTAATAACCCGAAAAAGAGATTGGAACTTTTATCATAATATAAATTTACACGAATATTTTAAGAGAAATAATATCAAAGATACATTAGTTATCACTGAAGGTGAACACCAAATCGGTAATAAATTTGAGTTATATAAAGCATTATCCTGGCTTAAAAATAAGTTCTAATACTCTACTAATTTCAATATCTTATGCTTTGAGTAATTTTATGAAATTAGCCACTACTTGTAAGTTATTGATATTAAATTACTTAGGACAAAAATTTTCCTATAAGGAAACTTTTTATTTTGTCAATCTTTTATATAAGTGATATAAAGTCAATAACTTAAATAAAATTAGCCTTTCGGATAGGGGACTATATAGTATACCACCTTAGAGAGCACCTTGGAGTTAATTTTTAAGAAATTTTTAAATATAATTTAAATCATTTTTAATTTGAGATATTAAAATGTATTCTGAGATTTTATTAAAAAAGAGTTATTATTAAGGGTAAGGATTTTAACAATCTAAAAATAGTGCTAAAGAGATGGGAAATAATTTAAATCAAACTTTCTTAGTTTCTTAAAGGCTTTCTATCTCTCTTATTCTTTTCTATTGATTTTTTAAAAATTTTTATTATAAATTAAAGTATGGGATTTATATTATTTTTAATAAGCGTTGTTTGGTTTATTTTAATGTATCATTTTTACGGCCGATTTTTAGCGAGAAAGGTTTTTAAACTTGACGATAATAACAAAACACCTGCTCATATTTTGCGAGATGATACTGATTATGTCCCAAGTAATCGTTGGGTAGTTTGGGGACATAATTTCACTTCTATTGCCGGCTTAGGACCGATTGTTGGACCGGCGATTGGAATAATTTGGGGTTGGGTACCGGCGCTTCTCTGGATAGTTTTGGGAGCAGTTTTTTTAGGCGGTGTTCACGATTTTGCTTCTTTGGTTTTATCTTTAAGAAATAAAGGTCTTTCTATTGGTGAAATAACTACCCAAATTATTGGCAAAAGAGCAAAATATCTTTTTATGTCAATAATCTTTTTTGAATTATGGGTGGTGATTGCAATCTTCGCAATGATAATGGGAATTCTATTTGAAATGTATCCAAGTTCAGTTTTCCCTATCTGGATGGAGATACCAATTGCTCTTACTTTATCTTATATGGTCTTTAAAAAAGGTAAAAGTTTAGAACTCTGGTCTTGGTTTGCCCTTATCGCAATGTATGTTACGGTTGCGATTGGTGTCTTAATACCTATAAAAATTCCAAGCCCGAATGCTATTGTTATTTGGATTATAATTTTAATGATTTATTGTTATATCGCTTCTACTTTACCCGTTGAGACATTGCTTCAACCAAGGGATTATATCAACTCTCACGAATTGTTGGTTGCTGGCTTATTAATTTTTGTTGGTGCGGTCGCTGCTTTTATTTCTGATCCAGGACATCTCGGTTTTGTTGCGCCCGCCTTTAATTTTTCAGTAAAAGATGCGCCACCAATCTGGCCTTTTCTCTTTGTTACGATTGCTTGCGGAGCAATTTCTGGTTTCCATTCTCTTGTTGTTTCGGGAACAGCATCTAAACAGATTAATAAAGAAAGTGATGCAAAATTGGTTGGCTATGGCGGTATGATTGCTGAAGGAATTCTTGCTTCCCTTGTTATTTTAGCAGTCGCGGCTGGTTTTGGAGCAATGGGAAAAGGACTAAATATTGGAATAAAGGAATGGGCTAACCACTATAAAGATTGGTCTTCTGCCAGTGGCTTAGCGGCAAATATTAAAGCCTTTGTTGTTGGCTCGGCAAATATGATGAGTTATATCTTTGGCAAAAGCAAATATATGATGGAGTTGATGATGACAATAATGGGTGTCTTTATTGTCTCTTTTGCTGGCACAACAATTGATACAGCAACAAGAATCCAAAGATATATTGTCCAGGAATTTGGTCAAAGCACCCATATAAATCTCCTAACCAATAAACATATTGCCACTTTGGTGGCGGTTGGTTCTGCCTTTGGTTTGGCGATGATAAAACCAGGGGGAAAAGGTGCTTTAATCCTCTGGCCTCTTTTTGGTACTATTAATCAATTACTTGCTGGGTTGGCATTGGTTGTCGCCACTTTATATTTAGTATATAGAAAAACAAAACCAATGATTGCAGCAATTCCTACGATCTTCTTAATCACTATGACCGGTTGGGCAATGATAAATAATATTCAAAACTATTTTAAAACCCATAATTGGGTGCTTTTTATTATCGGATTAATTGTCTTTTGTCTAATGGTTTGGTTAGTTATTGAAGGTATCACTGCTTTATCAAAAAAGAAGGTGCTCTCTTAAAAATATGAGGTTAGTTATTTTAGGAATTACTGGTTTAGTAGGTAGAAAAATCTGCCAAATTATTCAAGAGAAAAAATTAGAATTTTCGGAAATCCTTGGTTTTGCTTCGCAAGAAAGTGCCGGCGAAAAGATATTGATAAATAATAAAGAGATAGAGGTTAAGGAATTGAAAGAGGTCTTTAACTACCTTGGTGAAAATACTTATGTCTTATCTTCCTTAGAAGAGAATATTACGAAAGAGATTATTCCTCAAATAAGCGAGAAGGCAATCGTGATTGATAATTCCAGTATTTTTAGATTATGCGAAGATGTTCCCTTATGTGTTCCGGAGATTAATAAAGAGGTCTTAAAGGAGCACAAAAATTTAATTGCCAATCCCAATTGTACGACAATCCAATTGGTCTTGGTTTTGCATCCTTTAAGAAGGTTGAGTGAATTTAAAAAAGTAGTTGTAACAAGTTTACAATCGGTTTCTGGTGCTGGTGAAGATGCCTTAGAAGAATATTATTATGAGACAGAATTTTTGGCAATCGGCGAGGAAATTGAAAAAGCAACTGATTCACCCTTTCCTTTTCTCATTGTTGATAATATCATACCTTTTATTGGTGAAATAAATGAAGATGGCTATTGTAAAGAGGAGTTAAAGATTATTAATGAATCAAGAAAGATTTTATCTTATTCCAATTTGGATATAACTGCCACAACAATTAGAATACCAATTGCCCATTGCCATTCAATATCTTTATATGTAG
The DNA here is from genome assembly GCA_039801885.1 of Caldifarciminota bacterium. GTDB lineage: Bacteria > Hydrothermota > Tepidihabitantia > Tepidihabitantales > DTDR01 > DTDR01. The sequence continues at coordinate 23,164 of JBDRVN010000007.1, forward strand.
AATTTGAAAAAGAAATAGAAAAAGAGAAAATAATTGAAGAATTAGAGAAAGAGAATTATTTGAAAGTATTAAAAGAAGAAATTCCAATGCCAATTATTGCTAAAGAGAGAGATTTAGTTTATGTTGGTAGAATAAGAAAGATTGATAATAATAGATATTGGTTCTTTGTTGTTGCCGATAATTTAAGAAGGGGTGCTGCCACTAATGCAGTATTGATCTTAGAGGAAGTTTTAAAGTTAAAATAAAAATCAATCTGTTTTCTCCAAAATTAGAAGGCTTCTTACTAAACGGATATGTTCGTAACGAAATTTTACCACATCTTTTAGTTGATAACCAGCTTTCTTAATAAGTCTCTCGCTCTCTTTTAATTCCCTTTCAATAACACGGGTTTTTTTGTAAAGGATAAGCATTTCTGGTTTTAAATCATCTAAACTCATAAGCCATTTTAAAGTCTTTTTCAAAGAAGCAACCAAACGAGAAACAATAATATCAAACTTTATATTTCTTATCTCTTCAAACCTTTTATTAAGAACAATACAATCTTTCAAATCTAAATCTAAAATTACTTTTTCTAAAAATACCGCCTTTTTATGTTTTGATTCAATTAGATAAACTTTTAAATCCGGCCGAAAAATTTTGATAATTATTCCCGGAAAACCAGCACCACTTCCTAAATCAGCAATAACCTTATTTTCCGCCAGAAGATTAACAACGACTGCTGAATCAACAAAATGGTATTTAATCAATTTTTCATTATCCTTTAAAGAATATAGATTTAATCTCTGCCTTTCGCTGATAAGTAATTTGTGATATTTTACTAATTTATCAAGTTTCTCATCGTCTAAGGAGATATCAAAGGAGTTAAGAATTTTATCAAAGGCACTCCAAGTTATATCGGCCATTCTTAAGGATGGATAGTGGCGACATAACAGGCTTTGCCATTTTTATATTGCATAACCACCGCATCTTTTATTGGATTACCATTCTCATCAAAAACAATTTTACCAGAAACAGTATTAAACTCTTTTATCTCATTTAATGCTTCTCTTATCTTTTCCGGTTCAAAAGAATTGGCCTTTTGAACTGCCGTCAAAAGTAAAATTGTTGCATCATAAGCAAGGGTTGCTAAAGCATCAGGAACTTTTCCATATCTTTCTTGATATTTTTTAACCCATTCTTGAACTTCTTCTCTTGGATCTTCGGGCGAATAGTGATTAGTAAAACAACCCCCTTCAATTGCCTCACCGGCAATTTTCGGAAGTTCCGGTGAATCCCAACCATCGCCACCCATTAAAATAGAATTTATTCCCAATTGCCTTGCCTGCTTAGCAATCAAACCAACCTTTGTATAATAATCAGGTAAAAAGAGAATATCCGGATTTAATTGTTTTACTTTTGTTATTAAAGCAGAAAAATCCACATCGTCCTTTTGATAAGATTCAAAAAGCACTATCTTGCCACCTCCTTCTTCAAAGGAGGTTTTAAAGAACTCCGCAAGCCCTTTTACATAATCATTACCAACATCGTAAAGCACAGCAGCAGTTTTAGCCTTTAGATTATTTAAAGCAAAACTGGCTGCTACCTTTCCTTGAAATGGGTCAATAAAACAAGCACGAAAAATATATCTTTTTCTTGTTCCATCTTCTCTTACTGTTACCTTCGGATTGGTAGAAGTAGGAGTAATCATTACAATCTTACTTTGCTCACAAATTTCAGAAACCGGAATTGATGCTTTAGAAGCAACCGAACCAATTATCGCGTTTACCTTATCTTGATTAATCAATTTATATGCCGCATTAGCTGCCTCAGTTGGATCATTTTTATCGTCACATATTACATATTCAATCTTTTTCCCAAAAATACCACCCTTCTGATTAGCTTCTTCAATCGCCAATAAAAAGGCATTCTTTACCGACTCACCAAAAGTCTTCACATCACCAGTTAAAGGAGCAATTAAACCAATTTTCAATTTCTTTTCACCGGTTTGACAAAAGAGAAAGAAAATTATTGTTAAGATTAAAAGGTACTTCATAAGATTTCTCATTTTTTTTCCTCCTTTTTTTAAAAAAGAAATTATAAAAAGAAATTTATAAAAGTCAATCTTTTAAATATTTGGGCAAATTTTTTCACATTTTTTCTTTTATAATTGTGAAAATTACTTTAAAAACCTTAAAAAGCAATAGTTTTAAAAATTGAAAAATGGCACAATTTTTGATATAATAAAAACAAATGCTTTTTCTCTTTTTTTTGTTAATCTTCTTTCTTTTCTATCTTTTTTGGGAATATAAGACTCACCAAAGAAACTTAAAAAAAATAAAAATTAGAATTTTAGTTAATGGCACAAGAGGAAAATCTTCTACTTGTCGATTAATTGCTGGTGGTCTTTTAGGAAATAATAAAAGAGTTACCTGTAAAACAACTGGCACAAAACCAAGATTAATAATTAATAATCAAGAATTTCCAATTATCCGATTAGGAAGAGCAAATATCATTGAAGAGAAGAAAATTTTTAAAAGGTTAATTAAAGAAGAAATAGAATTTAGTATTACCGAATGCATGGCATTGGTTCCGGAATATCAGACGATTTATAACGAAAAACTCGTTCAACCCCAGATTACAGTTATCACCAATGTAAGAAATGACCACTTGGATGTTATGGGACCTACTTTAAAAGATGTGGCAATAAATTTAGCAAGAACAATACCCAAAAGAGGAGTTTTGTTTATTTTTGAAGAAGAAAATTATTTAGAAATATTTGAAAAGAAAGCGAAAGAGAGGGATTGTAAAATAGTTTATGTAAAAAAAGATAGTGTAAATGATGAGATGATGAAAGGCTTTTCTTATTTAGAACATAAAGAAAATGTTGCCTTAGCCTTAGCAGTATGTGAATATTTAGGTTGTGAAAAGGATAAAGCCCTTTGGGGAATGAAAAAGATTAATCCCGACCCAGGAGTTTTAAGGGTGTTTGAGATAAAGATTAATGATAATTATGCTTACTTTGTCAACACGATGGCGGCAAATGACCCAGATTCAATTCTTTATCTTTGGGAAAAATTTAATAATTTAAATTATGATTACAAAATTGTTCTAATGAACTGTCGAGCAGACCGAATTGAAAGGTCAGAACAATTGGGAGATTTAATTAATGGTAAATTTCTTGCTGATTATTATGTGGCAACTGGTTTTTTAACAAAACCTTTTATTAATAAATTGAAAAAAGAAAAAGTCTTAGATTTAGAAAAAAAAGAACCCAAAGAAGTTTTCTCAAAAATCGGTGAAATTATTAAAAGTAAAGATAAAAATAAAAAATGGCTAATCTTTGCCACAGGTAATATTGTTGGTTATGGTGAAGAACTGGTTAAAGAGTTTCAAAAATATAGTAAAGAAGTAGATTATAACTTATGGTAATAATTGAAGGAATTGGCTTAGGAATGTTTTTAAGTTTTTTTATGACCGAAACAATCGGTCTGGCTGCCGGCGGAATTGTTGTTCCTGGTTATTTAGCTTTAAATCTTCATCATCCTTTTAAAATTATTTTAACCTTTTTTATTGCCTTATTAGTATATTTAATTAATCTTTTCCTTTCCAAATATGTAATCCTTTATGGAAGAAGATTACTTTTAATTTCGGTAATCTTAGGTTATCTTTTAGGTTATTTCTTTAAATTATTTCCACCGATAACTTATCAAAAACAAATATTAAATTGGGAAGTTATTGGTTATGTTATTCCTGGCCTTTTAGCTTATTGGTCACAAAGACAAGGAATTATTGAAACCTTTTCTACGGCAATTGTTGGTAGTGTGATTACTCGCTTAATTTTAATATTAATTAACAGTGGAAAAGTTTTTATTTTTAAATGAGAAAAAGAGTTGGTAAGGTAGGAAAAAGTATCATAATTATTTATGCTATCTTAGCAGTTATTTTCTTTCTTATTCTCAGTCTCACAGTTAAAGAAGAAAAAAGTAAATATTACGAAGAAAAAATTGAAGCAGTAAAAAAAGCAAAAGAAGCAATGGAAATAGTAAAAAAAGCAAGGCTAAATTACGGAATTCCTATTGATATTATTAATGACCCAAAAGAGACGGGCTTGATTTTTCATCCTTATTCACTATTAACTTATGAAAGAACAAATTTGGCTTTATCCCAAGCATCCCTTTCACCAAATTTTGCTGCCCTTTTTATTGAGATTTTAAAAAATAAAAATTTGAAAGAGAACGATACCATTATTATTTTTTTAGATGGTAGTTTTCCGGCTTTAAACCTTTACCTTCTTTCTGCCTTAGAAATTCTTAAAATTAAACCGATTATCTTCTTACAAGTGGCTTCCATCTCTTATGGTGCGAATGACCCAAATTTTACTTTTTTAGAAATTCTTAAAATTTTAAAAGATAATAATATATTTAATTTCACTTGTGAATATGCCTCTCTCGGCGGAAATAACGATTTAGGTGAAGGACTATCCCAAGAAGCAAGAGAATTTATTAAAGAAAAAATTAATTATTATAATATAAAGCCAATTATTACTGAAAACGAATCTCTACAAATTTTATTGAGAAAAGATCTGTTAAAAAACTACTATTACAAAGGAATTATTGCTATTTCTTACGATTTATTCTTCAAAGAAACTGATAAAAAAATATTTTTCTATCACTTTAATAATCCCCTTATTTTAAAAGAAGAATACGAAATTAAAGATGAATTATTCAAAGGCAGATTATTCTTAGAAAAAAGATATTCTCTTTTTTATACAACATTATTTTTAATTATTTTGCTTGTTTTATTATATATCATTATTAAATATGATTTAGAATTCTATTTAACAGGAAGAAAAGAAGAAATTTATGAGGAGGGAGTATGAAAAAATTTCTAATATTTTTATTTTTCTCTTTTATCTTTGCCGAAACCTTAGAAGTCAAAAAATCACCCACTATCAAAATTCGGGTTCTAAAACCAATTGAAGAGGAATATTATCTTTTAACAAAAAATACACCAATTAAAATCAAAGTAAAAGGGCCAAAGATTTTAAAGATTTATACAAGACTTTTATTTTTACCCTTAAACCATCCTCAATTTCAAAATAAAAGCAATTATAAAATCCTTCTAAAAACCGATGATAAAGAATATATTTATCATTTTACAACAGAAATCTCTAAACAGACTTATGATAAAAGAGGAAGGTATTATGGAAAATGGCGTTCAATAAACTTTGAAGTTCCCTCAGGAATTCACGAATACCAATTATTCCTTTTTGATGTCCAAAAAGAAACGGTGGCAGTAAGATTAGAATTAAAAAAACCGAGTGAATTTAAAGAAATAAAAGTTATTTCCAAAATTGATACGATACCAATAAAAATAAAACTTAACGGTCCTAATCAATTTCAAATCCGATTTCTAACAAAAGAGAAAACTAATATAAATTATCAAATAATAAAAAATGGCGAAATTATTTTAAAGGATACAACGAAAAAAGTTCTTTTAAATATTAATGAAGAAGAGGCAGAAATTTTAATTGATATCAAACCTTATGAAAAGATAAGTAAAATTAGAATTTATGAAAAAAGGAAACTTTAAATTTCTCATTATTTTATTATTAATCAATTTTATCTTTGCCCATATTTTTGAATTCCAACAAGCCTTTATTTATGACGATAATATCTTCAAATTTTCTCAAAAAGATTTTGAGTTATTTAATAAAGGTAAAAAAGATAAAGATTATAAAACTGCTGACGATTTAATAACCTCTTTCAGTTTAAAACTAAATTTCTATCTAAAAAATCTTTTGCTCGTTTTCCAAACTGAATACAAAGGTTTCTTACAAAATCGGAAGAAAAGCTATCCAGAATATCAAATATCAACAAAATTTTCTAAATTAAATCTTGGTTATACCTTTTTACCCAATTATTATCTTCGTAATTTTTATCAAAAACCTTGCGTTTATAACGAACATTCTATCTTTTTAAGAGTTAATTTAGAAGATTTCAATATTGGAATAAAAAACGAAATTGATTTATACAATGAAGATTTTAAATATTACAATTCTAACTCTTTTTCTACCGCTTTCGGATACAAGAAAGATATGAAATTATTTTATCAAATAACCGATAATCTAATTTTAACAAAAAATTGGTTAATCAATAAATTGAAAGAAAATGAACCAGATATTTCCTATTTTCAAATAGGCAATGAATTAAAACTAAGAAGACGGGGAGAAATTTTTGATCTTATATTAACTTTGGAATTAAAAAAAAGGAATTATTTAACCAAAATTGACTTAACCCATAAAAATCGGGTTGATTATCTTTATCTTATCTCTTTTCAAATACCGATAAAATTTAAAAGAGATTTATCAATTATTTTCGGATATAGTTTTGAAAAAAGAATCTGCCAAATTCCCTACCAAGAAGAATTTGAAGATATAAAAAATTACCAAAAAAATATTTTCTCTTTAAAATTGATGAAGGGAGGTAAATTATGAAAAGAATTTATTTTCTTTTTCTTATTCTTCTTTTCTGTCATTATCCTTTAAGAGAAAAAGAAGCACCAGAAATTTTTAAACCTTCTTTTGATGAAATTTTCTCTCCTTTTTCCCAAATTATTTTTGGATGGGAAAAGATTGTTAACGCTATCAATTACCATTTTGTTTTGGACGACACTAATACCTTTAAGACCCCAATCATTGATACAATAATCTCAGAAAATACTCTGACATTAAAGGGTTTAAAAGAAGGAAATTATTATTTTAAAGTTAGATATTTAGATAAAGATTCAATCTATTCTCAGTGGAGCGAAACAAGAAGATTTAAAATTAGATTTTTAAATTTCTTTAAATCTTTTAAGACCGAAGGTTATCCTACCGATATTCTTTTTTATAATAACTATCTTTATGTTGCCGGAAGCCAAGTTGGTTTAGAGATTTTTAATGAAAATGGTAAAATTAAATCTTTTTCTGATAGTAGAAATATTCTTTATGCTCTTGCTCCAGATAGTGTTCGAAATTTCCTCTATTTAGCTTACGGTGAAAAAGAAATAAGTGTTTTAAATCTCAATCTTTTACCTGATACAATTTATGAAATAAATTCTTTATCCTGGCCTATTGCTTATGCCTATGATTTGAGTATTTTAAATGATACTATTGTCGTCGTAGCCGCGGATAAACAATTTTTAGTAATAAATGTAAAAGATACCTCTTTTTTATATTTAGTTAACCAAATTTATTTTCCTTCTTCTTTAAGGGGATGCGCTACTTTTAATAATCTTATCTTTCTTGCTTGTGAACAAGAAGGAGTGTATATTTATCAATTGGCAGACACCGTTGCTTTTCTATCGAAAATTGATACACCAAATAATGCCCGCGATTTAGTTAGTAATGATTCTCTATTATTTGTGGCTGATGGTCGAGGAATAAGTATTATTGATATAAAAGACCCTTCAAGACCGATTTTCAAAAAAGAGATAGAAATAAGTGGTTATTGTAAAAAATTATTTTTAAAAGATTCATTATTATTTACTGCCTGTGGTTCCGGTGGTTTAAAAGTTTATAAAATTATTAGCGAGCCTGATTATTTAAAAATATTATCGGAAATTAAATTTAGTGATTGTCGGACAGTATTTGTTGATAAAAATTATCAAATTTATGTCGGCACAAGAGACGAAGGGATATTAATCTATCAAATAAATTTTTAAATTAGGGCTCAAAAAGGGCACCGATAAAAAATATCAAATTGCTTTCTTTTTCAGTAATTAAAAATAAGAAAGGTCTATTACATATCATTTTAAATCTCTCTCTTACTGCCGTTAAGGCAACCTCTACCGAAGTTGCTGCTGCTGCCTCAGTTCCTTCTTCTGATACATCTAAATAACTTTTATGTTTCACCTCAGAAATAAAAAGATTGTAAGGCTTTACCTCAGCCATTTTAGAAAAATCGGCTTCGTAAGGATTGAAAGCAATGCTTAAATTTAGTTCCTTTAAAACCTCGTTTAAACTTTTCTCATACTCAATCTTAAATTTTGGTAAAATTATCTCACCCTCTTTTTTAGAAAGAGAATTTAAATAATTTTTTAAATCACCATAATTTAATTCATTAATAAATTGAATAATAGAATATTCTTCTTTTGGCAAAAAGATATAAAAACCAAATTTTTTTGAAATATAAGGAAGATAAATTGCTTGTAATATATCATTTTCATAATATAAAAAATCACTATCCCTTCTCATAAATAAAACCTTCTTTTTTCTTCCGTCAATTAAATTAAAATCACCTTCAAAATTATTTTTCCTATCAAATTTTTCTTCCCATAATCCTTTAAAATAAATGGCATTTATTAAATATAATACCGCCATCGGATTTATCAAATCAATTATTTTCTCTATCTTTCCTTTAGTCTTTTCTTTAACCCAATTATTAATTATTTTTATGGTTTTTGGATTATTAAAATCTACACTTCTTATTTCCGCATAATAATAATCTTTATTTGCCTTAAAAAAATTCTCTTTAAATTTAATCTCTTTTCTACCGAATAAACCATTGGCAATTTTCAATTCAATACCTTTTTCTTTTTTTAGATTTCTTAATAATTTCTGATTAATTTTATTAATACTATCTAATTTTAAATCTTCTAAAAATAGAGATTTCTTAAAGGCTTCGGCTGTTTTACCATCAGCACCATTATAGGTCATTAACAAGGCTTCAAAAATACTAAAAGGAGAAATAAAAGTATTCGCTTTTTTTTCTTTTATTAAAGATTGAAAGACCTTTAAACCAAATTGATTATTAGCGTCAAAAAAATTTAAAAAAAAAGTCAAAATTATTAAGATCATTTGAATTTGAATTAAGGGGGCGAGTCGAAACCCGCCTCCCTATTTCTTATTAATTAATTATTTAGGATTTCCTTCTATCTCAACGGTTCTGGTCGTAATCGTAAATACGCTTAAGAAAGAAGAAATTAAGTAATCAACTACATCGTATTTGGTTTTAACTCTTATAGATCCAAGATTATTTTCTTTAATAATCGGGGCTGTTGAATTATTGGTAAGTGGAACTAAGCCGTAAACAGCGTACCACACTTTTTTAGTTACTTTAAAAGAAGCGGGATCCGAATCCGAAAGAAGTGTGATTTTCTCTCCGGGTGGTGCACTTACAATTACGGTAGCACAACCGAAAAAGGTAGAAACTAAAAATAAACCAATTAAAGAAAGAAGTAATGTCTTTTTCATACTTCCTCCTTTTTAGTCATAACTTTTGAGTATAACAAATTTATTCTAAATGTCAATAAGAAAGAATAGACATTAAGAGATGTTAGATAAATAAAAAAAGTGGTAACCTTTTGGGCTATTTTTCCGTATTATATATATGGGGAGAATAGATAAAAAGGAAGAGATTATGATTATTTATAGTAATAAATCCAAATATGGTATGAATAACTTAAAGATAATGGGTTTAGATTATTGGGAATTAAAATATCGGTATTATAGGATAAAAAAAGAATTAGATTTTGGAATTTTAGTTAAGAAGGGGTTGTTGAAAAATAAACCTAAACTGGAGGTGCTTAAAGTCTTTGATTTTCTTTATTTAATAACTAAATAAATATCCCTTTTATATACTTTCTAAAACCTACATTAATAAAACAGGAGGGCTTTATTTTCTTTTGAGAAGGGAGCAGTATAGGAGATAGTATAGTATCCAATATTTAAAAGTATAATAATTAAAGATCAATATTGAAAAATCATAAAGTTTTTGGTTTTGATATTTCAGAATAAAACAAAAAGCATTTTAATACCAAAGTAAATTATTATAATCCCTAAAATAAAAAGAAGATAACGATAAATTTTCTTTTTGGCAAAAGAAGATAAAGTAGCAATAAAAATAAGCCAAAAATAATCTAAGGAAACATGAAAGATATATAAAATAGAAAGACCAATAAAACCGCTCTTTTTTATCGCTTCGTAAATTAAAGGCATACCTATTCCCAACCACCAGATAAGAAAGTAAGGATTAAAAAGGGATAAACCAATACCTGTTAATAACGGAAAGGAAAGTTTTTCTTTAACATAAGCAGATGGGTTGTAACTTAATGCATCTTTAATAGTTAAAATTCCAAAAAGAAAAAGAAAGAGACTACCAAAAATTCCTAAATAGAAATAAAGCTTTTCTGATTTCAGAAAATTCATTAACCCCAAACCAATCAATAAAACTATCGGAAATTCAACAAAAGTATGGCCGAGGCTTATTTCTAAACCGGCTTTCCATCCTCTTTTTACTCCCCAGGAGGCGGTAGCAGCAGTTAAAGGTCCTGGTGCTAAAGCACCAGAAATACTAATAATCATTACTTTTAAAATTAATTCAACCAAATTTTATTCTAATTAAAATTGACTTTATTATCAATTTATTTAAAATTTATTATGGAAAGCGAAGAAATAATTTTAAAATTAAGAGAGGCAAAAAAGGCGATAGAGAATGAGTTAAAAAAAGTTATTGTTGGTCAAGAAGAGGTAATAGAAAAAATTTTAATTACTTTAATCGCTAATGGTCATGCTTTAATTATCGGTGTTCCAGGCTTAGCAAAAACTTTAATTGTAAATACTTTAGCTCAGGTTTTAAATCTTTCTTTTAAAAGAATCCAATTTACTCCCGATTTAATGCCTTCTGATATAACGGGAACAGAGATAATTGAAGAAGAGAAGGCAACAGGTAAAAGGGAATTTCGCTTTGTTAAAGGTCCAATATTTGCTAATATCATTCTTGCTGACGAAATAAACCGAACGCCACCAAAAACCCAAGCTGCTTTATTACAAGCAATGCAAGAATATAAAGTAACTGTTGGCAATGAAACCTATCCTTTACCACAACCCTTTTTAGTCTTAGCAACTCAAAACCCAATTGAAATGGAAGGAACCTATCCTTTACCAGAAGCCCAATTAGATAGATTTATGTTTTCCATAAATATCACTTACCCATCGAAAGAAGAAGAAAAAGAAATTGTAAAAACAACAACTTCTGCTTATACTCCTTGGATCACGCCAATACTTTCGGCAAAAGAGATATTAGAATTACAATCCCTTTTAAGAAAAGTACCAGTTGCCGAAGAAGTTTTAGATTACGCCATTACCTTAGTAAGAGCCACAAGACCTCAAGAAAATAGTTATAAAATTATTAAAGATTATGTGAGTTGGGGAGCTTCGGTTCGGGCATCCCAATATCTTGTTTTGGGAGCAAAAGGAAAGGCTATTTTGGATGGTCGACCAACACCAACCATTGAGGATATTAAAGAAATGGCTCCCTTAGCATTAAGACACCGAATTGTTTTAAACTTTGCTGCTGAAGCTGACGGTATCACTGTCGATTATCTTATTGAAAAACTATTAAAAGAAATAAAATGAAAAAAATTAACAAAAGGTTTGTTTTTATTGTTGGTAATTTAAAAGAAGGTGATAATAAAATTGAAATGGAATTTTCACCGGAGGATGTTTTGTCTTATTACGAAAATAAAAAAGTTAATATAAAGGATACCAAAAATAAAAAAATGCTAATTTATCTCGCCTGTTTTTTAGGCTTTGGTAAAACAATCAAATTAAATCTTAATCTCTTTAAAAGTGGCGATAAAGTAATTGCTCAAGGTAATATGCTTTACGCAGTTAGTTTAATTTGTGCTTTATGTGGTAAAGAATTTAATTTAAACCTTAATGAAAAAGTTTATTGCATTTATTTAAAAGAATTCAAAAAAGAATATCTGCCTTCCGAAAAAGAAATAAATAAAGAAGAAGCCTCCCAAGAATATTATACTTCCCAAATAAATATTTTACCATTAATTTATGATACTTTAATTTTATCAATTCCTATTGCTCCTCATTGCCCAGAATGTCAAAAAAATCTTTAGATATTCTCAAAAAAAAATTGCCACCACTTCTTCTTTCTTAATATTTTCTCCATTATAAAACTACCTTCTTGGATAAAAGGACGAAATTCCGAAGCATAATAAAGTCTTCTTTGGGAAGCATCGTGAGAATACCATCTTCTTCCTTGCCGCAATATTCGATGTAAAGTGGCATCAATCATACCAGTCTGGGTTTTAAAACCATAGTCTAATAAAGTAACCAACATTGCCACATGTCGGGGATAGGCGACAACCGAATAAGCAGTATTCGCTTTCGCTAATTCTATTCCCAATTCACACCATAAACGAGAATATCCATGCCCACGGAATTTTGGTCGAATATAAGCCCGGGTAATTTCCCAACGCTGCTCTTCCTTTTCCTTCAATCCTTCTTTCCAATCTGGGTCTAAACGCACATAACCAATCGGCTCATTTGGATAACTTAGCCAGATTTCTAATAATTTTTCATTAGTAATGATATCAAGATATTGATAAAGACCAATAACAAATTCATCGATCTGAAATTTCTGAGGAGTTTCCATTGTGATTTTTGCTTGCGGCAAATCATTAATGAAATCTTTAACCATTTGTAAATTTTTGGTAGGCACCATTAATAGAACTTTCCTTATTATTTCATCCATTATTTCTCTTCTCATTTCCAATTCTCCCGCAAAGAGTTCAAAATTTTATTTAACTCCTCTTCAGTTTCCACTAACACCCTTCTTGACTTTGAACCAACAAAAGGACCAACAATTCCTGCTTGTTCTAACTGGTCAATAATCCTTCCGGCTCTTGCCCAACCAATATCCAATTTTCTTTGTAACATTGATACCGAAGCCTCCCGAGCAACAAAAACAATTTTCGCTGCCTCAAAGAAAAACTCATCTAATTCTCGCAATTTCCCTTCCATTTTTTTCTCCTTCTTCTTTTCAATCATTTCTTCTTCCGATAATGGTTGATGATAAGGAATTGCTAATAAATTTTCTAATACTTCCTCACCAACAATTTTGGAAATTTTTTTCCTTTCCTCTTCAATGCTTGCCTTTTCTTTATTTATCAAAATATCTAAAGCCTCCTTTTTAAAAATCTCCTCCGCCTTTTCTTCCGGGTTATCAAAGAAGGGCGATAATAATTCTTCTAAATATTTTTTTGTCCATAAATTAACTATTCTTTTGGTTTCTTCTACCGAAATGAAGGCGCCGTGTAATCTTATTGGGTCTCCTTTTCCTGGTGGTAAAAAGAGCATATCCCCTTTGCCCAATAAACTTTCCGCACCATTCATATCTAAAATTGTTCGTGAATCAGTCTTAGAGGCAACTTGAAAAGCGATCCGACAAGGAAAGTTGGCTTTTATCAATCCGGTAATCACATCCACGGAAGGCCTTTGGGTCGCCAAAATTAAATGAATTCCTACTGCCCTTGACATTTGTGCTAACCGGGTGATCTTCTGCTCAATCTCTACCGGTGCCCTGAGCATCAAATCTGCCAATTCATCAATAATCACAACAATATAAGGTTTTTTGGGTAAAGAAAGTTCCTTAGCCTTTTGATTAAAACCTTCAATATCGCGGACTCCTAAACGGGCAAACTCACCATATCTTTCTTCCATAATTAAAATTATTCGGTCCAATTGTTCAATTGCCATTTTCGGGTCAATAGTAGTAGGTGAAAGAAGATGGGGAATTGGGTCATAAATTGGCAGTTCTAACTGCTTTGGGTCAATTGTCAAAAATCGGACATCGTGATAGTCAGAATGAAAAATAATAGAAGAAATAATACTATTGATACAAACGCTTTTTCCTGAGCCGGTAGTTCCGGCAATCAAAATATGAGGCATTTCTCTTAAATCAGCAAAATAAGGTTCGCCAGTGATAGTCTCACCTAAGGCAAAAGTTAAAGCACCGGAAGAACTTTGAAATGCTTGGGAAGCTAATACTTCTTTTAAATAAACTATTCTTCTTTTTTTATTAGGAATTTCTATTCCTACTGCAGATTTTCCGGGAATCGGAGCAAGAATTCTAATTCTTTCCGCTTTTAAAGAAAGTGCTAAATCATCAGCCAAACTTTCAATTTTTTGAATTTTTATTCCCGGAGCTGGTTGAAATTCAAAACGAGTAATTACTGGTCCCGTAACATAAGAAACAATATTTCCCGTAATATCAAACTCTTTTAATTTATTCAGCAAAGTTTCTGCTTCTTCTTTTAATTCTTTTTCGTCTTTTCCCTGTTCTTCTTTTGGCGATGTTAAAAGTGATAAAAACTCTCTTTGAAATTCATCTCTTATAAGTATTTTTTCCCGCTTCTTTCTTTCTAAAATTTTATCTTCTTCCTTTATCTCTCCAATTATAATTTTCTCTGCCTCTTTAACCTTGGGCACCTCTTCTATCTTTATTTTTGAACTTTCGCTTTTTATAATAGTAAACTTTTTAAAATTTTTAATAATCCACCTAATTAACTTATTAAATTGGAAAAGAAAAAATTTTAAAAAAGATATGAATTTTTCGCCAGTTAACACAATTATTAGAATTAAAAAAATCCCAATAATTAAAATATAACTACCTACTATTCCAAAAAAACTTACCAAAAGATTACTGAGCTCCCAATTTATTCCGGAAAGATAATAATCAATTCTCCCTAAGGTTAAAGTAAAATATTGAAGAATAATCAAACTAAAAGAAAGAGTAAATATTGTAATCTTTATTAGTTTATTTTTATATTCCCTTTTTTTAAAAGAAATTGCAAAACCAGTAAGAAAAAGCACAAAAATTATTGGAAAAGAAAGTAAACCAAAGGCTTTTAAAAAAAATTCAGAAAGATAATAACCAATAACTCCGCAAAAATTTTTTTCTTTTATATCGCCATTAAAAAAATAAAAAGAAATAACGCTTAAAAACAAATAAATACTAAAAATAAATAAAAGAACAGTTAGCAGATAGGGTTTCTTTTCTTTCTTTATTTTCCGATTATTATTTTTCATACACCAGTTCCCGTAAAAATTTGATAAAAAAAGTTGATAAAAGGCGAAATGATTTTCCAAAGTATGGGAATACCAATTAATGAACCAAGAAAAATTAAACCAATAAGAATATAAAATCCGTAGCCTTCTACTTCCATATAACGCTCCCGGTATTTATAAGGTAAAATATACATAAAAATTTTTGAACCGTCAAGAGGCGGAATTGGTAAAAGATTGAAGAAGGCAAGAATTAAATTATAAATAACAAAACTCCTAAGAAGTAAATCTAAAAAAAGAGAAGATGGATTAATTAACCGATAAAAAATACCAAAAACCATTGCTGAAAAAAAATTTGCCGCTGGACCAGCTAAGGAAGTTAAAATCACACCCTTTTTAATATCTCTAAAATTATAAGGATTAATCGGAACTGGTTTTGCCCAACCAATACGGAAAAAGAAAAGGGCAATTGTTCCAATAAAATCCAAATGTTTTAAAGGGTTCAAAGTTAAACGCCCAGCTAATTTAGCAGTGGGGTCGCCAAATTTGTAAGCCACATAGGCATGCATAAACTCATGAAAGGAAAGTCCAAAGAGAATTGCTGGTGCTGAAATAATTAATGTCCTTGCGTCCATTTTATAACCTCTCTTATTTCCTCTTCTTTGTCTTTTAATTTTCCATCAATCTTTTTTAATTTCAAATGTAACAAAATCTTTGAAAAATCTTTCTCTTTCAAATTTTTAACTATTCCCATCGCAAGCAATTTTTTTAACTCCCTTCCATCAATCAAAGGCTTTGTTTCTTTAATTTTTTCATAAATTTTTATTTTTTTTCTTAAAGAAGTATCCAAGACATAAATAATTTTTAGGGTGGAAAAAGAAAACAAAGATAATAATTGATAAACCTCTGAATATCTTTTTGTTTTCAATAATCTTTTTTTTATTTTTTTAAAATACCCTAACTCTTCAATAACTTTTACTTCTTCTTTTTTTAATACTTTTGCTTCTTTAAAATTTAAAAGATAAAGAAGATAAATAAAAACAAGTTCGAAAGGTATTTTAAAGTTTTTTAATCTTTTTAATTTTTTAATATCTTTATGATAAAGAGATTTACCAAAAATTTTTTTTAAAATTCCTAATTGAGAAAGGGAGAAAAACATTTTATCAAAATTTTTTTCTTTTAAGATTAAATTTAATTCATGAAAAACTCTTTGATAAGAGATAGTAGTAAGATAACTTTCTTCGATTGCTTTTTTTAATAAAAGCGATGTTTTTCTCTCAATTTTAAAATTGAACCTTTTGGCAAATCTTATCGCCCGAAAAATCCTTGTTGGGTCATCAATAAAACTTTTTTCGTGCAAAACTCTTATTATTCTACTTTTCAAATCATTAATGCCAGAAAAAGGGTCGATTATTTTATTTTCCAATAAATCATAGGCAAAAGCATTTATTGTGAAATCTCTTCTTTTTAAATCAACAACAATATTTTTTATTGGTATCACTTTTGGTAAGGCACCGGGCCGCTCATAAATCTCATCTCGGAGATGAGCAATATCTAAATAGTTAGAATTATAAATTACTTTACCAGTTAAAAATTGGGAGTAATAAACAAATTTACCCTTTAATTTATCAGCTAACAACATACCAAACTTTTTTACATTACCATCGATTGCCAAATCAAAATCCAACACTTTCTTCCTTAAAAAAATATCTCTTAAAGGACCACCGACTAAAAAAATTTTTATATTAAGTCTCTTTGCTAATTCAATTGCCTTAACAATAACTGACTGAGTTTTAAAATCCAAAAGGTTTCTTCTCTTGTTTATGGTGTTTAATTTCGCCAAACTGACTTTCGTATTTCTTGATGTTATCTTCCAAAGCCGAAAGTAATAATTTTGCGTGAGCTGGTGTTAAAATTACTCGGGTAAAAACTTTCGCTTTAGACAATCCAGGAAGCATTCGCGCAAAATCAATAATGAACTCGTGCGGTGAATGGGCAATCAAAAAGAAATTGCTATAAACCCCTTCAGCCTCTTTTTCATTAATCTCAATATTTATCTGATGTTTTTCATTCTCCGACATATCTAAATTTTAATAAAAATTAATTATAAAGTCAATCTGTAATTGACAAAGTAGTTGATTTTTATATAATTTATAAGTGAGAATGACCTTTAGTATTTTCTTTATCTTTATAAGTTTCCTTTTTTTCTTTTTGAGCGAAATTATCTATCCTTTTACCGAATCAATAAATTTTGATATTTTTATCAATACCCAAAAAATCTACCGTTTAAGAAAAGAAGAAGAAAGATATCGTAAAATTATTGAAGAGGATAATAGGCTTTTGAGATTAAAAAAAGAGGAATTTTCTTTATTTAAAGAAGAGGAAGGAGAGAATGAAGAATATTATTGTGTAATTGACCTATTTTCTCAGATACTCTATTTAAAAAGAGGCGAAAGAACCGTTCGCGAATTTAAAATTTCTGGTGGTTCCGGAAAGGTTTTAACGACTCCTTTTGGCAAAAAATGGCGGTTTGTTACTCCAAAAGGAGTTCTAAAAGTTTTGAGAAAAATAAAGGAGCCAATCTGGTATAAACCGGATTGGGCTTTTATCGAAGAGAAAAAACCAATTCCACCAAAAGATTCGCCCCTCAGAAGAGTAAAAGGTATGCTTGGAGATTATGCCTTGGATTTAGGCGGCGGAATTATGATTCACGGTACACCTTATGAACACCTATTAGGAGAACCAGTAACTCATGGCTGTATTCGATTAGATAAAGAGGGAATTAAAATGCTTTATGATTCGCTGAAATTGGGTGCGAAAGTATATATTTACGGAAAATGAAAAAATTTTTTAATATCTCTTTAATCCTTTTTACTCTTTCTCTTATTCGCTTTAGTGATAGTATTATAAAGAAAACAATTTTAATGGAGATTAAAAATAAAGAGAATGAATTAGAAGAATTAAAATCTTTAAATAATAGAGTCGAAAAAGAATTAAAAGAAATAAACCAAAAAATTGCCTTGCAAAATTTTAAAAAAGAATTGAAAGAACTAAAAGAATTTTATTTAGAAGTAGATAGAAAAAATAATATTGCCTATTTAAAAATTGAAAATAAAGTATTAAGAAGAATGAGTTTTGATATTTTCTTGCAAGAAGATTTTTCTTTACCAATGGGAATTTTACAGGTGATTGCTAAACAAGAAACAACCTATTTTATAATTCCCGATTATTATTACGAACTCCTCGGTAAGAAAATACCCGAGGAAAAAGAAAGAATAATAAAAAATGGCCTTTCTCCCTATCTTCTTTTTCTTTCGGAAAATTTGATAATTTGCGGTCCTGTTTTGGAAGAAATACCAAAAGATTTAATTAGTTTTAATGCCTTAATTTTTTCGCTTGAAGATATAAAAATTATCTTCCATTCTTTAAAAGAAAATAGTAATGTCTTCTTTTATTAATTATCTAACACCTTTTATTTTTAACTTGTTAAGCAACTCCTGGGAATAAAAAGTGTAGGGTGTTAAGGGATGGTTGAAAACAATATCTTCTAAAAGTAAAATTGCCCGACTTTCATCTTTTTCTAAAAGGAGAGAAGCCAAGTAATATTGGGCTTGGGAACGAAAATAATCATTCTTTGTTTTTAAAGCATCCTCTAAGGTACTAATTGCCAATTGAGTTTTGTTTTCTTTTTGATAAATTTCTGCCAATTTGATTAATGAATAATCTTCATTAATCTTTTTTAAAATATCTATTGCCTTTTCTTTTTCCCCAATTGTTAAAAGAATCAACGAATAAAAATAATCTTTCATATCTTTACCACTACTCAAAAGCAAACCAAATTCCTGAACTTCTTCTTTTAACGGACTTTTTTCAAAACGAATAAGAAAATCAAAAATGTAAACTAAAGTAGAATCAACAAAACCAAGATAGGCGGATAACAATATTTGGTAATAAATTCTTAGTTCTCCTTCTGGTAAAAAATTGGTAAACTCTGCTGCTTTTTTTAAGTTGTTTTTTTTGATTAAAGAAATAAAACTCAAAAAAGGATAACTTTTATCTTCCACTTCTATCTTATACTTTTCTAACAATTGGGAAACGAAAGAATTACTTTCCTTGGATATTCGCAATGCCTGTTCTAAATAGAAAGAACCCGATTTAACATTTTTGTTGACAATCTCTATTTCTCCTAAAGTAAGTAAAATTAAAGTTTCCCTTGGATATTTTTTCAAAAGCTCCAAAGAGAAATTTTTAAGTTCCTCATATTTTTTTTCTTTTATCTTTTCTTCTCGATATTTTAAATAAAGGGAATCTTTAAAACCTTCTTTTAAAAGTTTAGTCTGCCAATCATTGTTTAAAATAAGAAATAATAAAATTAATCCTTTCATTCTTCTAATAATTTATAAAAGTATTCTTTGATTAATGGATAATATTCTTGGGGGAAATCTTCTTTTAAGATTTTCAAAAGTTCTTCTTGGAGATATTTCTTTCTTTCGCCATAATCCTTGGGCAATAAAATCTTCTCCTTTATTTCGTATTCCTTACCCACTTCTGCTTCATATTCTTCTTTCTTTTCTTTCTTTCTAATACTTCTTTCCACATCTAACAGTCGTCGATATATTCCGGCAGTTCTTTCAACCAATTCCCTTTTAACATTTAACTTATTTAAATCTTCTTCAACTTTTTTCATTTCTTCCAAAATTCCTTCCATACTACTTGTTAATCCTGGCTCGGAAGAAAGACCTTTTAAAGCTTGCTCTAACATTTCTCTAATGTAACGCAATTTACTCATCATTTCTTGTAATCTCTGTAAATCCATTCCACTCATCGGCATTGGTATTGGCAAACCACCCATTTCTGATAACATCTCACCGAGCATTTCGCTCGCTTGCTGTAAAGCATTTAAAAAATCTTCTATCCCTTCTCCACCTTTTGTTTTTTGATTTAAAAGATAGATAATATTCAAAATAGTCTTATCAATATTTAACTTAACACTTCCCAAAATACTTTTGGCATAATTAAAATTCTTCTCGGCAATAAGTTTACTTATCCTTTCTAAATCGCTATTACTTTTGATTAACCCCTGGGCTAACTTTGGTGAAATGGTTAAAGATTGATTACTTAAAGAAAGCAAAGAATCAGAAAGTAATTTTATACTATTATTAAGTAAACTAATTTTCTTGCCAAAATCTTTCTCACTCTCTTCATCTTTAATAGAAAAATTTATCAAATTTTTACTTTCTTTACTTAAATCGTTTAGGGCTAAACCAATTTTAAAAAGGTTATTAAAAATCTTTTCTTTATTTTTCTCACTTATGCTCTTTTGAAAATTCTTTAAGCGGTCTGCCAAATTTTTTAAATCTTTTCTTAAAGAAGAAGATAACTTTTTTGCCAAAGAGAGATTTTTTCTTTCCATTTCTTCGGCAATCTCACCGGCTCTTTCTTTTAAATCCAATTTTTCTAATAGTTCCTTTAACTCTTTTTGGAATTCTTGATAATCCTTATCTTCAAATTTATATTCTTTTATCTCTTTTTCTAAATTTGTTATTGTCTTTTCTATATCTTTTTGCTCCTCAATGGGTAAATTATTTATCTTCTTTTCAATCTCCTCTTGTAGTCTCGCCAATTCACTTAACTTCTTTTCCCATTCTTTTAATTTTGCAGAACTTAATAAATTTTTCAAAAGTTTTTCAGCCCTCTCCATCATTTTTTGCAACTCTTCGCTATTCAGTTTTAACTGAGAAAAGTATTCTTTCCAGTTTTTTGATTTTTCCAATTCTTCCCTCAACTTCAATAATCTTTCTTTTAGTTCCTGAGGAATTATTTCATCCAATATTCGAAATAGTTCCATAAGTTTACTTAAAGTTGCCTGGTCAAATAAAGGATATTCTTCCAATTCTTTTAAAAAATTTTCTACCTCTTTTTTTAACTCCGAAATACTATTTATCAATTCTTTATTTTTATCTAAGATATTACTTAACGCCTTTTTCTCCTCATAAGAAAGTTCCCTTTTTTCTTTAAAAGATTTCTCCAATTTCTCCATTTCTTTTAGAACCTCTTCCATACCGGTTTTTTCTCTATTTACTTCCGAATAAACATCTTCAATTCTTTCGGTTGTCTTGGTAAATATCTCTTCAATGGTAGGAAATCTTATTTTATAAATATCAGTTTTTGAAGATTTGGGACCTTTAATAATATCGTTATCAAAACAGATAGCATAATAAAAAACTTCCTTACCAGGTAGAAGGTGTAAATTAGTTAAATCCCAAACAAAATCAATTGTATCACTTTTTTTATTAACACCAAAGCTTTTAACCAGAAAGGTATCATTATCTTTTATTCCATAAATCTTAGCCTCTTTCACTTGAAAATCATCTAAAAGATAAATTCTTAAAGGAATTTTCATACTTTCCGGAAGGTCAATATCTTTGTTGGGAAAAAGAAAAGTAATATAAGGATATTCATCAGATAGAAAATTTATCCGGATATTAGCCGTCTCACCATTAAAAACAATCATTATATTCTTTTCTTCTTCCTTTAAGAGAGAAAAAAAACAGGAATCGCTATTTTCACTAATAATCCTTTTTTCTGTTAATATTTGGCTAAAAGGAGGTTTTGTTTTTAAGATTATTAAAGAACCTAACATTGCCGAAATCTCTTTAGGAAAAGAGTACTCGGTTGGTGAAAGCTGGGTATAAGAAGGTGGAATTACTTTTAAATTTAAAAGAGATAGCTCTTTTATTGGTAAGAAACTAACATTATAAATTGGTGATTTTAAAGAAAGGATTTCAAAATAATAATCAAAATCCTCTTTTGGAAAAAGGGTAATTTTTGTTGAATCTTTAACCAATTTTAATTTCATTCTTTTTTTAAAATCCTTACCATAAATAAAATTAATTTTCTTAAATTTGAAAGGTGAAATTAATTTTGCTTTTATCTCAACTATCTCTCCTTTTTTGATAAATATATTTTTAGGCTCAATCTGAAATTGGATTGGCAATCTACTTTTATTAAAGATTGTATAGAACCCAATCTTAAAAGGAATAGGAAAAATTAGGAAATAAGAAAGAAAGATAATTAAAGAGAATAAGAGGGTAAGGAAATTCTCTTTTAATCTCTTTTTTATTTCTAATTTTTTTAATAAGTTTTTTTTGATAAAAGAATAGTTTTCTTTAAACTTCTTTTCTCCCTCTTTTATTGCCCAATTAATTAAAGAGAGAGAATATTTTTCTTTACTTTCTTGATATTTTTTATAATCTTTTAAAAAAGAAACGGCTGGTGTTAATTCTTTATTTAAAGCATCAAAATTTTCATCAAGGATTTGGGCAATTTTGATTAGTGAATAATCTTTAAAAAAGGGAAAATAATTCTTTCTTTTAATAAAGAGATAGAA
>JBDRVN010000008.1:0-44950 GCA_039801885.1 Caldifarciminota bacterium
AACCCTTATTAGATATATTATAACAAAATTACTCTAAAAACAATTTATAATCTTTCCTGTCTTAAAAGATTCTCCTATTTTTAAACGATAAAAATAGATATTTTTCGGCAAATTATTGAGGTCAAGTTTTAACTCATATCTACCGGCTTCTTGGGTTTTATTTAATAAGGTTATAACTTCTCTTCCGAAATTATCGTAAATTGTCAATCTCACATTGGCTCTTTTCGGCACTTCATAATTTATTACCAAAATTCCCTTGGCAAAAAAAGAATGGCTTGTGAGATTTTTTTCTTTAATTGCTGTTCCTTGGGTATCAAGGAGATAGGCTTCATCGCGACCGGTTTGGGCATTGTATCCCCGACCAGCAATATAACGACCATTAGAAGAGATTGCCATCGCATCTCTTAAAATACAACCAGGTGGTATAACATTCGCGTAGAGAACATTTAAATCTTCCATTCCCCGTTCTGGTGTCCAGATAAAGGCATGCCAATTACCAGTAGAGACTTCTGACCAGCCAACAACAATGCTACCATCATAATTACAAGCCCAGGCTTCACTCCAATCACCACCTAATGTTCCCAAGTTAACCATTCCCGTATTTCTTGTCCAACGAAAGGCTTTGATCGGCACTGATGAGACTGGTCCCCAACCACCAACTACTACTTCACCATTACCAGAGATGCCAATCGCTTCACTAAAACCAAAAGCCGGATTATGGATATCTTCCATTACACCATTTTCCCAACGAAAGGCATGATGGATTTGGTTTTCAAAACCTGACCAACCAGCAACTACCCGACCATCTAAGGAAATAGCCGTTCCGAAACTACGTAAAGCACCAGGAAGGACTCCTAAATCTTGCATACCCGAATCAGGCTTCCAACGAAAGGCGTGATTATAACCGCTAATATGCTCAGCACCACCAGCAACAACCGAGCCATCATAAGAAACAGTTCGCGCCCAACTTACCCTTCCGCCCAAAGTGCCAAATTGATACATTGTATCATTATACCAGCGAAAACCTCGGTAATCATTACCACTACCAATAAATCCATAACCAACAACCACTTCACCATTTGCCGATAATCCCCAGGATTCCGCATCTCGGTTAGGAACCAAAGGTTGAATAATTATCATTCCACTATCCGGCTTCCATCGCCAGGCATAATGAGGACTATAAACTCCTGCCCAACCAACCACTACCCGACCATTATCAGAAACCCCATGGACTTCGGCATAAGGAGTTCCCAAAGAACCAAGCCAAGTTAAAGATTGAGAGAATACTAAATTAATAAAAAATAATACTAAAAATGATTTCTTACCCATCTTCACTCCTTTTTAAAAATAACCTCTACCGGCGGGCAGGAAAGAAAGGTAAAAATGGAAATAAAAAGGAGGTAAAAAATGAAAAGGACCTGCCCGCCATTAATTTTTATGATTAATTATAACAAATTTATTTTTAATTTTCAATCTTTTGACTTTTCTTCTATTTTCTTTAAAATTAATTTATGAAGAAAAATTTGGTTACCAATTTAAGAGAGATAACAAGAGTTTTTGTTTCTTTTCCTTGTGTTTTGGTTTCCTGTTCCTATGAAGGAAAGGATAATATTATTAGTATCGGTATGGTTCACATCTTCTCTTTTAATCCACCATTGATTGGCATTGGTGTTGCGCCTTCTCGTTATTCCTATTCTTTAATTAAGAATTCGCGCGAGTTTGTTATCAATATTCCCAATAAAGATATGGTAGAAATTGTCAATTTCTGTGGTGAAAAGACCGGTAAGGAAGTTGATAAATTTAAAGAGATGAATTTAACCAAGGAGAAGGCAAGCAAAGTAAATTGTCCAAGAATTAAAGAATGTCCAGTAAATTTAGAATGTAAGGTAAAATACGAGTTTGAAACCGGTGACCATACTTGGTTTATTGGTGAAATCTTGGCTTGTTATGTTGCTGAAAATTACCAAAGGGAAGATAATTTGTTATATTGGGGTGGAAAGTATTATTCCATTGGTAAGGTTATTAAAATAAGGTATTAATGCTTTTTCTTTTAATTCCCTTAATCTTTTCTCAATATGGTAAGAACAAGATTCAGTATCAGGATTTCTCTTTTTATTATTTAGAAGGAGAGAAGTTTTTATTATACTACCAAGAAGGAAGTGAAGATTTAGCCAATTTTTCTTATGAGGTTTGTGAAAAGACCATTGAAGAATACGAAGATATTTTTAATTTCCGCTTAAGAAGAAAGATTCCGATAATTATTTATAATTCACCCGGTCAATTTCAGCAGACTAATATTATTTTGGATTTACTTGAAGAAGGGATTTTGGGATTTGCGGAAGTTTTTAAAAACCGGGTTGTTTTGCCTTTTACCGGTTCCTATTATGATTTTCTATATACTTTAAGGCACGAGATTGCCCATATCTTGGAATACGAGTATTATTGGAAAAGGGGCTTATCAACTCTTTTATCTTTAACACCGGAATTTACTTTGCCCACTTGGTTTATGGAAGGACTTTCCGAATATTTAAGCAATAGAAGAAATTCCCTTCATCCGATAATTATTGCCGATTTATTAATCAACGATAAATCTATTACCCTATCTTCTTTGCCGGAAGGAAGTTATCTCAATTATGTTTTAGGCGAACATTTTTTTATCTTTTTAGAAGATAGATATTCTAATAAGAAGGCATACGAGTTTTTAAGGGAGGTAAAGAAAAGAAAAGGAATTGATGGCGCTTGTAAGAAAAGTTTTGGCAAAAGTTTTTCTTCCTTAGAGAAGGATTTTTTAGATTATCTAAAAGAGAGATATTATCCCTTAATATATAAAAAAAATAATTTTACTAAGAAGGCAAGAATAATCCTTGACCACCAAAAAGAGAAAAGAAGATATAATATTTTTCCTGTCCCAATTTCCGAAACAGAATTTCTTTATCTTTCTTATAAAGATGACCAGGTATCTATTTTTTCTTATTCTTTTCTTAAAGAGAAATCTAAACTTCTCTTAAAAGGAGTCTCTTTTTTCGGGACTGGTGAGATAAGTATCTTAAAACCGGCTCTCACTTATTGCCCAAAAGAAAATGCTATTTATTATATCAAAAGATTAAGAGGAAAAATCTATCTTTGTAAATATTCTCTAAAAACGAAAAAAGAAGAAAGATATCATCTGCCTTTAGAAGATGCCTATCATTTAAATATTTCACCAGATAATAAAAAGCTTGTTCTTTGCGGAATAAAAAATGGGAAAAGTAATTTGTATCTCTTTCTTTTTGAGAAAAAAGAACTTTTCCCCTTGACCAGTGATATCTTTGAAGAAAAAGATCCCTATTTTTTCAATAACGAGACCTTACTTTTCATAAGCGACCGAGAGAAATTAGGAAATTACGGAATCTATTTATACTCATTAAATGACAAAATAATCAAAAAACTTTACGAACCAAAAGGAATTGAACTATCTTCCCTAATTCCTATCTCTTTTAGTTCTTTGGATACCTTGCTTTTTGTTTTAGATTATGAATTAGTTATCTATTCATTAAAAGAGAATAAGATTTTATATAAAAGTGATTTTCTTGGTGCCTGTCAGACGCCGATTGTTTATAAAGATAAAATTTTCTTTTCTTATTATCATAATCAAGGATATTCAATATCCCAGATTGATAATCTTTCTTCTTTAAGAAAAGAGCAGGAATTTAAACTAAAAGAAAAAGAAGAAAAGGAATTTTCTTATCCGGAAACCAGTTTAATAAAAGAGAATAGAAAATATAATTTTTCCCTTTCCGCAGATTATGCCACTGGTCAGGCATTCTTCTCTTCGGGGTTAGGATTTACCGGTAATTTCTTAATATCTCTATCCGACCTTCTTGGTAATCACCGGTTTTTAATCTTAACGAACCTTTATGGACTTATTGATTTTTCCAATTTTTACTTCTCTTATGCCTATCTAAAAAGAAGGGAAGATTATTATTTTACCTTATTTCAATATGTTGATTTTTATTATTGGCGCGGCGATACTTTTTTAACGGTTACCCAAAAAGGATTCTTTCCAGTTGTTTCCTATCCTTTTACCAAATTTTTAAGAAGCGAATTTGGCTTATTACTTTATTTAAGAGATTTTAGATTTTACTATCAGAAAGAAGAGATATACGAGATTGAAAAGAAAAGGATTAGTGAGAAATTTTTATATAACTATTTTTCTTTGGTTTATGACAATGCCCTTTTTTCCGATTTTGGACCGATTAAAGGACAGAGGTTTTTGTTAGAGCCTTATTTTACTCTTCCGCCCAGTGATTCAATCTTTCAGAGTTTATATTTAGAAACAAGAGATTATTTTAATATCTATGATAACTCTTATATCCTTGCCTTTCTTTTTGGTGGAATCGCAAGTTTTGGTGGAAATAGAGAAAGGTTTTATCCGGATGGCAACTATGTCCGCGGTTATGAGCTTATTTATCCGGAAGACGAGTCTACCAATTTTTATCTTCTATTAGGTAAATTAGAATTTCGTGCTCCCTTTGTGGAGATTTTAAAATTGGGCTTTCCTTTGCCAATAACAATAAAAAATATCCGAGGAAATACCTTTTTAGATTTTGGCACCAACTTTAAAAAATCTATTTGGGGAGCTGGTTTTGGCTTAAGGTTTTTTGTTGGCTATTTTCCTTTTATGATTGACTTTGCCTATCCCCTATCTAAAAAAGAAGAGCGGTACTGGCAAATTACTTTCGGTATCAAAGAAGACTGGTAGATGAAGAAATTTTTTCTTTTTGCTTATCTCTTTTCCTTCACATTTTCCCAAAGATTTACCTTTGAATTAAAAGAATTTAAATTAGAAAAATTTGAAGACGCTGATTTTATCTATGTGCCCAATTTAAATTATCAATACCTTCCTTCTTTACCCAATTACGAAGATTTTATCTGGTTAACCAGTGATAGTGCCGAAATCAAGATACTAAACTTTTCCTATGAGATAAAAGAAGGTATTTATTTAAAAGAAGAAGATTTCAATAAAAAACTGCTTAACTTAGAATATTTAGGAAAAAAAGAAAATAAAAATCTCTTTAAGATCACAATCAACCCTTTTCAATATGATAAAGATAAGAAAACCCTAAAAATCTATAAAAAAATTGATTATGAAATTAAAGAACTTAAAAAATTAAAAAGCGCGCCTTCCCCAATTTTAAAAGAATTTCCTTACAAAGATTTGATAAAGATTGAAATCTGCTCAACCGGTGTCTATGAGATAACTTATGAAGATTTAAAAAACCTAATACCAATGATTGACCTACTAAATCCAGAATATTTCTCTTTGTATGATGCCCAGTTTCAAGAGATTCCAATTATTATTCTTGGTGAAGAAGATAAAAAATTTGATAAGAAAGATAAGATTATTTTCTTTGCTAAAGAATATTTCTCTTTATATACTTTAAATAATGTCTATTGGCTTTCTCTTTTTAATTTAAATAAAGGAAAAAGAATGAAAAAATATTTGGTAAGTCAAGAGAAAGAAAGGGCGATTAATTTTGCCCAAGAGAGTTTAAGAATTGAATATGATAATCTCTGTCCGGCAAGAAGCGGAATTTTATGGGTTTGGGAAGAAATTAATAAACTATCAGGTATCAATAAATTAAGAAAAGAATATAAGTTAGACTTCTTAGATAATCCAATTAGTTTAAAAAAAATATTTTTAAGATTCTGGCCCAAAAAGGGGAATATCAACCTTTATATCTACCTTAATAATTTACTTTTAGATTCATTAAAATTTATTGGCCAGCCTAGTTATCCCCGATTTGAAGATTTTTTAAGAGAGAAAGAGATTTTATTAAAAAAAGATAATATTTTAAGCTTCGAATTGGTTGGGCAGGAAGAGATGGTTTTTTATTTTGATTTTTTAGAGATGGAATATAAAAAAGAACTAATCTTTCAAAACAAGCCGATATTTTTTACCATTGATACCTTAGGCAAATTAGCAATTGAAATTAAAAATCAAAGTAAGGAGAAAGAGATATTTTTATTTGATGTAACTAAAATAGAAGAACCAAAATTTATTGAAAATCTTTATCTGGATTCTTCTTTAATCTTCTTTTCTCAATATTTCTTTGAAAAGAAAAAATTTTGTTTGTTATCCAACAGGAATTTTAAAAAGCCCATAAAGATAGAAAGAAAGATTTTAGAAAACTTAGAAGGAAATTATGATTATATTATTATCACACCAAAAGAACTTTATTCTTCGGCTTTACTTTTGAAAAGTTATCGCCAGAAGACTAATAATTTAAAGATTGGTATTACTTTATTAGAAGATATTTATGATGAATATGCTGGTGGTTTAAAAGAGATTTCGGCAATTAAAGAATTCTTAAAAGATAAGAGACCAAAATATTGTTTATTTTTAGGCGATGCTAATTACGATTATCGGGGAATTATTAAAAGATTTGTCGGTGTCCCTACTTATGAATGGGGTTATGATTATGAGCCGGGTGCTTATACTGATAAAGGTTTATGCTTTGATAGTTATTTTGCTGATTTAGATGGCAACGGTGCTTCTCCGGATATTATCTTAACAAGATTACCGATAAGAAACGAAGAAGAGATGAAAATCTTTTTAAGAAAATTACAAGAATACGAAAAAAATCAATTCATCCCTTCCAATAAAATTCTCTTACTTTTGGCGGATGACGAATATAATGGTGATACCGGAAGAAAAGACCCAATTTGGCGGGACCATTATGGTGGTTGTGAACTTATTGGCAATATTAATAATAATCAATATCTATTAAAAAAAATCTATCTTTTTGATTATCCTTTTTTAAAAAGCAATGATAAAGGAAATGCCAAAGAAGATTTAACAAAATCTATTAATAAAGGGATAGGAGTTTTATGCTATTTTGGTCACGGAGCCGGTGATAAACTTGCCCACGAAAATCTCTTTTCTTTAAACGATATTTATCAATTAGAAAACAAAGGAAAATATTTCTTTGGTTTCTTTGCTAGTTGCGGCGTTGGCCGTTTTGACGAAACGGAATATGAATGTTTAGCCGAAGAATTGATAAGAAATCCTAACGGTGCGATTGCGACCGTTGCTGGTAGCAAAGCAACAAGCACAATCAGCAACAAATACTTAGCCGAGATTATGTTTAACAACATCTTTTCCCAAACCTGTTCAACCTTTGCCGAAGCATTTTTTAAAGCCTGGTACATTGACAAAAAATACCATTTCTTTGGCGAACCCTTAACCAAAATTCCCTTTTTCCCATTAAAAAGAAATAATTTAAAAACCGATGAGACATTAAAAACAGCCAGAGTATTTTTAATAAAAGATACCCTTTTGGAAAAAGAAGGAAAGGCAATAATTTTTGCCTTCTTACCAAAAAGAAGAAGAGTTTATAATTCCTGGTTTGGCCAGATTTACTACGATTTACCCCAAGATTTTTTCTATTTAAATTATTCTGAAATAAAAGACAATAAAATTATTGACTCCTTTTTTGTTCCCAAAATTCCTTTTCCGGATACTATTTACCTTACTGATGGGATTTCCTATTTTTTAAACCCTTCAGCAAATATCTATCTCACAATCAAAGGAAAGGATAATTATTCTATCTCCTCACCTCCTCTCTTCTTCAAAAGAGAGACAAGTAACATAGAAAGTAAAGTAAATTGGGAACTCTTTGCCGATAATAAATTATTAAAAGAAACAACCGAAGTAAATAGAAACTTTCTCTTAAAAGGGAAAATCTACTCGCAAACTGGTATTTTACAACTACCCTATCCTTATGCTTGCGGTTTTTATCTAAGTCCTTATCAAAAATTCTTTGACCTTCTCCCCTATCTTTCTTATCAATCAAATTCCTATACCAATTTAACCTTTTCTTTGCCAATAAGTTTGGTTAACGATACCGCCTCTTTCACATTTTATCTCACCGATAACCTTTTCAATAGATTTTCTAAGACTTACTTTTTAAAGGTTTACGAAAAGGATCAAATAAAAGATTTTTGCTTTTTTAAAATAAATGAAAATACCTATTGTTTTTCTTTTAATACCAATAAGGTTTTTGAGATTAAAATTAGGGTTTATACCTTAAAGGGGAGATTAATAAAAGAACTGAAAACCCTTACAAAAATTGGCAACAATTTTATTTATTGGGATAAAAAAGACTTTATCGGAAATGAACTTGCGAAAGGAATTTATTTAACAAAGGTGATTTACAATTTAAATGGCAAAGAAGAAAGTTTTCTAAGAAAGATTATCATTGAATAACATTGACTTTTGTTTCGATTGTTTTTATAATTTATTATGAGAAAATTTTTGGCTTTTCTTCTTTTTATTACCACCCTTTTTGGTGCCCATGGCTATCCCGGAGCAGTATTTTTAATGATTTGGCCATCAGCCAGACCAACCTCTTTAGGCGGAAATTTTACCGGTTTAAGTGATGACCCGTCGGCAACTTATTATAATCCCGGTGGTCTTGGGCTTTTAAAAGAAAGATTTAGTGCTGAATTGATGCATTGTAATTGGCTTCCTGGACTTACCGAAGGATTAGATATTTCAATGTATTATGATTTTCTGGCATTAACTTATAAAACAACTGAAATCGGTACCTTTGGATTCAATACCATTTATTTAAATACTGGTGAAACTGAAGTTTGGAATGAAAGAGGCGACTTACTTGGTAAATATACTACCTTTGATTTTGCCTTAACATTCTCTTATGGGTATCCAATATTAAACAATTTAGGAGCAGGTTTATCTTGGAAATTTATTTACTCTTATTTGGTTCCGGATTGGGTTTGGAAAGCAATGCCTGAATTAGGGATTGAAGCCGGTGGCACAGGAATAACTTGGGCATTAGACTTTGGAATGCTTTATAGACCTTTTAACTGGTTTTCTTTTGGCACCTCTTTAAGCAATATTGGACCGCCGATTTCTTATATTGCCGGTAGCGAACCCGATCCGTTACCAAGAATGTTAAGAGTTGGTTTAAACTTCTCACCAATAAAGAATGAAAAGATAACATTAAATCTGCCAATGGAATTTAATATCGGACTTATTGAAAAGGCTGATACTTCTACTTCGGAGTGGGAAGATATGTGGAAAAGTTTTGGTATTGAAACCAGAATTTTAAATAATCTTTTCTCTTTAAGACTTGGTTATTTTGAAGATGTAACCGGCTGGCGGGGCGGGGTAATTGTTGAAGACGAGAATAATGAGCAAGATTGCATTTCAGTATTTGAATATCTTTTTAATAGAAAAGGAAGAAAACTTATTAAAGGTGATAGAAAAATTTCTATTCCCTTTACCTGGGGAATTGGTTTTTCTTATAAAAATTTCAGTTTAGACATCTCTTCTGATGAATTAATTTATAGTTTTCCAACTACTAATTACAAATTTTCTTTTACTTTTCGGATGTGAAAAATTTTTCTCTTATTTTAGTAAACTATAACACTACTAAATATCTTTTAAACCTGATTAATTTTTTAAAAGAAAAAGATTACCAAATTATTGTTATTGATAACAATTCCGAGGAGGAATTGCCAACGGAATATTTTAAAAATAATAATATCCTTTTAATAAAGTTAAAAAAGAATTATGGTTATGCCAAAGCAATAAATATTGGTTTGAAATATGCTGTTGGTGAATATATTGGAATTGCCAATCCTGATATTGCTTTTAACAATAACGAAATTGAAGAACTTATTTTCTATTTAGAAAAAAATCCTAATTGGGGATGTATTGCTCCTTTATTTATTAACGAAAGAAAAGAGGTCTTACCTTCGGCACGTTCCTTTCCCAAAATTTCCCATCTTTTCTTTGGTTACCGTTCCATCCTTTATAAAATTTTTAGGTCTAACCCCTATTCTTTTCAATTTTTAAATTTAGCGAAATATCAAATGGAAAAACCAATAGAAGTTGATTCAGTGATTGGCACTTTCATTATATTTAGAAAAAAAGCCTTAGATAGTATTGGCACCTTTGATGAAAATTTTTTTCTCTTTGCCGAAGATTTAGACATCTGTAAAAGATTAGGAGAAAAGAATTGGAAGGTTATTTTGTATCCAAAAATAAAAGTGGTTCATTATTTGGGAAAAGCAAGAAGTAAAAATTTTATCAGATCCGAACGAGAAAGATTTAGGTCTTTTTACTATTTCTTTAGAAAGTATTACTCAAAAAAAATGCTATTAGATTGGCTTTTTTCTTTTGCCTTAATATTATTGTATTTTCAAATAATTTTTTTGAATGATACGAAAATAAAACTGTTTTAGAATTATGATTTTTCTTTTTTATTTTGGTTTAATAAATAGTTTCATTACTAATTATACTCTCTTTAAAGGAATTACAAGAATGGGCGATAACTTCTATCTTTGTGGCGAAGGCGGTTTAGTTATAACTGATAAAGATTTCCGAGTTAAAAAATATTATTCCTATTTCGATGGCCTCACTTCCAATTATTTACAAGATCTATTTTTTGATAGAGACTCTAATCTCTGGATTGGTACAAAATACGGTGGTCTTATCTATTTTGATTTAAAGAAAGAAAAATTCTTTTCTTATCCAAAAGAGAAAATACCTTATTCTATCAATATTAATCAATTAGTTATTGAAAAGGATACTATTTTTCTGGCAACCGACCAAGGCTTTTATCTGATTGATACTAAAGGAACTTTTGATAATTTTAATGACGACAGAATAATTAAAATTGAATATCCCCAAATTCCTACGAACAATCTTTTTTGTGTTAAAGTTTTTGATGATATTTATCTTGGCACTAATCGGGGAGTTTCTAAAATAAAAAGAGATTTATCAGAAATTGAAAACTACCAAAAACCTTTAGGTGACACAGTAAAATCAATAATCAAAGTAAGAGATACCATTTTTGTATTAACCGAATTAGGCATTGCTTATTTGGATAGCAATCTTTTTATGCCCTATTTTCGTTTTTCAAATCCAGTGATAGTTTATGACTTTATCTTTTATCAAAATTCTTTTTATATTGGTGCCAAAACAGGATTCTTTTCTTTAAAAAACAACCTTTTGGATACTCTTTTACCTGCAAAAACTGTTCGATTTTATTTAGATAAAACTAAACTTTTAGCAATCTATCGGGGATTTTACGATGAGGGAATTGGTTGCCTTTATCGCATAAAAGGTACTTCAAAAACAAGCTTTTTCTTTTCTACCATCTATTCCAAAACCATCTTCAATGCGGTTTGGGATAAAAATGGTAATTTATATTTGACCCATTTTTTAACCTATCCGGGCAACTCCACAATAAGTATAATTAAATCAGATAACACAATTGCTTGGTTAGTTGATTCTCTAATTCACCCCAATTTTTTAGTCTGCGATTCAAAAAACCGAATTTGGATTGGGCATTGGGCAGAAATTGGTGGTTTGTCTTGCTTTTATCCCAAAGAAAATATGCTTAAAACTTACCAATGGGGAACAGCGAGCAAAAAAAATGTAATTGCTGGCTTAGGATTAGATATTTATGATAATCTCTGGATTAGAAACGGAGAAAATATTATTGTTTTAGATTCATTGGGAAATTCTTACGAATTTAATCATCCCCTTGTTGTTGGTAATGTAAATCCTCCCCCTTATCCATCCTTTACTTTTGACAAAAAAAACCAAGTATATCTTGGAACCTTAAACGGCCTACTTTTAATTGACCATAAAAATACCTTGAACAACTTTTCTGACGATGAAATTAAGATTATTAATGCCGGACTTTTATCACCAGTTATTAACTCCTGCTGTTGCGATAAAAAAGGTAGAATTTGGGTAGCCACTTCCAAGGGAGCGGGATTTTTAAAAGAGAATTTAACCTTTGAAATCTTCACAACCCAAAACAGTGGTATTCTTGCTGATGAAGTGTATTTTGTAAATTGTGATAAATATAACCGAATTTGGTTTTTAACAAAAGAAGGAATTTCTATCTATTATCCCGAAAAGAAAAAATGGCAAAACTTTAACCAATACTTCTTACCCAATTGGGAGAAAAAAAATAATTTTTATCATTCTCTTTATATCAATGATTATTTTGGTGAAGTATTAATTGCCACCGAGGATGGTTTAATAAGGTTTTCTTATCCGGCAGAGCCAATTACTTCCGAAATAAAAATTGCTCCTAACCCGGTAATTAAAAATCAAAAAGAAGTTTCATTAAAAATTAAAAATGTAAAGGAAAATGCCCAATTAAAAATTTATAATTTCTTTGGTAAACTCATGGCTGATAACAAAGATTTTAGAAGAGAAAAAGAAGAATTTATTATTACTATTAATGGAAATTTTAAGCCCGGTTTATACTTTTTATTAATTGAAACAGATGAAGAAAAGGTGTTTGAAAAATTTGTTATTCTTGAATAAGAAAGATTTTTTATCTATAATTCTCCTATGATTGCAATTATTATTGGTTCAAAATCCGATTTACCAATAGTGGAAGAAGGGATAAGTATTTTAAAAGAGTTTTCCATTCCTTATGAATTAAAAATTCTTTCTGCCCATCGAACGCCCGATGAATTAAAAGAGTATGTAATAAATTTAGAAAAGAAAAATTACCAAGTAATAATTGCTATTGCTGGTATGGCTGCCCATTTGCCGGGAGTAATCGCTGCCCATACTACTTTACCAGTTATTGGAGTTCCTTTACCCACTGGTTCCTTACAAGGACTAGACTCCTTACTTTCTATTGTCCAAATGCCAATCGGTGTTCCAGTAGCAACAATGGCGATTGGCAAAACAGGAATTACCAATGCCTGTCTTTATGCTTTAAGAATTTTATCACTGATAGATCCAACAATAAAAGAAAAATTAGAGAAATATAAAAAAGAAATGAAAGAAAAGATTTTAAAGGAAGAATGATATGAAAAAATTAATCATTCTCAATTTAATTTTTTTGATTTCCCTTTTTGGTGAGAAAGGAGGAAAAATGAAATTGCCTAAACCGAGATATAAAAGCGAAGTGAGTGTGGAAGAGGCATTATTGAAAAGAAGATCGGTAAGAAGTTATAAAAAATCACCCTTAACCTTAGAAGAGGTTTCTCAATTATTATGGGCGGCTTATGGAATTACTACCGACTGGGGAGGAAAAACTTGTCCTTCCGCTGGCGCTACCTATCCTTTGGTTATCTATTTAGTGGTTGGGGAAGTAAAAGATTTAAAACCCGGTGTTTATCAATATCTTCCCGAAGAACACAGTATAAAATTAGTTTCAGAAAAAGATGTAAGAAAGGAATTAACAGAAGCTGCTTGGCAACAGGAATATATTTCAAATGCGCCAATCAATATTATTATTGCTGCTAATTACGAAAGAACCACTTCTCATTATGGCGAAAGAGGAATTAGATATGTCCATATGGAGGTTGGCCATTGCGGGCAGAATATCCATCTCCAATGCGAAACGATGGGATTAGGGACAGTCGTAATTGGTGCTTTTAATGATAAAGAAGTGAAAAAAATTTTAAAGATAAAAGAAGAGGTCCTTTATATAATGCCCGTAGGCAGAAAGAAGTGAAACTAAATGAATTTGACTATTACCTACCAAAAGAGTTAATTGCCCAAGAGCCTCCCCCAAAAAGAGGATTTTCCCGTTTATTACTTGTTGATAGAAAAAAAAGAAGTCTTCAAGAAAAAAGATTTAATGAAATTATTGAATTTCTTAATTCTGGTGATTTAATTATCTTTAATAATACCAAAGTTATTAAAGCCCGAATTTATGGTAAATTACCTAACAAAAAGGAAGGAGAAATCCTTTTATTAAGAAAAATCGGCGAAAATCTTTGGGAAGCCCTTACCCGACCGGCAAAAAAAATGAAAGAAGGAACAATTTTAAAGGTTAATAATAACGAAATAAAAATCTTAGAAAGAAAAAAAGAAGGAATTAGAATTGTTCAATTTTTAAATAACTCTGATAAAGAAGTTATTGAAAAGTATGGTAATATTCCTTTACCACCTTATATAAAAAATCCTAATATAAAAGATGAAAATTACCAAACAATCTTTGCTACAAAAGAAGGAGCAGTTGCCGCTCCGACAGCCGGTTTTCATTTTACTAACGAGTTGATTGAAGAAATCAAAAAGAAAGGAGTTAGAATTGGTTTTTTGACACTCCATTGTAGTTTAGGAACCTTCCGACCAATAAGAACCGAAAATATTGAAGACCATCAAATGTATTACGAAGATTACGAAATTACCGAGGATTTAATAAAAATAGTTGAGGAAACTAAGAAGGAGAAAAAAAGAGTGATTGCCTGCGGAACAACGGTGGTGCGCGTGCTCGAAAGTCAGATGAAAGAATTTGGTAAACTTATTTCCGGATATTATACTACTAATCTCTTTATCTATCCACCCTTCAAAATCCAACTTGTCGATGCCTTAATTACCAATTTCCATTTGCCAAAATCTACTCTCCTCCTTTTGGTCTGTGCTTTTGCTGACAAAGAATTAATTTTTCAAGCCTATCAATATGCCATCGAAAGAAAATTTTATTTTTACTCTTTTGGCGATGCAATGTTTATAATATAAAATGCTCAAAATTTCCGAAATTCTAAAAGCAACAAGAGGCGAAGTTTTAAACAGCTTTTCCGATTTTTTAATAACCGGCATAAGTATTGATTCCCGAAAGGTTAAAGAAGGCGAATTGTTTATTGCAATTAAAGGAAATAATTTTGATGGCCACGATTTTATTAAGGAAGCGATTGAAAAGGGAGTGAAAGCAATAATTTTTGATAATCCTTCTAAAATAAGGGATTTTAAAAATATTTGTTTAATAAAAGTTTTTAATAGCCGAAGTGCTTTGGGAGAAATAGCTAAATATTATCGCTCTCTTTTTAACTGCCAAACAATTGCCATAACCGGTAGTAACGGAAAAACAACGGTAAAAGAATTAACCGCTTTTTTATTAGCAAAAAAATATAAAGTAGTAAAAGCAAAAGAAAGTTATAATAATGATATCGGAGTGCCTTTAACAATTTTTCATTTAGAGAAAGATACCCAATTTCTTGTTTTAGAAATGGAAATGAACCAATTGGGTGGAATAAGAACCCTTTGCGAGATTGCCAACCCCGATATGGGAATAATCACCAATATTGGCGATACTCATTTAGAATTTCTAAAAGATCGAAAGGGCGTAGCAAAAGAAAAAAGCGAACTTTTAGAATATCTTACTCCCAAAGGTATCGCTATTCTCAATAACGACGACCCGATGATAAAAGAAATGAGTAAAAATTTTTCATTAAAAAAAATCTTCTTCGGCATCAAAAACAAGAATTGCGAAATCTTTGCCACTCCCTTAGAATTAAATAAAGAGAAAACAAAAATTCTTCTTTTTGATAAAATCGAAATTGAATTTCCTTTAATCGGTATTCATAATATTTACAATTTTTTAGCAAGCCTGAGTGTGATTAAAGCTCTAAATTTAGATATCTATCAATTTCTTGATATAAAAGATTTTCAACCACCACCTTTAAGAACTAACCTCTACCAATTTAAAAATATAATCGTCCTCCTCGATTGTTATAATGCCAACCCTTCTTCTATGGAAAATATTTTA
Organism: Caldifarciminota bacterium; assembly: GCA_039801885.1. GTDB lineage: Bacteria > Hydrothermota > Tepidihabitantia > Tepidihabitantales > DTDR01 > DTDR01. The sequence goes on from JBDRVN010000008.1 coordinate 15,540, forward strand.
GAAACTTTAAGAACAATTTTTAGAGAAAAGAGAAAAATTGGTGTTTTAGGCGATATGAAGGAACTGGGAGAAAAAAGCGCAGAGTTCCATTATCAATTAGGAGAAAAGGCCGGTATGATTTTCGATAAATTATTTTTCTACGGTGATTACGGAGAAAAAGTAAAAGAAGGATTTCTTCACAAAAACAGAAAAGAAGAAGATTTTTATTACTTCTCTTCTAAAGATAAATTAGTAACAAAATTGATTGAAATTTTAAAAGAAGGTGATATAATTTTAATTAAAGGTTCAAGGATTTTAAAAATGGAAGAAATATTTCATAAATTAAAAGAGTATTATGGAGAAAAAGAAGATTAAAATAACGGACACAACCCTCAGAGATGCTCACCAATCCCTTTGGGCAACCCGAATGAGTATCGATGATTTTAGTGAAATCTTACCAAAATTTGATGAGGTAGGATATTATTCTTTAGAAATGTGGGGCGGCGCCACCTTTGATGTTTGCATTCGTTACCTTTTTGAAGACCCCTGGGAAAGACTTTCCTTTATCAGAAAACAGATTAGAAAAACAAAACTCCAAATGCTTTTAAGAGGTCAAAATATTGTCGGCTATAAAAATTATCCGGACGATTTGCTTATTGCTTTTATTGAAAAAGCAAGCGAACGCGGAATAGATATTTTTCGAGTTTTTGACGCTTTGAATGACACCAGAAATTTATCAAAAGCAATTGAGACCATTAAGAAATTAAATAAACATTGTCAAGGTACTATCTGCTACACAATTTCGCCGGTGCACACAATTGAATATTATGTTAAAAAGGCAAAGGAACAAAGAGAATTAGGAATCGACAGTCTCTGTATAAAGGATATGGCGGGAATTATTTCTCCCAAGGTGGCTTATGAATTAATAAAGGCATTAAAAGAAGAACTCAAATTACCTATTCAACTTCATACCCATTCTTCCTCAGGAATGGCCGTGGCTTCTTATTTAAAAGCAATTGAAGCCGGTGTGGATATCATTGATACTGCTCATGCTCCTTTGGCTTTTGGAACTTCTCAACCAGCGATTGAAACAATGCTTTATATTTTTGAAGATTATCAAATTGAAATCAACCTTAACAAAAAAGCAATTGAAGAAATTTCTGAACATTTTGAGAAAATAAGAAAAGAAAAAGATATTAAATATGAGAAATTGGTGGATGACGAAGTACTTATCCACCAAATTCCAGGTGGAATGACTTCTAATCTCTATTCTCAACTGAAAGAAATGAAGGCTGAAGAAAAATTACCGGAGGTATTAAAAGAAGTTCCTTTAGTGAGAAAAGATTTGGGTTATCCACCTTTAGTGACGCCAACCAGCCAAATTGTTGGCGCACAATCGGTTTTCAATGTTCTTAATGGTGAGAGATACAAAATTATTCCTAAAGAAGTAAAAGATTATGTAAAAGGACTTTATGGCGCTCCACCGGTACCAATTAAAGAAAAACTGGTTAAAAAGATTTTGGGAAATGAAAAACCAATTAATCACCGGCCGGCTGACTTATTATCGCCAATCTTAAATAGGGTAAAAAAAGAACTTTCGCAAGACCTGATTGAAAAAGAAGAAGATTATATCACTTATGCTCTTTTCCCAGAAATTGCCTTAAAATTTTTTGAAAAAAGGAAAAATAAAGAAAAATTTAAGGAGGAAAAAATGGAACAAAGATTTTCTGGCGAAAGTAAAAATAGTAAAAAAGATATCAAATATTTAGAAGAACTTTTAAATTTACTTTCTAAATTCAAATTTTCTGAGATTAAATTAGATTTAGGAGAATTAAAAATAGAAGTAAAAACTTATTCTACTCCCCAAATTACTTTCCAGCCAACTCCTAAATCAATAACTGAAGAAAAAGAAATTATTTCTTTATCTACCGAAAAAACGCTTACCCAAAAAGAAGAAAAATCAACCGTTGTTGAAGAAAAAGAATATGAAAAAATAACCTCACCAATGGTCGGCACTTTTTATCGCCGACCAAAACCAGATGCTCCGCCTTTCTGTGAAAAAGGCGATGTTGTGGAAAAAGGTGCTACCCTTTGTATTATTGAAGCAATGAAATTAATGAACGAAATTAAAGCTGAAAAGAAAAGCAAAATTATTGATATTCTTGTTGAAGAAGGTTCTCCCGTGGAATATGGTCAACCTCTTTTTCTTATTGAAGAAGTTTCTTAAAAAATTTCTTTAATATTCTTTTTTATTGACAAAACAAATTTTTTTATTAAAATATAAAGTCAAATAGGAGGAAATATGGCGTGTGCAAAGAGGCCAGCAAAGAAAAAGACAACAAAGAAAAAGAAGTAAACTTTTTGGGAGCGGACTTTACATCCGCTCCACTTCTTATGAAGGGAATTATCGATCTCCTTCCTTATATTTTTTCAAAAGAAGTTTTAAATTTTCCAATTAAAATTAAAAAATATAATCTAACAATAACTTCTCTTTTTATCTATTATTTATATCAAAATATCAAGAAAAAAATTTTATTTATTTCTGAAGATAATGAAGAAGCTAACACAATCTTCCAAAATCTCACCAATTTTTTATCTGAAGATCGTCTAATTATTTATCAGAATGATTTACTTACTCTTAAAAATTTAATGAAAAAAGAAGAAAAAAAAGAAAATTTTATCTTTCTTTTGCCCAAGAAATTTTTATCAGACCAAATTCCTAAAAACTTAAACGATTTTCTTTTAAAAATTTATAAAGAACAATATCTCTCTTACGAAGGTTTAAAAAATTGGCTTTTTGAGAACGGTTATCTTTTAACCGATTTGGTTTTGGAAGAGGGAGAATTTGCTTTTCGGGGAAGCATTATTGATGTTTTCCCTTGGGATTCTATCTCACCAATAAGAATTGAATTTGAAAATGATAAGATAATTTCTCTAAGATATTTCAATGAAATAACACAAAGATCGATAAACGAATTAAAAGAAGTTGAAATTACCGCAATTTTAAATAAAGCACAAAACCTTATTCCTTTAAAAAATTACTTAAAAGATTTTCTCATTATTAGTAATGAAATTATTGAAAATTTAGAGATTCATTATTTATTAAGCAAAGAAGGGGACCTTGGGTTTCCAATAACTTTTGCCCCAAATTATTTAGGCGATTTTCCGTTATTAAAAAGAGAAATAGCAGCGAGTGACCATTTTTATTATTTAATTATGGAAAATTACTCTTCTTTCCTTTTCAAAAATTTTCCTAACGAAAGAACAAAGTACCTTTCTGGATTTTTATCCGAAGGATTTGTTATCCCGAAATTAAAAATTACTATTTTAACCGAAAAAGAAATTTACGGCTTTACTAAAAGGAAATACAAAAGAAAAAAATTTAAAGGATTACCGATTGATGATTTATTTGGTTTGGTAAAAGATGAATATGTTGTCCACCAAGATTACGGTGTAGGAATTTTTAAAGGAATTATTAAAAAAGATTTTGGTTTCGGTCTCAAAGAGTATTTAGTAATTGAATATCAAAATAACGATTTACTTTACTTACCGATAGAAAATTTTAATCTCTTAGAAAGATATATCGGTATCGGTGAAGAAAAACCAGTAATTGATAAATTAGGTTCACCAATTTGGCAAAAAACTAAGGAGAAAATTTTAAAAGAATGCGAAGAATTGGCTTCCGAAATTCTGGAAACTGCTGCGAAGAGAAAATTATTAAAAAGAGAACCTTATATTGAAAATGAAGAATGGGAGAGAGAAATAGAATTAACCTTTCCTTATAAAGAAACTTTTGACCAATTAAAAACCCTTTCGGAAATAAAAAAGGATCTTCAAAAAAATTCACCAATGGAAAGGTTGGTGTGTGGTGATACTGGCTTTGGTAAAACAGAAATTGCTTTAAGAACTGCTCTTTCGGTAGTAAGCAATTTTAAACAGGTTGCTTTTTTATGCCCAACCACTTTATTAGCAGTTCAGCATTATCAAACTTTTAAAGAGCGACTTAAAAATTTACCAATCCGAGTGGAGATGTTATCAAGGATAACCCCTTCCAATAAGGAAAAAGAGATAATAGCTAATTTAAAAAATGGCAAAATTGATATTATTATTGGCACCCAGAAAATTCTTCAAAAGGATATCCAATTTGCTAATTTAGGACTTCTGATTATTGATGACGAACATAAATTTGGCGTGAAAGATAAAGAAAAATTAAAGAAATTAAAACCCGAAATCGATATCCTCTCTTTAACCGCCACACCGATACCTCGCACTCTTTATTTAGCCCTTTCAGGCTTAAAAAATATCTCAGTAATAAATACACCACCAATCGGAAGAAAAGATGTGATTACTAAGGTTATCAGTTGGGATAACGAGACAATAAAAGAAATAATTCTGAATGAATTGAAAAGAGAAGGTCAGGTATTTTTTGTCCATAATCAGATAAAAGACTTAGAGAAATATTATGAGAAATTGAAAAGTTTATTGCCCGAAGTTAAATTTGGTATCGCTCACGGAAAACTTTCGGAAAGAAAGCTGGCGAAAATTTATTATGATTTTCTAAATAGAAAATACGATGTTTTAATATCAACAATAATTTTAGAAAGCGGTATTGATATGCCCAATGTGAACACAATAATTGTCAATAATGCTGAAAGGTTTGGTTTAGCAGATTTACACCAATTAAGGGGAAGGGTTGGTAGAAGAGACCTTCAAGGTTATGCTTATTTTATTGTCAACAAATCAGAGAATCTTAATGAGACAGCCAAAAAAAGATTATCCACTTTATTAGCTTATGCCAATTTAGGTTCTGGTATGCGGATTGCTTTAAAGGATTTAGAAATAAGAGGTGCCGGTGAGTTATTAGGTAAAAAACAACACGGCAATATCCAAAGAATCGGTCTAACCTTATATTCCCAACTTTTGAAAGAAACTATTCAAAAGTTGAAAAATGAAAAGATTAGGAAAGAGCCCCATCTAAAAATTAATTTACCAGCTTATATACCAGAAGATTTTATTAATAACTCTTACCAAAGGATTGCTTTATATCAAAGACTTTTAAGATTAAATAGTGAAGAGGAGTTAAAAGAATTGATTTTGGAAATAAAAGACCGATACGGAAATTATCCGATAATAATGGAAAATTTATTTAAAATAGCCCACATAAGAATTCTTGCATTTAACAAAGGAATTACTAAAATTATTTATGAGAAAGGAATTTTTACTATTGAAAGATATAATAAGATTATCAAGAAAGAAGGTAATTTAGAAGATTTGATTAAAAATTTAAAAGAAATTGATTTCTAAAACCGCTTTAGTAAATAAATGGAAAGGGAGGCAGTATGCCGAAGAGAAAAATAACTGATGAGAAAAAACTTTTCTTAGAGGAATTAAAAAAAGATGGAGTAGAGGTTTTGGCAACTTATAATGAACCTTATAATAACTATTGGCAAATTTTTGCCCTTATCCCTGTTGAGAAATGCGAACCAACCCCTTTTCAAAGAGAAGTCTCCCAAGCCCATCTTTCCCATTTAAAAAATTCTATTGATAAAATTGGCCGCTATTTAGACCCAATTATTATTGTGCGAACAAAAAATGGTAAATATTATACTCCCAATGGCTCTCATCGCTTATCAGCAATGAAAGAACTTGGTAAAGAAAAGATTGCCGCAATTATTATCCCTGATGAAAGGGCAATGCATAAAATTTTAGCAATGAATATTGAAAAGGTTCATAATATTAGAGAAAAATCCTTAGAAGTAATTAAAATGTATCAACATTTTTTAGAAATCGAAGTAGAAAAATCAGAAGTTGATTATGCCTTTGAATTTGAAGAACCTTTTTATATCACCTTGGGATTGATTTACCAAGAGAAGGAAAGATTTTCCGGTGCTTCTTATCTTCCTTTATTAAGAAGGATTGAACAATTTTTAGATAAACCCTTAAAAGATGCTTACGAAGAAAGAAAAAGAAGGGCAAAAAGAATTAAGGAAGAATTGGAGCCACTTATTCAAAATGTGATTAATCAATTTCATAAAAGAGGGATAAAAATTCCCTTTCTAAAATCAATTATTATTTCCCAAAATAATCCTTATAAAAGAAAGAAAAAAGAGATTTTTGATTTTGATGAAGGAATTAATCAATTTATCAAAAATCTTTCTCAATACGATGTTTCCAAAATAAAAGAAGAAGAACTCTTAGAGGAGATGCCGGAAGAATAACTATTAATGGAAATCTTAGAAAAGGAATTAAAAGGAAAGATAATTCATGATTTCCCCTATCCTTTAAGAAATCGTAAATGTCCTCATACTTCTTTAATCTCTTTAACCAATCCCGGTGGTTGTCTTTATTCTTGCCCTATATGTTATGCACGAGCCTATTCCTGGTCGATATCTGATAAAATTATTATCTATCAAAATTTGGTTGAAAAATTATCTTCCGAAATAGAGAAATTAAATATTGCCTTTCCTTTTTATTTAAGCCAAATAACCGACCCTTTACAACCAATCAAAAAAATAAGAGAGTTAACTTTTCAAATTGTCAAACTTTTAATGAGTAAAAAATTAAGTTTCAAAATTGTCACAAAATCAGCGGAGGGAACAAAAGAATTAATAGATACCAATAATGGACTATTGAATTATCCCTATTGGTTTTTAGAAATGACCGTTGAATCAACACCTAAAAAACAGATTATCACCAGTCCTAATGCTTCGCCAATAAAAGAAAGGATTAAAATAATTAAATATTTAACTGAAAGAAATATTGAAGTTATTGGCCGAACCGATCCAACAATTTTGGGATTTATTGATTGGGAAGATTTAGAATGGCTTATAGCCAATTTGAAAGAAGCCGGAGTAAGGCATATTATCGCTTCTTCTGGTTATTATAATAAAGTATCAATGGAAAACTTGCTTAACCGAATGAAAAATTCAATATTTAGAGAACGAATTAAAAAGGTAATCAATTTTTATCAATACCATCTAAATTCAAAAAAGAAAAGATTTTTTGCTCCTTTATCAATAAGAATAGAATTTCATAAGAAATTTAAAAAACTCTGTGAAGAAAATAACTTAACTTATGCGGTCTGCCAGGAATTACCTAAGGAATTTGATTCCAAGAATTTGCCTTCTTGTGAAGGCTCTAAAAGAAATTTTGTTCATATAAAAATTAATAAAGAATTTATACCTATTAACTGCTGTGGGGACTGTTTGCGTTCTTGTCCAGATTTAAAAAACCCGCCTTGTAAAATGCCTATTTTTCAAAGAGAATATCCTTATAAAGAAAGAAGGTTATATCAAAAATTTTATCCTTCTTTAATTTAAATTATTATACTTTTATGTCTAATAGCGTGACAATTGATATTAACCGCCACTGGTAGAGAAGCAATATGACAAGGAAAGGCTTCAATAAAAACTGCTAAACAAGTTATCCTGCCACCAAAACCTTGAGGACCAATTCCCAAATTATTTATTCTTTCTAATAAATCCTTTTCCATCTCGGCATAAAAGGGGTCAGGATGAATAGAACCAATCTCTCTTAATAATGCCTTTTTTGCTAAAAAGGCAGCATATTCAAAGGTTCCACCAATACCAACACCAACCACAATCGGCGGGCAAGGATTGGCTCCGCTCTCTTTTACCCTTTTTATTACATAATCTTTTACACCTTCAACTCCGGCTGCCGGTGTTAACATCTTTACTTCACTCATATTTTCACTACCACCGCCTTTCGGCATCACCGTAATCTTTATCTTATCACCCTTTCCGATTGAACAATGGATAATTGCTGGTGTATTATCATTAGTATTTTTCCTTCTAAAAGGATCGCTAACAACCGATTTTCTTAAATAACCTTCAATATAACCCTTTCTTACTCCTTCGTTAACTGCCTCATAAATATTTCCGCCAATAATTTTCACTTCTTCGCCGATTTCCAAAAAGACAACCGCCAGACCAGTATCTTGACAGATTGGCACCATCTCATTTTTGGCAATCTCGGCGTTTTCCAAAATCTGTCTTAATACCTCTTTTCCTAAAGGCGATTCTTCTTTTTCTATTGCTTCTTTTACTTTGTTTTTTACATCTTCTCCTAATAAACAATTTGCCTCAATACATAATTGGGCAACTTTTTTAGTAATTTCATTTACTGGGATTTCTCGCATTTTAGCTCCTTTTTAAATTAAAGCTGGTTTTAAAACCAAAATTTCCCTTTCCTTTGGTAAGTTTTCTTTACTGATTTCTATTTCGGAAATATCTAATATTTTCACATTCTTCTTTTCTACTAAAAAATCTTCTACTTGGGCAATTGGAAAATCTAATACTGGTGTTTTAAAATGCATCGGGATAGTAATTTTGGGTTTTAAAAATTCAGCAATCTCACTTGCTTCCTCCGCATCAATTGTGAAATAGCCGCCAACTGGAATAAAAAGAATATCAATATCACCAATTTTCTTTTTCTCTTCTTCTTTAAGTTGATGTCCAAGGTCACCAAGATGTAAAAGTCTTAAACCATCGGCAATTATTAAAAATATTATATTCTTACCTCTTTCCTTTCCTTTGTTTAAATCGTGATAGGTTTCAATGCCAATAAATTTAACACCGGAAATCTCTTTCTCAACTGCACCTTTTATAATCTCCGGTTTGCCTTTTATCTCTTTATAATAATTATGATCATCGTGCTCGTGACTTATAGTAACAATGTGTGCCTCTTCTCTTATTGGTTTATAACCAACTGCACCTCCAAAGGCACCGGCTTTATAAGGGTCGGTAATAATTTTCACATTATCTTTCGTTGTAATTAAAAAAGAAGCATGACCTAAAAATTTGATCTTCATAATTTCTCTCCCTTTGGATTATTGTAACGGAATTACCGAAATCCTCTTCTTATTTTTATTTACCCATTCAAACCTTACCACTCCATCTTTCAATGCAAAAAGGGTATCATCTGAGGCAATGCCAACATTTTTACCCGGCAAAAATCTCGTTCCTCTTTGACGGACAAGAATATTTCCGGCTCTAACAAATTGACCACCAAATGCCTTTATTCCCAATCTCTGACCTGGTGAATCTCTGCCATTTCTTGATGAACCTTGCCCTTTCTTATGTGCCATAAAACCTCCTTTTTACTTTATAAATTATAATATTAAATTTCAAAAAATCAAATAATCTCTTCTTTGCCGGAATAGTAATAAAATACCGAATCACCAACTTCTACTCCTAAACTTTTGGCAACAACTGGACATTTCGCCTTTAAAATAAAGAAAACATCTCTTTCTTTATCAACTAAGGATTCATAATTAGCATGTCCTTTGGCGATAATAATATCTGCTTCTTTATAATTCTTTAAAAATTCCTCACTTAATTCGTTAAAATTAACTCCTAAGAAACCTGAACCAGTATCAATAATTTTACCTAATCTATCAAGTTCTGCCTCTTTGGCATCTTTTATCGTAGCATCATTTAAAATTGGCTCTTTTTTAACAACTATAACTAAATTTAAAAAAGAGAGCTCTTCTAAAAGAAGTTTATCAAAATAGATCTCACCGGCATTATCTAAGACATATAAAACCTTATTAGCACCTTTCAATTTCTCTTTAAAAATTTTATAGTCATCTCTTTTGAAAGAGAGATTTTTAATATGTTTTTCTAAATCGAAATTATCCTGTGGTCCGATATCAATTATATTTCCACAGGCAGCATACTTAATTGCTCCATAAATCCTATCCTTCTCTTTTTCAATCAATATCTTTGCCTCGCTTGCCTTCTTTTTACCAATTTTATTCATCTCTTTTTTCAACTCAAAAAAAGGGTCAGAATTTTTTAGATAATTATAGACTTCTCTAATAATATAAGAGGTAAAAATACTTGGCGGATCTTCTAATGACAAACTTCCTGCCATATCCATTGCCAATTTTGTAATATTAATAAAATCTTCTTCCTTTCCCTTAGAAAACAATACTATTCTTTGTGCTTGTCTAATTACACAAGGAATACAATTTGCTTCACTTTTCATATTAAGTCTTTTTTGGTTTTTTTTCTGCTGCTGGAAATAGCACATTATTTAGAATCAGCCGATAACCAGGTGAATTTTTATGTAGTGCTAAATTTGTTGGTGGGTCGCCAATCCGATGGGCATAATCTTCTGGGTCATGACCACCTAAACAGGTAATTGTTCCTTTACCATAATTCTTATGAATATACTTTACCTCTTCCGTATTTTTTATCTCTCCCAAAATCAAAACATCCTTTTTTAATCTCTCCCTTCTAAAACCGACATTTTGACCAAGAAATTCTTTAATTAAAGAGACATGATTTTGGACAAGCATACAAGGAACCGGGTCATATTTTGCTGAAAAATCAAAGAGAGAAAAGTAAACCTCCTCTCCCCGACCGATTGCTTCTAAATAAGTATCAATATCTGAATGTTCGTATAAATAAGGATCAGTATATAACATAAAATTTTCAAAAAGAAGGCAGTTATCATAATTTAATTTTCCTTGGTAATTTGGGTCAACACCATCATAATCAAATTCCTTTGGAACAATATCGGTTGCTTCGGCTGCCAAGGCAATATCCGGTGTATCAGCCGATGAACACATAGCAAAAACCATTCCACCATCATAAATATACTTCTTAATCTCTTTTACTACTGCCAATTTTAATTGTGATACCTTTTTAAATCCTAATTTCTTTGCCATCATCTCATTTATTCTCACTTCTTCTTTATACCACTGAGCATCTTTATAAGAACTATAAAACTTACCATATTGACCAGTAAAATCCTCGTGATGAAGATGGAGCCAATCGTATTTATAAAGTTCTCCTTTCAAAACCTCTTCATCCCATAAAGTTTTATAAGGAATCTCGGCATATTCTAATGCCAATCTTACCGCATCATCCCAGGGTTCCTTATTTTCTGGCACATAGACACAAATCTTTGGTGCCTTCTCTAATAAAATAGAAGCCATATTATTCTCTTCAATTATCTTTCTTATCTCACTTTCTTTATTTACATCAACATATTCAAAACTTACTCCCTTCAATTTACATTCTTTGATAACATAGTCATTATCAGGAAATAGAAAAGAACCTCCCCGATAATTCAAAAGCCATTCAACTTTTATCCCTTTTTCTAAAGACCGATAGGCAATTCCATAAGCCTTTAAATGGTCAGATTGGCTTAAATCCATTGGAATTAATATTTTTGTAAATATAAAAAATAATATCATTTATTTAAAAATCCTTGTTCCCACTTTTCCTTTTAATGCCTTGCCAATATTTTCTGGTGATGTAATAATCACCTCTTCTCCACCATTCTTTAAAAAATTGATTGCTGCCTCAATCTTTGGTCCCATACTTCCTTTTGGAAAATGACCTTCCTTATAATACTTTATAATTTCAGAAAGAGTAACCTTTCTTAATGGTTTTCTATCTTTCTTACCATAATTTAAATAGACATAAGGAACCGCTGTTGAGATAATAAATAAAGAGGCATTTAACTCCTTGGCAAGTAATGAACCTGTTAAATCCTTATCAATCACACAGGCAATCCCAAAATAATCACCATTCTTCTCAATCACACCAATTCCACCTCCGCCACCAGCAATCACAATCTTACCTTCCTCTAACAATTTTCTAATTGCAGAAATCTCTATAATCCTTTTTGGTTTTGGCGAAGGAACGACCCTTCTAAATCCTCGATAGGCATCTTCGACAAAAAACCAACCATATTTTCTTTTTAATACTTCCATCTCTTCCCTTGTATAAAATGGTCCAACAGGTTTTGACGGCTTTTTAAAATCCTCATCTTTCTCATCAACCAGTACCCTGGTAATTATTGTGGCAACTTCTTTATCAATCTTATTTCTCTTTAATACATTAGTCATTGCCAAACTTATCATATAACCAATCTGACCTTGCGTCATCGCATTTCCACAATCTAACGGTTCTTCTGGTAAGAAATTTCTTGATAAATGATTCTTCAAAAGTAAATAACCAACTTGCGGTCCATTGCCATGGGTAATCAAAAGTTCATAACCCCTTTCTATAACTGAAACTAAATTCTCACAAGTCTCATAAACCGTATTTAACTGGTCATCAAAAGAAATCCCACCACCCTCCTTGATTAAAGAATTACCACCTATCGCACAAACACATATTCTTTTCATTATTAATTTTACTTAACTATTAATAAAAATTCAATACTTTTTAAAAATATTCTTACAAATTATTTTAAAGATTATCAATAAAGGTATATCCAAGGTAGTATAGTAGATAGCCCCCTATCCGAAAGGGTAAATATATTTAAGTTATGTAATTCCAATAACTTATACAAAATTTTTGTGAAATAAAAAGTTTCCATAGAGGAAACTTCAAATCTTTGTTTTTCTTTTAATAATTAGTTGTCCACCCATAGGATATTCATAATACCCGTATCATTTGGTGCTCCAATAAATATCTCTACCCAGACAAAGGAATCACAATTAGCAACAAAGGTCTGACCAACCCAATTATCAGGTTCTCTTCGTGTCCAAGCATTACAATTTTTAAAAGGCTCAATATCGTAAACCCGAGTAGCGCTTAAAATAATGCCAAACATTAAAAATATCGTAATGATTATTTTTCTAACCATTTTTTACCTCCTTTTTACTTTTATAACTTTTACTAACTTTGTTTTTGTTTTTTCCTTTATTTGAAATAAAAGTACACCTTTGGGTAAACCATCAATGTTTATTTCATATTCCTCACCTCCCTTGTTAAAGTTTTTATTTGAAAAAATAAATTTTTTTAATTCTTGCCCCATGGAGTTAAAAATAGTAAGAGATACTAAATTAGGAAATTTTTTTTTAGAAATTAAAATAAATTTTTTACCTACCGGATTTGAAGAAATAATAAAATCTTTTATCCCTTCTCTTCTTTTGCTTTCTTCCATATTTGAAGATTCAAATTTTAAAATACATACTCCACCGGAATAACAGGCAGCATAAATATACTCGTCTTTCCAAAATAACCTTCTAATGTCATCAGGAGTGGAATAATAACCTACCTCTATCGGATTAATTGGGTCGGAAATATCAAATACTTGCAACCCAAACCGTCCGCCAACATAAGCTATGTTCTCTTTAATCTCAATATCCTTTGGAAATGTCCGAATAGGAACGGAAACGATTTGATAGGGATTATACGGATTAGCAATACTCCAAATATTTAACGAATCATAGCTGTGAACAAAATAAGCAAAAGTATCTTTTATTGCTAAACCTCCGCCCCTTGGTTGAGTAAAAGTATTTATCCTTATTGGATTAGCAGGATTAGAAATATCAATAATTGTCCAGCCCGAACCATAAACATAAGCATAATTTCCCCAAATCACTACTTCTAAGCTTCTTTCTAATGAATTACAACTTCCCACTAAATATGGCCGGCGAGGATTGGCAATGTTAAAGATTTCAAATTGGTTATCATTAGCAATGTATAAAAGGTTGCCTCTTATTATCATATCTTTAGCAGAACCAAAACTTGTTACCATTGCCGCTCTCCGCGGATTAGATAGGTCGGAAACATCAACAGAGTGAAGGGTTGATTCTCCTCTACAACCCTCCATCGGAACATAAGCAAAGGAATCACGAGCAGTAGCAGTCATCATAAATGGTGGTTCACCAACTCTATCATAAGAACCTAATTCAAAAGGAGAAGAAGGATTACTCACATCTACTATCTTTAAACCCGCCATACCCTCCGCTATATAGGCTTTATCATTATCAATAACTATGTCGTGAGACCCACAAGCAGCAAATAAAGTTGTTTCAACCCTCGGATTCACTGGGTCATTTATATTTATCACTGCTAAACCCTCCCAATCATTTGCCGTATAGGCATAACTAAAAGGATTTAAGACACAGACATCATAACCCCAACCCGAGGTTACAACCCTACTAATTAATGTGGGCTCTTGTGGCGTAGAAACATCAACTATATCAAAAACTGATAAATTCCAAGAATCCCGCACAACATAAACAAAAAAACTCTTTTTGTACAACCTCCTTGCCAATGCCGTGGTATTGTAACCAATTTCTCGCGGTGTAAGCGGATTACTAATATCAATTACCCTTAAACCAGCAACACCAGCCGCCACATAAACATAACTCCCTTCCGACCAGACATCTAACGCCCGCCAACCACCTATTGAAGCAACCTCCCTTATATTCCTTGGGTCAGAAATATCAACCACCCTCAATCCTCCTAACTGATTGGCCACATAAGCATAATTACCTAAAACATCTACTCCCCAGGTATAATCAGAAAACTCTAAACTATCCATCTGATAAGGATTTCTTGGGTCAGCACAATTCACCACCCTTAATAACGAATCAAAGCCAACAATATATAAAAAACTATCTTTTATTGCTAAATCTCGATGATAACTCCTCATTGGCAACATTCCTATCCTTTCTGGTTGATAAGGATTTCGTAAATAATAAATTTCTAAAGCATAAGAAAGAATATATAAATACTCTCCTTTCTTCTGAACTCTCATACAAGGACCTAAACAATCAATTTTACTTATCATTGAAGGAAACCAGGGATTGCTCAATTTTAACACCCTTATCCCACTACCTGAACCTAAAAATAAAAGACTGTCAACATCTATCCTATCGGATGGAGTTATACTAAAACTCTCGCCAAAAGGCCAGCGACCAACACAGCGAACATTCCAAGAATCAGGTATTAACGACTTCTCTATCCTCTCTTTTTCTATCAACATCTCCCGAAACTCAATAGGTGCCCTATCTAAAGAATCAATAAAATGATGATACTCTCTAAAAATTACTAAATCCAAATCCCCTGCCAAAACTATGGAATTAAAAAATAAAATAACTAAGGTTAAAAACTTCTTATAACCCATTTTAAAATATTTTAACCTCCGATATCTTTAAGTCAATATTTCTATTTGCGGCAAGGTCAAAATCAGAAAATAAAATATACTGCATTATCTCTATATCTAAGCTTACTCTCTCACTTTATGAATCTTACCAAATAAATCTCTATTTAAGTAGATGGATATTTAATCTCTTGCCTTCTTAATTAATATCTCCCAATTATAATCTACTTCTTTTTAAAAGAGTAATGAAAAAAGAAAGATAGGAAGATAAATTTAAATGTTGATTTATTTCAAAAAAATATTATAATTATAACAAAAATGAGTAAAAGAGAGTTTTAATAAATGCCAAAAGATATTAGAGAATTTATCGAGAAAATCAGATATGCCTCGCCAGAAATTTTAGAAGGTACAATTGATGAACTCCTTTTCCGTATAAGCCATCGTGATATTTTTATTTTTGAACCCCTTGAAGAAATAAAAGAGCTTATTTATAGTATCCGTGAAGCTACTGAAAAAGGTTTTATCTCAAAAAAATATCTAGCAAGAGTGATTAAGGGAATAATCAATTTTATCCGTGCATTTCCTTTATCTTCGGTAGAACGTAATTTTCTTTCTGGATTATTAAGGAGAGAGTTAATTCTGGCTATAGAACCAGAAAAAGGGAAAATGTTAAAGAAAAAATCCAAGAAAGAAGAAGTAGAAAAAATCGCCCAATCCTTAGAAAAAGTTGAACTAAATGAGCAAGATACCATACTTTTCTTCTTAGGTGCCGGCGCCTCAAAACCTTCTCCTTCAAATATTCCAACAATAAATGAATTACTAACAACACTATGGGAAAAATCTAATCGATTAGAGACAAAACCCCTTGAAAAACTTCGACAATGGTGTAGGGAAAACAATATAGAAAACATTGAAGAACTGCTCACCGCAGTTACAATTTCAAATTTCATTATCAAGAATTCGAAAGTTCACGGATTTCTTAATTCAGTACTATATCCCGAATGGAGCCAGGAAATAAAAAATATCTCTATTAGAAATATTGATTCCATTTTACTTCTGGATAATATGTTAAATACCTTCTTTTCTCTTCTTGTCGGAACAATGCTGGAAGCCAAACCAAATGAGATTCATAATAGTATTGCGGAATATGCTAAAAATATAAAACCGGGATTTGTAAACATTCTTACTACCAACTACGATATTTGTATTGACCAGGCTCTGGATAATTATCATGTGAAATATAATTATATCCTTAACGCCTCCGAAGATAAGAATAGCCTTAATCTTGTGAAAATACATGGCTCAATTAATTGGTTTTACTGTGAGACTTGTCAAAATATTTTTCTTCCCTCAATTGAAACCATAACCGATGCGATAAAAAAAGAGATACCCTATTCGGTTTTAGGAATGTGTCAACATTGTAACGCACCCGCCAAACAATTTATTATCCCGCCGATTACCTATAAATATTTAACACATCCTTTAATTATTCAAATATGGGATTATGGTAGAAAAATTTTTGAACAAGCCAAAATTATTGTTATTGTGGGCTATTCGTTTTCGGTTGCTGAGGACTACATTTCTAAAATGTTGGCAAAAGCTATAAACAAAGATCCCCAAAAAAATATTATTATCATTGATATTAATGAAGAGGCAATCGATCGATGTAAATCTTGTATTAAATTTTATGTAGAATCTTTTGATGATTCGAAACACTTCTTCCCCTTATTAGGGGATGGCGTAGAATTTTTGCCTAAGGTAGTGGATATACTAAAAAAGAAAACTAAGTCCATCAAATTAACAAATCAGAAGGTACGAAAGAATATTGCTTATTCAAAAAAGAAAAACCAGAAAGGAAAATCTGATTAGTCGCAAAAAAATAATGCAGCACCAAGTAATCTAAATCTTTAAAAAATATTAAATAACCTTATTAATAAAAAGGAGAAATTAAAAACTACTGCCGATTAATCATATAGTTTTACTTTCTTAATTAATATCTCCCAATTATAATCTACTTCTCTTTGGATTATTTCTATCTCTTTTTCAGTTAGATGGGAGAAACGACCTTGGAGTTTTAAATATTCTTTAACAGGTATATTTTTGGGTTGGTAATTTATCACATATTTTACACCATCAAAAACCTCATATAACGGAAAGACTTTACAATCAACTGCTAATTGGGAGATTGTTATCATCAATTCTGGTGCCATTCGCCAGCCTGTTGGGCAAGGTGCAAAAATATGGATAAAGGCTGTTCCTTTAACTTCTTTTGCCTTTTTAAATTTTATTATTAAATCATCAGGAAAACCAATAGAAGCAGTTGCCACATAAGGTATTCGATGGGCGGCAATAATTTCGCTAATATTTTTCTTTCTCTCTTTCTTGAAGTTTTCTCTTGGAGTCGTTGTTGTCCAAGCACCATAAGGAGTTGCGGAAGAACGTTGGATTCCGGTATTCATATAGGCTTCATTATCATAACAAGCATATATAATTTTATCATTCCTCTCACAGGCAGCCGATAATGCCTGAATACCGATATCTAATGTTCCACCATCGCCAGCAAACGCCAATACTTCAATATCAGTTTTTCCTTTTATATCTAAAGATGCTCTTATACCACTGGCAACAACTGCTGCGGTCTCAAAGGCGGTATGATAAACTGGAACCTTTAAGGAATGTAAAGGAAATGGACCATCAATAATTGACCAGCAACAGGCAGGAATAACAACGATTGTATTTTTACCAAGTGCCTTTAATGCCAAGCGCATCGCATAAGCACCGCCACAACCCGGACAAGCCAAATGTCCTTGGTCCATATATTCTTCACTATTATTAGCAAACTTCCATCTCATATTCTTAACCCCCGAAAATAAACCATTTCTTGTGGATAATCTGCCTTATAGGTAAAATCAATTATCTCCCGAATATCTTCCGGAATAACATCTCTACCACCTAAGCCAATTACAAAACCAAATATCATCGGTCTTCTTATCTCGTTATATAAAATTGATTTTATCTCCTGACAAAAAATACCTGAATGACCAAAACTAATATTTCTATCAATTACCGCTACTTTCTCTGCTTTTGTCAAAATCTCTTTAATTTGGGAAAAAGGCGAAGGTCTAAAAAGTCTAATTTTCAAAAGTCCAACCCTTTTTCCTTTGCTTCTCTCTTCATCAATCACTTGTCGGGCAGTGCCAGTGATGGTTCCGGAAGTTACTAAAATAAGTTTCGCATCTTCACAATGATAGGCTTCAACCAAACCATACTTTCTACCAAATATTTGATAAAAATCATTATCAACTTCTTCGCTAACTTTTAATGCCTTTCTATGTGCCTCCTCAATTTTATATCTAATTTCATAATAATGGTCAGGAGAAGTTAAACCACCAAAGGCTCTTGGATCATTTATATCTAAAAAATATTTTGGTTTATAAGGTGGCAAAAACTTATTCACATCATCTTGATAAGGAATATCTACCGGCTCAGAAGTATGGGATAAAACGAAAGCATCTAAAACAAGCATAACCGGAATCAAACAAGTTTCAGCAATCTTAAATGCCTGAATTGTCGTATCTAATACCTCTTGGTTTGATTCGCAATAAAATTGAACAAAACCAACATCCCTTTGGGAAAGGGAATCATTTTGGTCTGTCCAAACGGACCAGCCGGGTCCCATTGCCCGATTCACATTTGCTAAAACAATTGGTAACCTTCCACCGACTGCCCAATGAAGCATTTCATGCATTAGCGCCAAACCATGGGCAGAAGTGGCAGTGAAGGTTCGGCAACCGGCTGCGGCAGCTCCCACACAGGCAGCCATTGCTGAATGCTCACTTTCCACTTTGATAAATTTTGCTTTCAAAAGACCGCTGGCACAAAACTCCGATAATAGCTCAACAATCTGAGTTTGCGGAGTTATTGGATAGGCAGCAATAACCTCTGCTTTTGATAATAATACACCATAAGAAACAGCGTGGTTACCAGTAACTACTTTCTTTTTACCATAAATCAAACTTTCTTTCATTTTGCCTCCTCAAAGAACATACTTATTACATTTCTTGGACACTCATGGGCACAAACACCACAACCTTTACAATAATCGTACAAAATCTCATACTCACTATCTTTCTTTAATATTGCTAAATCAGGACAGAAGACATAACAGTTATCACAATTATTACAAACACCACAAGAAAAACATCTGCTTGCTTCATAACTAATATCCCGATCACTCAATGTTGTTACAATCTCTTTAAAGTTTCTTTTCCTCTTATTTATCGGTAATTTATCTTCTTCTATTCTTTTCTGTTTTTCAAAATAATAGATATTAAGATTTTCGTAATTAACAAGATTAAAAATCTCTTTTTTTGGTATCTCGTAATTTTTTAAGTAATGTAAGATAAAATAGGCAGTTTTTCGACCATAAGCAATTGCCTCGACAACAGTTTTGGGACCAGTAACACAGTCGCCACCGGCAAAAACCTTTTCCATATTTGTCTTGCCATATTCATCAGCAAGAATAGTTCTTTTACCAATTATCTCTTTGGGCAAGATATTTAATTCAACTCTCTCACCAATCGCCTTAATTATTGTATCACTTTTAATAATAAAATTGGAATTTTTTATTGGTATCGGCTTTCTCCTTCCGGTCTCATCAACCTCTTCACCTAACTTCATTCTAACACATTCCAAACCTTTCACTTTTCCTTTTTTATCTCTTACCACTTTCACTGGTGCGGTCAAGAAGATGATTTCAACTCCCTCTTTTATTGCTTCTTCTACTTCCTCTTTTACTGCCGGCATCTCTTCCTTTGTCCGACGATAGATAATTTTCACCTTTGCTCCTTTTCTTAACGCCACGCGCGCACAATCAATTGCCGTATTGCCACCACCAATTACCAAAACATTTTTGCCAAAATACTTAACTTTCTTTTTGAGATTTATTGTCTTTAAAAAATCTAACCCCATTAAAACACCGTTTGCTTCTTCATTAGGAATCCCTAATTCCTGCTCAATTTGAGCACCGATTGATAAGAAAATCGCATCATATTCTTTTGTTAAATCAGACAGAGAAAAATCTTTTCCCAGTTCTTTATTAAAAATAAATTTTGCTCCCCTTTTTATAAGTTTCTCAACCTCTCTTTTTACAATCTCTTTAGGTAAACGATAACCGGGAATACCATAAAAAAGAATTCCCCCGGCATATTCCTCTTTTTCAAAAATTGTTACATTTATTCCATTTAAAAGAAGAAAATAGGCACAACTAAGGCCACTTGGACCGCCACCAATTACCGCTACTTTCTTATCATTCGTTAATTTTTCAATCTTTCTTTTTGGCTCAACAAAATTTAATCCATAATCACCGAGGAATCTTTCAATTGTATGGATAGCAATACTTTCATCAAAATTTCTCCGATTACAACCAGTTTCGCAGGGATGATAACAGACCCGGCCGGTAATTGAAGGAAAAGGATTTTTCTCCAAAATCGTCAGATAAGCTTCTTCCCATTTACCTTTTAAAGCAAAAGAAATATATTTTTGGATATCCTCATTAGCCGGACAATAATAATTACAAGGTGGCGTCTTAGGAAAATATTTAGGATAGAAAGTTCGCCAAGTTCCGGTTTTATTAATTAAAGTTTTTTCCCAACTTATTGCCAATTCTGGATAATCTTTAACTTTCAAATCTAACTTTTTCATAGGCCTCCTGACAGGCTAAAATATTTTCTTCCTGCTTTACTTCTACATATTCTTTAATATTTTCTAAAACACTATCTAAACTGACAAAAGGATGAATTCTAATAAAAGCACCAAGCATTGCCGTATTAACAATTGGAGCTGTCTTTGTTCCCAAACGATATTTTAAAGCAATCTGGGTAGCATCACAAACTGCCACTTTATAATTAGGAAAAGAATAAAAAGAAATTTCTTTATTAGTATTAATTAAAATTGTGCCATTAGATTTTAAACCATCAGTAATATTTACTTGGTTTAATAAAACCGGATCCAAAATAATAATATGGTCAGGATAATAAACTTTATAACGAATAACTATTGGTTTTTTATCAAACCGCAAGAATGCCTGAACCGGTGCTCCTCTTCTTTCGACACCAAATTCCGGAAAAGTCTGACAATAATAACCTTCTTTAAAAAGGGCGGATGCCAAAATTTCCGAAGCAATAACTGCTCCTTGTCCGCCCCGGCCGTGAAATCGAATTTCAACCATTCAACCTCCTACCATTTATAAACCATTCCTGCCCAGGTAAAACCAGTGCCAAAGGCACTCATTAAAATCAAATCACCATCTTTTATCTTTTCAGTGCGATAGGCTTCGTCCAAAGCGACCGGTATCGTGGCTGCTGACATATTACCATATTTGTGTAAAACAATAAAAGTTTTCTCATCCGGGATTTTTGTTCTTTCATTGGTTGCTTTTATTATTCTCATATTTGCTTGATGGGGAATGAAAAGTTTAATATCTTCAATGGAAATATTGGCATCTTTCAATGCCTTTTCTGCTGCCTTACCCATCCAAATTACCGCATGTTTAAAAACTTCTCTTCCTTTCATATGGACATAATGAAGTTTCTCTTTAACTGTTTTTTCTGACGCCGGCATCCTCGTGCCACCCGCTGGTTGATAGAGAAGTTCAGCTAAAGAACCATCAGCACCCCAATTGGCTGATAAAATACCAGAATCGCCTTTGCCTTCGACAACAACACAGGCACCGGCGCCGTCACCAAATAAAACACAGGTTGCCCGATCTTCCCAATTGACAACTTTTGACATCACTTCGCCGCCACAAACCAAAATTTTTTTAGCCATTTTTGATTCAATCAAAGTACCAGCAAGTAAAAAGGCATATAAAAAGCCCGAACAGCCAGCACTCACATCAAAAGCACCTTGTCCTTTAGTTTTCAATTTTTTCTGAAGCCAACAAGCAGTGGAAGGATAAACAGTATCCGGTGTTGAGGTAGCAACAATAATCACATCTATTTCTTCAGGCCTCATTTGTGCCATTTCTAACGCCCTTATTGATGCCTCGTAACACAAATCAGAAGTCGCCTGGTCATCCCGAACAATCCGCCTCTCTTTTATTCCGGTCCTTTCCGTAATCCATTCATCAGTGGTATCAACCATTTTTTCTAAATCAAAATTATTAATAATTTTTTCTGGTAGATAGGAACCAACTCCAATGATTTTTATTCTAATCATAAAATTTTATTTAAATAATAATAAAAAAGTTTTAAAAATCAATGAGAATAGAGATTACTTAAAAGATGGATATTGCCAATATTTACTCTTTTTATCCCATAATCTAAGGCAATCTTCTTTGCTAACTCAGCATGGCTTCTTGATGTTTTTGGTAAATCATTCAAATAAAAAGTAGGATAATAAGCTAAAAAACTTATAGGAATTTCTAAATTTACTTTGCTAATAAATTTTACGATCTCCTTAATCTCATATTTATCCACATAACCCGGAACCAAAAGAACAGAGACAACCAATAATGGTGGTTCTTTTCTTTTATCAAAAAATTGGGAAGCATATTCAATGTTTTTTAAAGTATTCTTATTCGAAGAACCAGTTAAAGTATAATAAATTTCCGGAGAAAAGGCTTTTAAATCAATTTTAATTATTCCCTCGCTTTTTAAAGCAAGGTAAACAATTTTTTTAAAGATATTTAAACTTACTGAACCATTGGTTTCAAAACAAATTCGACATTTTTGTTTTTCTAAAATCTTTTCGGAGAGGTTAATAACATAATAAATATTTGGCGTTGGGTCACCACCGAAATAGCAAACACAGAAAATCTCAGAATTGACCTTCTCTAACATTTCGGAAATTGAATATCTCTTTTTTGGCGACAGTTTAAAATGCCAATTTTGACAATATAAACAGTTGAAAGAGCAGTGACGAAAAAATACTGCTAAGCTTTTATAACCTCTCGGAGCATTGCAAATAAAAGAGGCAACACAATTGGTTGGCAGTGGATCATAATAATAGTCAAGATAGCCAAAATCTTCGCTCCTTTTTATTCCTTTTTCATTCTTTATTAATCCGCAATAACCATATCCCTTCTCGAAAATTTTACAATCATTGACACATTGGCTGCATTTTTTACCTTCTTCAAAATCAGGGACCTCTTTGGGCAAAGAAAAATCCTCTCTTAAATTCTTATGAATTTCTTTTATCTCTTTATTTATCTCTAAAAAATTTTCTCTTACACAAGAAGCACAATAGCCGATTTTTTGCGAAACAGTTATTGACTCTTTATTGCATAATTTACATTTCCCCATTTATAAAATTATAATTTATTTTATTGACAAATCAATTTTTTAAATTATACTTTTTTTAACTTAAAAAAAGGAGGAGAAATGGCAAAGAAAGCTAAGAAAAAGGTTACAAAGAAAGCCACAAAAAGAGTGGTAAAGAGAGTAAAGAAAGAAGCAGCGCCCAAAGGACCAATCTATACTTGTTCAGTTTGTGGTGCGGAAGTGATGGTTACTAAGGAATGCGCTTGTTCGCCTTGCGACCTAATCTGTTGCGGACAGCCGATGACAAAGAAAGAATAAAGATATAACCCATTTTTGATTTAAAAATATAAAGTATTAAAAAAGAAGGATTTTGTTGAATTTTATAGTTTCTTTTATTATAATTTTCAATGGATTTAGAGGAATTTATTATAGAAAATAATATAGAATTTATTGATTTAAAATATACTGATTTATTAGGAAATCTTCATCACCTCACTTTACCAAGCGAAAAATTTAATCTAATCAAGGAGAAAGGAATTGGTTTTGATGGCTCTTCGGTTCCTGGTCTTGCTGGTGATAAAGAAAGTGATTTAGTATTGGTTCCGGACCCCTCCGAATATTTTATTGATACTATTTATCAAAATAAAACCCTTTCTTTCTTTACTTACATTTTTTTAAAAAAGGAGCCTTATTACAAAGATTCTCGTTTGATACTAAAAAAAGCAGAAGAGGTATTTAAAAAAGAAGTTGGTATTGATAAAATTCTTTTTAGAGTGGAGTTAGAATTTTATCTCTTAGAGGAGGCTGATTTTAATTTTAATAAGTTAAATGGCTATTACCATTTTTTAAGCGAAGATAAAAAAGAAAGAAATATAAAATTCCCCTATGAACAATCCTATCAAGAAATACCGCCTTTTGACAAATATTATG
Organism: Caldifarciminota bacterium; assembly: GCA_039801885.1. Classification (GTDB taxonomy): domain Bacteria; phylum Hydrothermota; class Tepidihabitantia; order Tepidihabitantales; family DTDR01; genus DTDR01. The sequence continues at coordinate 39,587 of JBDRVN010000008.1, forward strand.
AATTTCGGCAAGAAATAGTTATTAAAGCAAAAGAATTAGATATTGATATTAAATATCACCATCACGAAAATGGTCAATTTGGACAAGAAGAGATTGAAACAGAATTTTATGAACCGGTTAGGATTTGTGATAAGATATTGATTTTAAAATATCTCATTAGAAACTTAGTAAAAAGATATAACAAAATTGTAACTTTTATTCCAAAGTTGTTTTATGATGAACCTGGTAATGGCTTACATTTCCATTTTCAAATATTAAAAAATGGAAGAAATATTTTGTTCAGTAAAGATAATAATCTAAGTGAAGAAGGTAATTATTTTATCAAAGGTATTTTTGCTCACTTAAAAACAATCTCTGCTTTCGCTAACCCATCGCCCAATTCTTATCGCCGTCTTCTTTCTGGTTTTGAAGCGCCTTCGGTTTTAGATGTTGGTGTAGGAAATAGAAATATGATTTTTCGCATTCCTGCTTATTTAGAAAAGGAAGATTTGACTATTGAATTTAGATTGTCTGATGCTTTGTGTAATCCTTATCTTTTGTTAGCCAGTTTTCTTTTAGCTGGTTTAGATGGAATTAAGAAAAAAGGAGAGTTTAAAAAAGAATTCCAATTATCTAAAAGTTTAGAAGAAAGTTTAACTGCTTTAAAAGAGGATAACCAATTTTTATTAAAAGAAAATATCTTTAAGAAAGAACTTATTAATGAATGGGTTAAGATTAAAGAGAAAGAACTAAAATTGATTAATGATTTTCCTCATCCCTTAGAATATTTATTATATTTTAATTTATGAAAGAAATTATTTATACTGATAAAGCCCCGAAACCAATTGGACCATATTCCCAGGCAGTAAAGATTGGTAACTTTATTTTCCTTTCTGGTCAGATTGGTATTGACCCCAAGACTAATGAACTTGTTAGTGGTGGAATTGAAAATGAAACAAGACAGATATTGGAAAATATTATTAATATTCTAAAATCTCAAAATACCGATTTGTCAAATATTTTAAAGGTAAATATCTATTTAAAAAATTTAGAGGATTTTAAAAAAGTGAATGACATTTATCAAGAATATTTTAAAGATAATTTTCCTGCCCGAACTACCATTGGCGGCGTTTTGCTTCCCAAAAATGCTTTAATTGAGATTGATGTTATTGCTTATCTTCCTTAACATCTTTTTTTTAAACAAAGATAGCATCATCAAAGAGGGTTTAAATTATGCTTACAATTTAGATTTTAAAAAAGCCGAGTCTTGTTTTTATTATGTTAGTAAATTAGATTCTAATGACCCGAGCGGCTATTTTTTCCAAAGCGCTTTATTACAAGCAATTATGCTCGATAGTTTTTATGACCGATATAGAAATATTTATTATGAAAAAATTAAAAGAACAGTTAAAATTGCTAAAAAAAATCCTTCTGATTTCTATTTAGGTTGTGCTTATCTTTACTGGGCACTTTTTGAAGGCTGGCGAAAAAATTATTGGCAATCTTATTTTTTAGGAATGGAAATCCCTAAATATCTTAATCGTGCCTTAGAAAAAGATAGAAATTTATTTGATTGTTATTTAGGTTTAGGACTTTATGAATATTTTAAAGCAAGGGCAAATAAATATATCTTTTCTTTAAAACTTTTTGGTGATAGAGAGAAGGCATTAAGATTTATGAAACTTGCCAGCGATAGTTCTAAAATCCTCAAAATTACTGCCCAATATGCCTATGCCTGGATATTAACTGAAGAAAAAAGATTTAACGAGGCAGAAAGTATTTTAAAGGAACTTTTGGAACATTATCCTAATAATAAAATCTTTTTAAGATTGTTACGGGATATGTATTATAAAAAGGGAGATTATCAAAAATGCCTAATGATATGTGAAAGACTGAAAGATTTAGAAAAGAGAAGAATTTTAGAAAACGAACTGATAACAGGAAAGGTTTATTATTTTTTGAAAGATTATAAAAAAGCAAAAGAACATTTTAACTTTATTATTGAAAACAAAGAAAAATTTAAAAACCAAGTAAGATTTAAGGACCATTACGAAGAAACCTTGAAATATTTTCGTAAGGCGAAATGGTATTAATTGTTGGTATTGGCAATCGCGACCGCGGCGACGATGGCATCGGTTCCCTTATTGCCGAAAGATTAATAAAAGAAGGTTTTGAAAATGTCTTAGATTGTGAAAGGATACCAGAAAATTATCTTTCTAAAATAATCGAGCAAAAACCAGAAAAGATTATTTTCATTGATGCTTGTGATTTTGGTGGTAGAGTTGGTGAAGTTAAGGTTTTTAAAAAAGAAGAATGGCAGAATTTTAAAACCCTTTCTTTTTCTACTCATACTTTACCGATGCCTCTTTTTTTATCTCTAATTGAAAAATTAACTAATTCAGAAGTCTATTTATTAGGAATACAAGTTAAAAATACTAATTTTTCCCAATCTTTAAGTGAAGAGTTAAACAATCTTTTAGAAGAATTGATAGAAAAAATAAAAAATTTTTTAAAAGGAGGTTAATATGTTTCTTTTCTTGTCATTATTTATTTTTTCCCAACAATATGGTTATTTAACTGTTTTAAGTGAAAAAGGAGATTTGCCAGTATATTTAGACGGAAATTATTTGGGTAAAACACCGATTATTAAAGAAAAAATTAAACCAGGAAAATATACAATTAGCCTTTTTTCTGAACAGGAAATGGAATTTGCTTATAATAAGTTAAAAAGGGGCTCTATTTTCCAGAAGCTTTCCTCTCTCTGGGAATTAGCAAAATATTCCGGAGCAACCGAAGTAATTAGGGTCGCTCCGGATAGTCTAACCGAAATCTTTCTTTCTAAGAAAAATGCCGAAAATAATAGAAAAAAAGCAAAAATCTATTTCTTTTCTTCAATATCTACTATCTTCTTACTGGGATTAATTACGGGAATTTTAGTTGAATGATAAACAAATATAAATGGATTCTTAATAATTTAGAAGAAGACTGGGAAAGAATTAAAGAAGAAATTAACTTGCCGATACCCATTATTAAAATTTTATGGCAAAGAGGTTTAAAGAAAAAAGAAGAGATAGAAAATTTCTTAAACCCAAAGGCAAAAGATTTATTTTTGCCTTCTTTATTACCGGATATTGAAAAGGCAGTAGAAAGAATTGAAGATGCTATCAAAAAGAAAGAAAGGATTTTAATTTTTGGTGATTATGATGTTGATGGGATAACTGCTACTACTATTTTACTCCAAATATTAAAAAAAATTGGTGCCAATGTAAATTTTTATATTCCCCATCGTGAAAAGGAAGGTTATGGTCTTTCTGATACAGCACTTCTTTATGCGAAAAGTCATGGTTATAAATTGGTTATTACTGTTGATTGCGGTTCTAACGATTTCTCTTTAATTAATTTTGCTAAAAAATTAAAATTGGATGTGATTGTTTGTGACCATCATGAAGTCCAGCAAGATTCAAACTACGCCTTTGCCTTTATCAATCCAAAAAGGAAAGATAGTAAATACCCTTTTCGGGAACTCGCGGGTGTTGGTGTTGCCTTCAAATTAAGTTGGGCACTTCTCCAAGCATTTAATTTCAATAAGGAAGACTTAATTGAAAATCTTGATTTGGTTTCTTTAGGAACTATCTGTGATATTGTGCCATTAGTTGGCGAAAACCGGATATTGGCAAAATTGGGACTTTCTTATTTAAATAAAAGAAAAAGATTAGGTTTAAATTATTTAATAAAAGAGGCGGGATTAAAAAATAAAGAGATTACTTCTTATGATATTAGTTTTATAATTGGACCAAGATTAAATGCTAGTGGCCGAATTACCCATGCTGAAAAGGCAGTAAAATTATTAATTACTGATAGTGAAGAAGAGGCAAAAGAATTAGCCAAAGAATTAGAAAAAGATAATAAAAAAAGACAATTAATTGAAGAGAAGATTTTAAAAGAAGCGAAAGAGATAATTAAAAGAGAAGAGAAGGATAAAAATCTAATAATTCTCTTAGGAAAGGAAGATTGGCACGAAGGGGTAATTGGTATTTGTGCTTCCAAAATTGTTGATGAATTTTATAAACCAACGATCTTATTTAATCTTAGTGAAAATTATGCCAAAGGTTCCGGAAGAAGTATCCCCCATTTTTCCCTCTTTGAAGTAATAAAAGCAAATTCTCAATATTTATTAAAATTTGGTGGTCATAAATATGCTTGCGGTCTCTTCTTAAAGAAAAAGGAATTAAAAAACTTTGAAAAAAGCCTCATTAATTATATTGAAAAAAATATTGATAAGGAAATCTACGAAAGAAAATTATTTATTGATTGTGAATTAAACTTAAATGAGATAAATTATGAATTATTAAGTTATCTAAAAAAATTTGAGCCCTTTGGTATTGAAAATCCTTCGCCCCTTTTTTTCACGAGGAATTTAGAAGTAGTTGGTTTTCCCAGAGTGGTAGCCCAAAAACATCTAAAATTTAGGGTTCGCCAAAAAAAAGAAGAAAAAGAAGCAAAAGAGGTATTAGCATTTAATGAAGCAAAAACAATATTAAAATTGGCTTGCGGTAAAGAAGATTATCTAAATTTAGTTTATACTTTTGATGAAGATTCCTTTTTTGGTAAGAAAAAGATTGTTTTATACGTTAAAGACCTTTCGATCAATGTGGCAGAAGATAAAAATTGGTGACCTTATTTTTTATCAATTTAATTATAAAAAAATCAATATCTATTTTTTTACTCGCCAAGGCGGCTATTCAAAAGGCAATTACTTTTCTTTAAACCTATCTTATGATGTTGGCGATGATCAAATTTTAGTAAAGAAAAATTACCAAAAGATAAAAGATATTATTAAAGTAAAAAGGATTATCAATTTAAAACAAATCCATTCTAATAAAATTGTCGTATTAAATAATGAAAATTTTGATAAATTTGGTGATGGAGTTATTACCCAAAAGAAAAATATTTTATTAGGAATTAAAGTTGCTGATTGTTTACCCGTTGCCCTTTTTAAAGAAGATTGCGAAGTTATTGGTATTTTTCATATCGGCTGGCAGGGATTTTATTTAAAAATTTGTGAAGAGATTATTAAATTTTTTAAGAATTATAAAAATAGAATCTATTTCTTACTTATGCCTTCTATTGAGCAAAAATGTTATCCAGTTAATTTTTCTATCTATAAAAAATTCCAAGAAGTTTACGATAAAGATTTTTTAGAGAAAATCTTCCTTAAACAAGCGAATAAATATTATTTAGATTTACGAAAGGGGGTAAGAGAAATTTTAAATAAATATTTTATTGAACTTCCTGGTTTAGAACTTTGTTCTTTTTGTGAAAAAGAAGAATTATATTCTTATCGGCGAGACAAAATTACTGGCAGAAATTTAGCCGGCATCCAAA
>JBDRVN010000009.1:0-41560 GCA_039801885.1 Caldifarciminota bacterium
TTTTAATAATTTTCTTTTAATTGAAATGTTTAAAAAAACTGGTTTTTGTGTTTCTAAAGAAACAACCCGTCCGGCTCTTACCGGTGTACTTTTGGAAATTAGGGATAACGAACTTCGTTTTGTGGCTACTGATGGTTATCGACTATCTTTATATAAAAAAAGAATGGAAGAGGAAATTGGTAAAAATATTGCCTTAATCATTCCACCTACTGCCTTTGAATTGCTTTTGGAGGATGTGCGAGACGTTAAAATTTATTTTGATGATTCCCGAATTGGTTTTGAATATGATTTAGAAGAAGAAAAATATTTATTTATCTCACGCTTAATTGAAGGACCCTATCCAGATTATGAAAAAGCGATACCACCAACAGAAAAAAATAGTTATGTTTTTGAAGTTAATGAATTTTTAAAAAGTTTAAAACGGATATCAATCTTTGCCCGTGCTGAAGATAAAACAAAAATGGTGATTTTGGATTTAAAAGAAGAAAAAGTGGAACTTTTTACCGAATCACCAGAAGTAGGAAGAGGAGAAGAAGAGGTTGGTGGTAAATATATTGGCGAAGGAATGGAAATTGCCTTAAATGCGGTATATTTACAAGAGATTCTCTCCCACATTGATAGTGACAGAGCCACCATTTATTTTACCTCTGCCACTTCAGCAATGAAAATTATTCCAGAAAAAATGGAAGAAGATGAAGAAATTTTATATCTTTTAATGCCGATTCATTATGAAAGGTAAATATGAAAAATAAAAAAATCTTACTTTTAATTTTTTTAATTAATCTCTTCTTTTGTCAAAAGAAAGAGGAAATTTATATTCAAGGGTGGATTTCTAAGATGGAATTTACTAAAGATAATGTGAAATATTATCGGGAGGTTGGTGTTTATAACTACCGAGGATTTAAAATGATTCCCAAAGTTTTTATGAACGATACTCTATTATCATTAATAAACGAACCTCTTACCTATGCCTTTTATGGAAATTATTCACCCTTTCTTACTAATCGAAAGTATAAATTAAAAGTAGAACATCAAGACGGCATTGCCTTTTCCGAAGTTTATATGCCCAAAGATTTTGAAATCCTTTATCCTAAAGAAGAGACAATTATTGAGAAAAGTCAAGCACCTTTTAAGATCTTTTGGCAAAAAAGTGAAGGAGCAGAGTGGTACGAGGTGGAATTTAGTGTGGAATATGATTATCTTTTACCCAATGGCGATGATGATGAATTTATCTTTTCTTTAGATACTGTTGTAAAAGATACCTATTTGATAATCGATGGTAAAAGAATCTTTCCCGATTATATTGAGGAGATTTTAGATGGCGAGGGAAATATTACTATTTATTCCGGAACAGGTCCTGCTTTAAGACCCGGTGAAAAAGGAAATATTAAAGGTGCTGGTTATGGTTTCTTTAATGCTTTATATTCTCCTGAGGATCGAACATTTTATATCGAGATGCCGCCAAAATTAAAGAAAGAATTTTATAATAAACAAAAAATCTTAGAAAGATTTAGAAACCGATAGAAATTTATGAAAATTTTAGTTGTTGGTGGTGGCGGTAGAGAACATTCTTTGGTTTGGAAGTTAAAAAAATCACCCTTAGTAAAAGAGATATACTGTGCACCAGGAAACGGAGGAATTTCAGAAATTGCGGAGATTGTAAATATTTCTTCCGAATCTTTAACAGAGATTTCAAATTTCTGCCAAGATAAGAAGATTGATTTAGTAGTGGTTGGTCCGGAAATACCTTTATCTTTGGGAATTACTGATTTATTGGAAGAAAAAAAGATTAAAGTTTTTGGTCCGAATAGAAAAGCTTCTCTTTTAGAAGCAAGCAAAGGGTTCGCTAAAGAGTTTATGAAAAAATATGGAATACCAACTGCTGATTTTGCGGTTTTTGACAAACTGAATATTAATAAGGCAAAAGATTATGCCCTTTCTTTATTAAAAGAAGATAATTTTTGTGTGATCAAAGCTGATGGTCTTTGTTTTGGTAAAGGTTCTTTTGTGGTGGATAATAAAGAAGAGGTTTTTAAAGTAATTGAAAATTTAATAGTTAAAGAAACATTGGGAAAGGCAGGCGAGAAAATTGTAATCGAAAGATACCTTTCTGGTTATGAGGCAAGTTTGATTGGTATTACTGATAGTGAAAAATTTTTACTTTTCTTTCCTTCTCAAGACCATAAAAGATTATTAGATAATGACGAAGGACCAAATACCGGTGGAATGGGAGCTTATTCTCCTTTACCTTTTTTTACTAAGGATTTATTAAAAAAGGCTGAGAAAAGAATTTTTGAACGGGTACTTTTTGGCTTAAAAGAAGAAGGGATTGAATATTGCGGAATAATTTATGCTGGAGTAATGGTTAAAGATAAAGAAATTTTTGTATTAGAATTTAATGTGCGATTTGGTGATCCTGAAACCCAAGTAATCTTACCATTATTAAAATCAGATTTATTAGAAAATATTTTATTGGCTAAAGAGAAAAAATTAGCAGAGGAAATGGAGTTTCATAATAAAAGCTGTCTCTGTGTGGTTTTAGCATCCAAGGGTTATCCTTATCAATATGAAAAAGGGAAAAAAATAAAATTGCCTAAAGAGATCGATGAAGAAAAGAATCTTATTTTCCATTCGGGAACACAAAAAAGAAATAGTGAATTATATACCAGTGGTGGACGAGTTTTATCCGTATGCGGAATTGGTAAAGATTTAAAAGAAGCAAGAGATAATGCTTATTCTTTAATAGAAAATGTTTATTTTGAAGGGATGCATTTTAGGAAGGATATTGGTAAAAAGGGAATAGAATATTATGAAAAAAAGAATAAAACTTTTTCAACTATATGAAAATTTTTTGCTTGGCAGTGAAGAAAAAGAAGTTTTATTAAATTTAATAGAAGAATTAAATCTTACAAAATTGCCAATTATTAATCTTCTTGAAAAGTCTGATAAAGAAGAAATTCTTCCGATAAAACCTTTAATAATATTTTATAAAGATAAATATTTTTTAAATATCGATGAAAAAGAGTATAAAACTTTAAGGGGATTATATCTTTTAGAATTTCGGGAAGAGGATTTTTTACTTACGGTAAAGGAACTTATTGATTTTTTAAAAAGAAAATACAAAATTGAAAAGAATTTTAAAGAATTGTTTGAAATAAAGAATTGGACCTATGTTGAGAAAAGAGAGGAAGAAATCTTTTTAATGAAACACGGTTTTTACTCTTTATATTTTTTAGAAAAGGAATTGGGAAAAAGAATAAAAATAAAAAAAGACTATTATTTTAATATTTTAATTGTTTGTACTGGTAATACTTGTCGTAGTCCGATGGCAAAAGGGATATTAGAAAACTATCTGAAAGATTATCCCGTTTTTATTTATTCAGCGGGTACACAAGCATTAAAAAATTCTCCTCCTTCCTCCTATGCCGAAAAGGCGTTAAGGGAGATAGGAATTGATATTAGTAATCATCGTAGTCAACAGGTAAATAAAAAAATGGTTTGGCAAGCAGATTTAATCTTATGTGCTGAAAAAAATCATATTTATTATTTAGAAAGTCTTTATCCGGAATTTAAAGATAAGATTTTTCTTATAAAAGGTTATCCCGAAAGGAAAGGTGAAGACCTTTTAGACCCGATTGGTTTGGATTACGATGTTTTTTTAAAAGTAAGGGATGAATTGATCGGGGCTTTGAAGAAAGTGGAAAAGGATATTAAAGAAAGATTTAATTAGGAGGAATTTATGGATATTTTTTTGAAGGAAGAACAAAGGATGATAAAAAATTTAACAAGAAAATTTGCTGAAGAGAAGATAAAACCTGTTAGACAAAAATTGGATGAGAAAGGTGAGTTTCCTTTTGAGATTTTAAAGGAGATGGCAAAATTGGATTTATTTCGGATTTATATTCCCCAGGAATATGAAGGAATGGGTGGCGGAATTTTTGAGATGTGTTTGGTTGTTGAAGAGATATCCCGAATCTGCGGTGCGGTAGGTGTTTCTTACGCTGCTTGTGGATTGGCAGCCTTTCCAATTATTATTGGAGGAAATGAAGAACAGAAAAGGAGGTATTTACCAAGATTTGCTGATGGGGCAATTGGTGCTTTCTGTTTAACTGAGGCAAATGCCGGAAGTGATGCCAGCAATGTGGAAACTACTGCAGTTAAAGATGGCGATTATTACATTTTGAATGGGACTAAACAGTTTATTACCAATGGTAGCGTAGCCGATATTTATGTAGTGGTTGCCTCTACTGATAGAAAGAAAGGTGCTCGGGGACTTTCTTGTTTTATTGTGGAAAAAGATACACCCGGACTTTCTTTTGGTAAAGAAGAGAATAAAATGGGGATAAGGGCATCTAAGACTACTGAAGTGGTCTTTACTGATTGTAAAGTCCCAAAGGAAAATCTATTAGGAAAAGAGGGAATGGGTTTTATTATCACAATGAGAACTTTTGATAAAACAAGACCAGGTGTTGGTGCTCAGGCAGTAGGAATTGCTCAGGGAGCATTAGAAGAGGCAATTAATTATGCTAAACAGAGAAAGCAATTTGGTCAATTGATTGCTTCCTTCCAAGGAATTCAGTTTATGCTTGCCCAAATGGCAACAAAAGTTGAGGCAGCAAGGCAACTTGTTTACTATGCGGCAAGGGTTTGTGATAGTGGTGCTAAAAATATTTCGGCAGTTTCTTCGATGGCAAAACTTTTTGCTTCGGATGTGGCAATGGAGGTAACAATAAATGCTGTCCAAATCTTTGGAGGCTATGGCTATATGAAAGATTATCCAGTAGAAAAGATGATGAGGGATGCCAAAATTACCCAAATCTATGAAGGAACAAACCAGATCCAACAGCAGATTATTGCCTTAGAATTGATAAAAGGAACTTATCAGCCTACTCTTTGAGATTAATTAATTTTTAAATAAAAAGAAAAAAATGAAAAATAAAATATTAATATTATTTTTTATATTCAGTTTTGCCTTTGCTACTGAGAAACTTGTTGAAGTAAGAATTTTTAATCGTAATGATATATCAAGGATTTCTGAGCAAGATTTTACCATCGTAAACCGAAAAGATGATTTTCTTTACATTTTAACTAAGGAAAAAGGGGTTGAGAAATTGATAAGTTTAGGATACTCAATAAAAGTTATTTATGAAGACTATCAAAAGGAGATGGAAAAATTAAATCTGCAATATCCTTCTTTTCAAGAGGTTCTTGGGCAGTTAGATTCCTTAGCCCGCAGATTTCCGGAAATAACCAAGTTAGAAACATTAGGTTATAGTGGAAGTTATCCAATAGTTAGTATGAAAATAACTGATAACCCTTTGATAGAGGAAGAGGAGCCGGAAATAAAGATTACTGGTTGTCATCACGGAGACGAGAAGATTTCAACAGCGATTTGTTTATATTATGTTAAAAGATTATTAAATGAATATTATGAAAATCCTTTAATAAATTATCTTGTTAATAACCGAGAAATTTGGATTATTCCGATATTGAACTCGGATGGTTATGTAAGAAATAGACGATATAACAATAATAATGTAGATTTAAACCGGGATTACGGTTATATGTGGGCGGGGAGTGGAAATAGTCCCTCTCCTTTATCACAAAATGAGACAAAAATAATGAGGGAATTATCGGTTAACAATAATTTTTCTTTTTCTTACGACTATCATTCGGCTGCTTCTTATGTGAATTACTTATGGGATTTTCATCCAAAAGACCCACCGGATTCTAATTATATTATTTACCTTTCCCAAAGATATGCTGATTCTACTTATGGTTCTTCTACAACCCGTTTGGTGCCGATTAATGGTTATAATTGGTATATGGTAAGGGGTTCTTCTCAGGATTATCTTTTTGGTGTTTTTGGAACATTATCTTGGACAATTGAAACCCGACAGCCAACGTCCCAAATACAAATAGATTCAATAAGTATAGCAAATTATCGGGCATTTATTGATGTTTTAAGGATTATGAAAAAGGGTATTATTGGTAAGGTTATTGATTCAATTACGAATGAGCCAATACCGGCACTAATTACCTTTTATTCACCAAAGAGATGGCATATATATAATGACCAATATTTGGGTGATTTTTATAAACCATTACCAGAAGGAAAGTATAATATGATAGTATATGCTTGTGGGTATTATCCAAAAATGATTGAAAATATAATAGTAAATCCGGATACTGCTACTGAGATTTTAGTAAAACTTATCCCTAATGGGAATCCAATTGGTTTTGCTTATCGGGTGTATTATGTAAAAAGGACTACTGCGGACTCATTAAACCAGACTTTAACAACCAATTGTTTAGGTTTATCCGATTCTTTATTTTATTCCTTATGTTTTGGTGGCGAAATAGTTTTAGAAGTAGATAAAAGAAAACCAATAAGGAACTTATCAGGGGTTGATTTTGTGGTTTATGAGGGAGATGATGGAATTACTGAGAATTATGACTGTTATATTTCATTAGATTTAATAAACTGGCATTATTGTGGCAGAGGTTTAGGAACCCAAGGTTTTGATTTAAATAATACTCCTTTGGATAGTGCCTATTATATAAAGATAGTAGATGTTAATAACGGTTCTAATAATTTGCCTTATGCTGGTTTTGATTTGGATGCGATTATCTACTATATAAGTGAGGTAGGAATTTCTCAAAGGAATGTTAATAAAATGATAAATAATGATAAGTTTAGGATTTTCAATTACTTAGGTCAAAATATCGGTAATAGAGGAATAAAGGATTTGAAAAAAGGGGTTTATTTTATAAAAAATGGGGGAGAAATAAGGAAGATAGTAAAAATAAGGGGTTAAAACCATAGGTTTTTTTCTATTTGACTTTTCCTTATAATTTTCTTAAAATTTAAACAAGTTTAAAAGGGGTGGGCTATGAGATATGTGTTAATTTTATTATTTTTGGTTTTGTTAATTCTTTTTTGCACTCCTTTAAGAGTAGAAAGGACTATTACACCACCTTTTACTATTAAACCTTTGCCAGAAACCCAATCTTTAAAGCAAGGTAGGTATCTTGGGAAATTTAAGGTCAGTTTCTATTGGATAGTAAAAGAGGAGGATTATAAAGGGAAAAGGAGTATTCCTTTGTATTTGGAAGATGGGAAACTTTTAGGTTATTTTCCGGCTGATTTTGTTAAAGACTTAAAAATGGAATCCTGCGCCCAATTAAAAGATGGTCGGATTATTTCTTATTTAAAAAAGAGAAATCGGGTAAGGATTGTTGATAAACCATTGGGTTGTGGTTTTAAATTAACGCCATTAAAATCTATCGCCTGCGACCCCGAATTTATTAAATTAGGCTCTCTTTTATATATCCCTAATATATTTGGCTTAAAGATAAATTCTAATGAAACCCATAATGGTCTTTTTTATGCCCACGATATCGGCTCAGAGATAAAGGGAAGAAAAATAGATATATTTTTAGGTTATAAGGATAATCACCATAGTTTTAAATTAGCAGGAATAAAACACGGAACAGAGGTTGATGTCTATTTATTAGAATAGTTATCTTATTTTTAATATATCAAAAGATATTGGAAAATAGATTCTTTCTAACGGTTTCTTTTGAAGATAGATTTTCTTTAAGAAATCCTGCCACCAGATTTCATACATATCTTTTAAGGTAATCACTTTAATATTTTTTTCTTTTAACTTCTCAATTAAAGTCTCAAAATCTTTTGCTGAATAATCGGTAAAATATTTTGGATCTTTTACTATCCGATGGAAAAGAAGGATAGAGTATTTGTTTTTATCAATATATTCTAATATTTCTTCCATCTTGGTATCTTTTCTTATCTCTTTTATCGGTAGATACCATTTCTTTAAAAGGAAATTTACTTCACCAAAATTAGTAGCCCTTGCCTGAAGATAGCCATTATTTATTAATAAACTTATTATTCTTTTGTCATACTTTCCATAAGGATAGATAAAAGTAACAATTTCTCTGCCAAAAATTCCTTCTAATATCTTTTTGGATTCTTTAACTTCTCTTTCTATCTCATTATCGCTTAATTTTGTTAAATAACGATGGGTTAAGGAATGGGAGGCAATTTCAATATCTAAACTTTCTAACATCTCTTTTATTTCGGGAATAGTAAGATAGCGATAATCGCTTTCGTTTTTTATTTTTCTATTTTTTAAATAACCAGCAATTAAACCCAGAGTAAAAGGAAAGTTATATTTTTTTAATAGGGGATAGACATTCTTATAAACCGAATAAAAGCCATCATCAAAGTTTATTGATACATATTTCTCATTTAATAGGATTATAAAAAGGAAAAGGTTAAATATCAAGGAAGAGTTGCCTTTTCTTTTAATCTTTCTAAATGAAAATAGGGTAGTTTTATTTCGCCAAGAAATAGTTTTCCTTTTCTTCCACCGTGACAATCAGAACCACCGGTAATTAAAAGGTTATATTTCTGAGCAATTTCTAAAAAGTAATTTATATGATATTCAGTATGATCAGGATGATAAACTTCAATTCCCAAGATACCCAATTTTATTAAAGGAAATATTATCTTTTCAAAATCATAAGATACCGGATGCGCCAAAACGGATATACCTTTAAAATCTCTAATCATTTTTAATGCTTCTTCTGGACTTATCTCCATTTTTGGAACATAGGCAGGACAATGATAGCCGATAAATTTCATAAAGGCTTCTTCAATGGTTGAAACATAGCCTTGTTCCAATAGTGCTTGAGCAATATGCGGTCTGCCAACCGCTCCATCTTTCGCAATCTCTAAAACTCTTTTTATTTCAATCTTTATCCCCTGTTTTGAAAGATTACCGATTATTTTCTCTGCCCTTTCTATTCTTTTATCCTGAACCTTTTTTAGAAAAGAAATAAGTGAAGGGTTTTGGTAATCTAATAAATAACCTAAGATATGAATATCTTTATCTTCCATTAGGCAAGAGAATTCACAGGCAGGAATAACTTCTATTCCTAACTTTTCTCCTTCAACGGTTGCCCTTTCAATACCAGCAACGGCATCGTGGTCAGCAATACCAATTGCTGAAAAGCCAAGTTCTTTTGCCTTTCTTACAACCTCTTCTGGCGAATAAAGTCCATCAGAAAAGATTGTATGAATATGAAGGTCGCAATAACGATAATTTCCCATTAAAATTTATGAAATCCGAGCAAATACTTTCTCTTCCAATTCCTTTAATAGTTTTTCGCCTTCTTTTAAAAGGGATATGCTTTTTTCTTTTTTCTCTTTTTTAAATTTTTCGTCTTTTAAAGAGATAAGATTGATTAAGACATTATAATAAGCACCTTTCATTGCCGAATATAATAAATTTATGCCCACTCCACAATCAGAAATAGCATTCTTATTGCCGTGTTCAGCAATAAAAGGAGATAGTTTTAAAACTTCTAAAGATTTCTCCATTACTTCAAAAGGAACAGCAATTGCTTCTTTTAATGCTTGTTCAATTTTATTTTCTTCTTTTTTCTTAAAGGCATCCATTACCCGATTAAAGGCATCACAATCTAATTGGATAAGATTATAAAACCTCTGGGCATAAACATCTAACTTGCTTCTTAATTCTTTCATTTTATCTTCGTATTCTATATAAGCCTTTTTACCAATCGTTAGATTACAAACCATTATTAATAAAGATGTTCCTAAATTAGCATTCAATGCTGAAACTGCTCCGCCACCAGGAGTTGGTGAAGAAGATGCTACTTCCGAAAGAAAAAGAGCAAGACTTTTTGTTTCCGGAAGCCTTAATTCTAATATCTGGTTCTCTTTAAATGTATCTAATTGAAGATAATAGATAGCAGTATCAATCAACGCCTTTAAAGGAACTAAGCCAACAATCTCTGATTCTTTTATCATTACTCCGTATCTTTCTGCTTCCCTTTTTACCATTTCAAATACCCGATATAAAGGCGTCTGTAAGTAATTAGTCATATTTATTGAAACTTGGACACAGTTCTTTTCTTTAATCTCAAAGCCTAACGCCTTTACATATCTTAATCCACCATCTTTAAATCTGATTGCTTTAGCAATATTTTTGGCAACATTTAAATCATTTGTATTAAGATTGATATTATAGGCGATCAAAGGAAATCGGGCACCAACAACCGTTGCTCCAGCAGTTGGATGGAGTTTTGGTTTCCCAAAGTCCGGTGCTCTTTCGGGATTCTTTTCTATCTCTTCTCTTAAACCTTCAAATTCTCCTTTTCTAATATTTGCTAAATCAACCCTATCCGGTCTTGTTGCTGCCTGTTCGTATAAGTAAACCGGGATATTTAGTTCATCTGCAATCCTCTTACCTAATTTCTTTGCCAACTCTACACACTCTTCCATTGTTATTCCCGAAATAGGCACAAAAGGAATAACATCAGTAGCACCAATTCTTGGGTGTTCACCTTTATGTTTTGTTAAATCAATTAATTCACTTGCCATTTTCGTTGCCCGAAAGGCTGCTTCTAAACAACTTTCCGGTTCGCCAATAAAAGTAATCACACTCCGATTATGGTCCGGATTCATTTCGACATCTAAAAGAAAGACATTCGGCACTGATAATATTGTCTCAACAATTTTATCAACAACTTCTTTTCTTTTACCTTCGGAAAAATTAGGAACGCATTCAACTATTTTTCGCATAAAAAATAATAATAAAAATAATTGAAAATTCAATTAATTTTTAGAATAACATTACGAGAAAGATTGGATTTTTAGTAGTTTTAAAAGGAGGTTAAAATGGAGAGAAATGAAAGAGTTTTTCTTATTAGAAGTTTAATATTTATTAGTCTCTTAACTCTTCTCTGGATAATTGTTGGTATCAAAACCTTTCCTTATTTTGGACTTCTCATTCTAGTCGGTTTTTGTTTTAGCACTCTTTTCTATTTGATAAGCACATCGGAAATAAGCGAAAAAAGGAAATATCTCTTTATTAGATTGTTAATAATTATTCCTTTATTTATTGGCGTTATTCTCTTAATCTTAAAAAGAAAAATTAAATCATCAGCCGAGATAATATTATTAGCAATAATTATCTGGACTATCTTTCTTGCGATTTTTACCAAACCAAAACTTGTGAAAGAACCTAAAAGTTTTACTGATTTTGAAGGTTTAAAAATCAAAAGCCTTTCGGATTTTCTCTGGTTCTTAACAGTCTTATTAATACTTCTTTTTCTTCTTCTTTTAGGATTAGGCTTAATTAGATTTTAAAAATAAACATTAATATCACCAACCATACCGGCAATTTTTGATAAATTAAATACCAATTCCTCTTTGCGATTTTGTTTACATAAATAAAATTCTTTTTTATAATATTTAGTTTTATTTTAACATGCCATTTATTTTATTTATTCCTTTGTCAGATGTCTCATCTGTATAGCCCATCTCTAATAAGTCATTTAAACCTTCCACAATTCTCAAAGATGTACTTATGATTAAAGCAGTTAATAGTAATTTCACTATAATTACTAATAAAGCGGTAATTATTACCGTTAATAAAAATATTATTATTCCCACTAATAAAATTATTATTATCCATACAATGGAGCCCTACCCTGTATCGTTCCCTCCACAGGGATTTTTTATTTCCTTGTGTAAATTTTTTTCTCATTTTCTTCTAATTCCCTTATCATTTTAATTGTTAAATTTGCTTTTAAATACCTGACTACCGATTTTAAATCTTTTGCTTATTGAATATCATTATTTTTTAAACCCTCACCTTAATAATATAATCAAAATTGTTTTGACAGTAAATGGACAAATAGGGTCATTTGGGGCTAAATTGCGACATTATGTTTTTTAAATTATCAATAAATTTTAGGTTAACACTTGTTTTTATATTGAAAAATATTGTCAATTTAGTAAAATTATAAAGGAATGTTTGTTTTGATATTTTTGGGAATTTTTTATATTCCCTTACCCAATTCACCTTCTTGGGTTTCTATTGATAACGATTACTCTACCGGTGGTGGTTTTTGGGATATTGACAATAATTCTTATATTGATTTTGTAACCAGTAATGGTAATGATATGGCATTAAATAGAAACGGAGTTTATTTTAATTATAATGGTGAATTGGAAAGGACTTGTTCTTGGCGCAGTGCCGATTCCGGATATTTTGGTCATTTATATTTAGGAGATGTTAATTATGATGGTAATTTTGATTTGGCAGTTAGTTATTTAGGTATGGGTAATAATAGTGGTAAGATAAGAATTTATTTGAATACCGGCACAGGTCTAAATCCTTTGCCTTATTGGCAATCAAGGGAGAATTTGCATTCTTTTGATTGTTGTTTAGGTGATTATGACTTGGATGGCGATTTGGATTTAGCAGTTGCCTGTGGTGATGCTTATAATAATATTAAAGAGCCAGCAAGGATTTTCAAGAATAATAATGGCATTTTTGATACTTTGCCCATTTGGGTTTCTTTGGATTCTTCGCCTTCGGATGCGATAAAATTTGTTGATATTAATAATGATGGTTATTTAGATTTGGTTTCTGGCCATAGAAGAAAGATAAATATTTATATTTCTAATAACGGCAATATTTCTGAAAGACCAACAATAAGTTTTTCAGTAGTTGGTTGGGTAATAAGAATGGCGGTTGGTGATTATAATAATGATGGCTATTATGATTTGGCAGTTGCTTGTAATGGACAATTAAGTGGTGACCGTTCTCGGATTCTTATCTATAGAAATAATTTCGGAAGTCTTGATACAATTCCGGAATATACTCTTTTAACCAATACGAGATATTCTTCGGTTGTTGCCTTTGGCGATTTAAATGGTGATGGTTATTTGGAACTTGCTTGTGGTGGTTGGTGGGAAAGTGCTTCTCTTTTTGAAAATTATTCGGGTTCTTATTTACCAACACCCCAATGGTCTTATAATTGGGGAAATAATTTGGTTTGTGAGAATATTATGTTTGGTTGTATAAGAAATGACCATTTGGTTGATACCAGTGAGATAATAATTGGCAATGGCGAAAGAAGATTATTTAATATTAAAAAGATACCTATTCAGAAACTTAATTCCGTCTCTATTAATGGCAGAAGATTGAATTGGCAAGAATTTAGCTTTGATTATTTAACTGGTTATTTTAGTTTTTCTTTTACACCACAAATTGGTGAGACGATTATTATTAATTATACCTATTCGCCTTTTTCTGATTTGGGAATAACCAATTGGGATAGGAGTAATGGTAATCTTTTATTTTTGAATACTACCGGTAGCGGAATTGTTTTAGAAGATAATCGTTTAAATAAAGGGTGGTTAAGGGTAAGTGGCTTTTATAATATCTTTGGTCAGAAAGTAAATTTAATAGAAAAGAAAGGAGTTTATTTTGTTAATAATAAAAAGATTGTGAAAATCAAATGAAGATAAAAGATATTTTCTTTTTTGATAAGGTTTTCAGCACCCAGATTTTGGCAAAGGAATTTATTCCTTATAAAAGAAATTTAATGATTGTTGCTAACGAACAAGAAGGTGGTTACGGTCGTTATCAACGTCATTGGTATTCGCCAATTGGTGGTTTATACTTCTCTTTATTATTAAATTTAGAAGATAAAGAGCTATTCTCTCTTTTTGATATTCTTTTTCATATATTAAAAAGTATTATTCTTGCTTGTGAAGAGACATTTGATTTAAATGAGAAATTACAAATTAAATGGCCTAATGATATCTATTACGAAGATAGAAAATTATCGGGAATATTACAAGAAAAATATAATTTATCTTTAATTTTGGGCTGCGGCATAAATTTAAATAATGATAAATTTCCTAAAGAGATAAAAAATGCTATTTCTTTAAAAGAGATTTTAAAAAGGGAGATAAGTTCAAATGAGAAAATTCTTTTTATTGAAAATATTTTACAAAAGATAAATTACGAAAAGATTGTAAAAGAAGAATTATTAAATTTCTTAAAAGAGAGAAATTATTTGAAAGATAAGAAAGTTAAAATCCAACTTTCTCAAAAAAAAGAAATTGTTAGCGTTTGTTTGGATATTGACAAAGATTATTCTTTGGTTTTAGAAAAGGGAGTAAAAATATTTAGTGGGGAAGTAGAAAAGGTATATTTATGAATTCTTTATCTTGCGATATTGGCAATAGTCTCACTAAATTTGGTCTTTTTAAAGATGATAACTTAATAATGGTTATGAATATTAAAACAAAAGATTTATCAAAAGATAAGAGATATTTTTTCTTTTTAGATAAAGTTAAAGATGTTATAATTTCTTCGGTGGTTCCCAAGGCAAAGGAGATTTTAGTAAGAGAGATTAAAGGTTTTAACAAAAAGATAAAAATTTATTCGCTCAGTAATTTGAAGATTGATTTTGATTATTCCTTATATGAGAAAAATAGATTGGGTGAAGACCGGATTGCCGGTTGTTATTATGTATATAAATTTTATAAGAAAAATGGGATTGTTTGCGATTTAGGAAGTGCGACAACCTTTTCTTGTGTAAAAAAAGAGGGAGTTTTTATTGGTGGTTTGATTTTACCGGGAATATTAAATAGTTATTATACTCTTTTTCAAATTAAAAAAATTGTTAGAGATAACTTTATTTTTAACAGAAAGATTGAGCCAAAAGCCCTATCACCAAAAATGGCAGTTTTTGAAGGGATTAAATTTTTTGTTTTAGAAGGATTATCTTTTCTAATAAAAAGATATAAAAAGATGGTTGGCAAAGATTTTAAGCTTTTTTTAACCGGTGGTTTATCTTTTATTTTTCATCGGTATCTTAAAGGGGTTGATTATTTTGAACCTTATCTTATTTTAAAGGGGTTAAATCTTATTTTAAAGGAGGTTTTATGGGATTAGTTGGTGTTTTTTTAGATGTTCAAAATATTCAAGAGACCTTTGAAAGACAAGGGAAAGAAGTAAGGTATGATGTTTTGAAAAGAAATATAATTATTTTGGGAAAAAGAGAGGAAGATGAATATAAGTTTATCGCCTTTGTTCCTTACAAAAGAGAAGATGAAAGAAGACAGCGGTTGATTGATGCCCTTTCTTTTCAAGGTTATCGAGTTGTTGCTAAGCAGACAAGAGAGAGATTAGACGGCAGCATTAAAGCGAATATGGATATTGAGATAACTTTAGAAGTTTTATCAATGGTTAATTATCTTGATGAGATAATTCTTATTACCGGTGATGGTGATTTTGTGCCTTTGGTTGATTATATCTCTAAATTAGGAAAGAGGGTGATAATAATTGGTTTAGGAAGGGGATATACTTCGGTAGAATTGATTCGGGCCTGTGATGAATATTACAATATGGATGAGATGGAAGGAGTGATTAAGGAGGTTTATCCCGGTTCTCTAAAAGAAGAATGATTTTGGCATTAGATACCAGTTCGCCTAATTGCGAGCTCTCTTTTTTAAAAGATGGGAAAGAAGTTTTCTCCATCTTTGCTGATACCCAATCTAAACACGAAAAAAATCTCATTTCTCTTATTGATTTTTCTCTTAAATATTTAAATATTTCTTTAAAGGATATTGAATTGATTGGAGTAAGTATCGGACCGGGAAATTTTACTGCTTTAAGGGTTGGTCTGGCTACTTCTTTTGGGCTTTCTTATCCTCATAATATTCCCATAAAAGGGATAAATACCTTAGATGCGTTGTATCATACCTGTTTATACTATTTTGAAAAAATGGAGAAAGAAAGAATTGTCTGCGTAATTGATGCCAAAAGGGAAAGTCTTTATACCGCAGTTTATCAAGAGAAAAAATTGATTGGTGATTATCAGTTAGTACCAATAAACGAGTTTCCTAATCTTTTTCCTTATAAAGAGATTTCCTTTGTTTGTGGCAGTGGTATTCTTTTTTATCCGGAATTATTTGGAGAATATAAAAAGATAAATATCTATTATCCTAAAGCGAAAATTATTGGTTTGCTTGCTAGTAAAGCCAAAAAAGAAAATAATTTAGATAATCCTTTCTCTCTTTCTCCCTTTTATCTAAAAGAACCGGATATTAGAAAATGAGAATTGTTTATCTCTCAGCATCAATTTGCGGTTATGAATGGTTAAAAGAGATTCTTTTAAATAAGGAGTGTCAAGTAGTAGCAATTATTACTTTGAATAAATCTGCTAAAACAAAAATGTATGATGGGATAGAAAATGAAAGGTGGCAAGAATTTTCTTTACCGGTTTATGAAATTTTTGATATTAATAAAGAGGTTTTTCTTTTGAAAAGTTTAAAAGGAGATTGTTTAATTGTTGGTGGTTGGCGACAGATTATTGGCAGGGAAGTTCTTTCTTTATTTAAAAAAGGGGTTATTGGCTTCCATCCAACTTTATTACCAAAAGGAAGAGGTCCAAGTCCGATAATCAATTCCATAATGGCGGGAATAAGGGAGAGCGGTTTAACAATGTTTTATTATACCGAAAAACTTGATGCCGGTCCGATAATTGGTCAAAAAGAATTTATTATTGAGGATGATGATTATGCCTGGGATGTTTACAAAAAAGAGATTGAAAAAGGAAAAGAATTAATAAGGGAATACTTACCTTTAATAATTAATGATAAAGTAAAACCACGATTACAAGATGAAAGATTTGCTACCTATTTTCCGAAACTTGATAAAAAGGTCTTTAATGAGATAAATTTAAAAGATGGTTTAATTTATAATTATCGGAAAATTCGGGCATTATCCAAATACGGGAAAAAGGAGTTAGGACTCTTATCTTACGAAGGTGCCTATTTCTATTACAATAATAAAAAGATAATTGTCTGGAAAGCCTTGCCAAAAGAGGAAAATTTTGATGGCTTAAAATTAGATTTTCCAGAGGGTTCATTATTTTTAGAAAAGATTGAGATTGATAAAAAAGAGTATGAGGGCTTTCAAAAAAAGTTTAGCGAGATTATTTAATAATATAAATAAAGAATACTTTTATAAAAAACCTTATTATCGTTTAAAGGATATTTATCAAGAATTAAAAAGAGAAAAAAATCTTTTTATTCTTTTTGATGAGAAAGAAAATATTTTGGGAATAGGGAAGGTTAAAAAATTGGATTGGGATAAAAAGGTTTTTGGTTTTGCTTGTGGTCGAATTGAATATTTGATTTTTAGAAAAGATACTGATAATCTCTTAAAAGAATTTTTTATTAAAGAAATTTTAGAGATAAATAAGAATAAAAAATTTTTAGATATTAGTATTGATGAAAAAGATACGGATTTAAGAAAAATTTTGATAAAATTAGGTTTTAAAGAAATGGTAAAATATGTAACTTATTTTATAAGATTACCAATAAAATTTAATGATATTTCAATAATAATTGAGCCAGTTAAAAAAAATGAATTAAAGGAATTGGAAAGAATAAGTGCCAATTCTTTTCTATATACCCGGTTTTATCAAGATAAAAATTTCAAAAGAGAATTGGTAAAAAAGTTTTATCAAAAATGGGTTAGAAGTTCTTTTAATAATAAAAATCACCAAATTTTTGTTTCTAAGATAAATAATAAACCTGTTGGTTTTATTGATTGTCAGAGTTTAAAATTAAGTAAAAAAAAGATTGGCATTATTGATTTAATTGCGGTAAAAAAAGAATATCAAGGAAGAGGGATTGGTAAGAGTTTAGTGAAAAAAGGATTGGAATACTTCCAAAAGAAAAAAATAAAAGAAGTATATGTTGAAACCGAGAAAGAAAATTTATCTGCCTTGCGGCTATATAAAAGTTTAGGAATGAAAATAATTGGCAAAAGAATTACTTTTCATTTTTGGTATGGAAAAAGATAGAGTATTAATAATTGTTGCCCATCCGGATGACGAAGTTTTGGGAATGGGCGGAACGATTGCTAAATATTCTTCTTTAAAAGATTTTTATCTTTTAATTCTTACTGATGGTGTATCTGCGCGCAATAAAAGGTTAATAAAAAGACAAGAAGAGAACGCTCAAAAAGCCGGTTCTTTTTTAGGGATTAAAGAAATTTATTTTGCCCGATTTTTAGATGAGCAATTAGATAGCTATCCTTTATTAAAAATTATCAAAAAGATTGAAGAAGGGATAAAGAAAGTAAAACCAAAAGAAATTTATACCCATTTTCCTTATGATGTCAACCAAGACCACCAAATAACTAATAAGGCAGTTTTGATTGCCTGTCGTCCTTTATTTAATTCCTCAATTAAAAAAATTTTTACCTTTGAAATTCCTGGTTCTACTGAATGGAATTTTCCAAATAATTTTTCTCCTAATTATTATGAAGTTTTAACGGAAAATGAGATTAATAAAAAGATTTCTGCTTTTAAATTTTATGAAAAGGAAGTAAAAAAATTTTTTCACCCCCGAAGTGAAGAAGGAATAGTGAATAAAGCCAAAATGCGTGGTTTGGAAATAGGTTTTTCCTATGCCGAAGCCTTTTATTTAATTAGAGAAATAGTTAATTAATATCTTTGAATTTTTTTTAAATTTTAGTATAATAAAAGATTATTAAGATTAAAAATAAAAGGAGGATTTATGGCAGAAAAGATTACTTTATCCGTAATTAAGGCTGATATTGGTGGTTATGTCGGTCATTCTTCCAGCCATCCGCAAATTTTAGATAAAGCAAAAGATTTACTTGCGGAAGCAAAAGCAAAAGGAATAATTCTTGATTTTTATGTAACCAATTGTGGCGATGATTTAGAATTGATAATGACCCATAACAAAGGAGTTGACAGCGAAGGAATTCACAAATTAGCTTGGGATACTTTTGTTGCTTGTACGGAATTAGCAAAAGAATTAAAACTCTATGGTGCTGGTCAGGATTTACTTAGCGATGCTTTTTCGGGAAATGTGAAGGGTATGGGACCAGGGGTTGCCGAAATGGAATTTGTGGAAAGGAAATCAGAACCGGTAGTAATTTTTATGGGAGATAAATGTGCTCCCGGTGCTTGGAATTTTCCCCTTTTCAAAATGTTTGCTGACCCCTTTAATACGATTGGTCTAATTATTGATCCAACGATGCACGACGGATTTAAATTTGAGGTTCACGATATTAAAAAAGATGAAAATTTCTTCCTTTCCTGTCCGGAAGAGATGTATGATTTATTAGTTTTAATTGGTTCTTGTGAAAATTATATAATTAAAGCAGTTTATAAAAAAGATGGGGAGATTGCTGCTGCTTCTTCTACTCAAAAATTGGCATTAATTGCTGGCCGTTATGTTGGTAAAGATGACCCGGTTTTAATTGTTCGTGCTCAAGCCGGATTACCAGCTGTTGGTGAAATTCTTGAACCTTTTGCTTTTCCTCATTTAGTTTCTGGTTGGATGCGTGGTTCCCATTATGGTCCATTAATGCCGGTTGCTCAAAGACAGGCCAACCCCTCAAGATTTGATGGTCCGCCAAGGGTGATTGCTCTTGGTTTCCAAATTGCGCAAGGAATGTTAATTGGTCCGCGAGATTTATTTGATGACCCATCATTTGATTATGCAAGAAAAGAAGCAAATCGGATGGCTAATTTTATGCGTGCTCACGGACCTTTTGAACCTCATCGTTTACCATTGGAAGAAATGGAATACACTACTTTACCGGAAGTTTTAAAAAGAATTTCGGAAAAAAGAAAATAGATTAAAATACTGCGGTTACTCTTAAAACTTCTTCAATAGTCGTAATACCTTTTTTTACTTTTTCAAAACCATCGTCTCTCATCGTTTTCATCCCTTTGGAAACAGCTATTTGATTTATTTCGTTAGCACTTCTATTTTTTAAAATCATTTCTCTGACTGTATCGTCAACGATTAAAAGTTCAAAAACACCTGTTCTACCCCGATAACCAGTATTATTACATTCTTCACAACCCTTTCCACGAAAGAGTTGCATTTTCTCTTCCAATCCTAAATACTTTAATACTTCTGGTTTCGGTTGATATCCTTCCTTACAAGCAGAACAGATCTTTCTTACTAATCTTTGTGCCAAAACACCAATTAAAGAAGAGGCAATTAAATAAGGTTCAACACCAATATCCACTAATCGAGTAACAGCCGTTGCCGCATTGTTGGTGTGAAGGGTAGAAAAAACCAAATGGCCCGTTAAAGCTGCTTGGACAGCAATTTCTGCTGTTTCTAAATCTCTAATTTCGCCAACCATTATTACATCCGGGTCTTGTCTTAATACCGACCGTAAACCAGTAGCAAAAGTCAAACCTTGTTTTGGATTAATTTGGACTTGTCTAATTAAGGGCAGAGTATATTCTACCGGATCTTCCAAAGTAATTATATTTTTCTCTTCGCTTCTTATTGCTTCTAAGGCAGAATAGAGGGTGGTGGTTTTACCACTACCAGTGGGACCGGTGACAAGAATTATCCCATAAGGTTTTTTAATCAAAGCATTAAATTTTATAAGATTTTCGGGAGAAAATCCTAATTCGCCAAGCCCGATAATAACCGAAGATTTATCAAGCAATCTTAATACTGCACATTCACCCCAAAAAGTAGGGAAGGTAGAAACACGGAAGTCAATTTTTTTGCTATCCACGGTCATTTGAAATTGACCATCTTGTGGTCTTAATTTGTCAGCAATATTTAAACGAGATAGAATTTTTATCCGTGAGATTACTGCTGGATGCATACTTTTTGCCACCTCGGTAAAAGTATGTAAAACGCCATCAATCCTTAATCTCACTCTTAAAATGTTTTCTTCCGGTTCAATATGAATATCGGAAGCCCGATTTTTTGCCGCGTAAGAAATTATTGTATTTACAAGTTTAACAACCGGTTCCTGGGCGGCTTCTTCTTCCAATTTTTTTATTTCATCGGTAAAGCCTGTTTCTATATCTACGTTTTTATCTTCACTCACAATTTGGGTTATTTCTTCGATCTGTGATTGATTACTTGATTTATAATATTTATCAATAGTGTTTTTAATATCCTCTTCACTCGCCAAAACGGGACTTATTTCTAAGCCTGTTTTAAGCCGTAAATCATCAATAGTATCGATATCTGTGGGATTAGCCATTACCACGGTTAAGGTATCCCCGATTTTAAATAAAGGAAAAACTTTTAAACTGCGGCAAGCCTCTTCCGGGATTAAAGATAAAATTTCTTTGTCAATAGTATATCCGGAAATGTCTAAATAAGGGACGCCCAATCGCCGTGAAAGGGCTAAATAAAAATCTTCTTTATTAATCACTCCTCGATTAATTAACAAATTTTCCAAGGAGATATCACTTTGTTGTGCCTCTTCTTCAAATTTTTTAATTTCTTTTTGAGATAAACCAAATTCCGAAAGAACTTGGTTGATTATTTTTTTGTCCACCATTATTCCTCTCCTTTGTTATTTTTTAATAATTCTTCAATTTTGCTTAAAAGAATTTGGCTTTCAAAAGGTTTGGTTAAGAAGGCATCGGCTCCTAATTCCATTGCTAATTCGTAATCTTTTTGTTGGATACGAGCGGTGAGAATAATAATCGGAATATGAGCATATCGGCGATCCCTTTTTAACATACTACATATTTGGTAACCGTCAATACCAGGAAGCATTAAATCTAAAAGAATTAGATCCGGATTTTCTTTTCTTGCTTTATTTAAACCTTCTATTCCGTTTTCGGCAGAAATAGTTAAATAACCAGCATCGCTCAATCTTTTTTCCAAAATAAAACGAATGGCTTCTTCGTCTTCAATTATCAGAATCTTTTTCATATTTTTCTTCAATAGTGATATCTTTAAAAGTGTTTTTTAAAAACCTTTTTATTTCTTTAAATTTCTTTTTTAATTCTTCTTCCTTACCAATAAACATTGCTATTAGTTTTTTGCCAATTTTTCTTATCGTTACCGAATTACCAAAAGAATCTCGGCAAAAATTGGAAAAGATTTTTAAGTCATTTTCGTTAAAATCATTTTCTCTTTTTTTTATTATAAGAATTCCTAAAGAAAAATTTAATTCCTTTGCTTTTTTTAATTCTCTTTCTTTATAATAATTATATTCTTTTTCCTCTTCGTAGCAGGAAACACTAAAATAAAAGGTAGTTCCTTTATGTTCTTCACTTTCAAACCAAATTTTTTCGCCACTTCTTTCTATCAATTCTTTACACAAAGCAAGTCCCAAACCTGTACCACTTAATGAAGAATATCCAGGATGGGAAATTTGAGCAAATCTTTGGAAAACTTTATATTGTTCTTCTTTGGGAATACCTATCCCATTGTCTTTTACCGAAATTATAATTTTATCTTCTTGGGGATGTTTTAAAGCGCGAATAATAATTTTACCATTTTCTTTACTATATTTTATTGCGTTTGATAAAAGATTAACGATTATTCGGTAAAAAGCTTTTTCATCAATAAAAGCAAATGGTAAATTTTCTTCAATCTCCTTTATTAAATTTATTCCTTTCTCTTTCGCAATCACATTAATATTTTCTGTTAATTCACTGATTATTTTTCTAATATCAATTAGTTGAGGTAATAATTCTTGTTGACCACTCTCTATTTTTGTAAGGTCCAATAAATCGTTAATTAACTCAAATAACTTTTGGGCATTGTTTTTAATAAGTTTTATAATTTTTTGGAGATTTTCGTCGGAAATATTTTCATAAATAAGATTACTTCCTTCCAAAATAGCAGTAAGGGGAGTTCTCATTTCGTGAGAAAGAATTTGGACAAATTCCGTTTTTGTATTAGAAAGTTTAGTTAATTCTTCATTTGCTTTTGCCAATCGCTCAGCAGTTTTGATCAACTCATTCTGAGAAGTTTGTAGTTGTTGAGTGAGTATTGTAAGCTCTTGATTCTTTTTCCTTAAATTTTCTTCGATTATCTTTAAATTGGTGATATCCCGAGCAATATGGACACATGCTGAAACATCTCCTTTTTCGTCAAAAATTGGAGATACGGAGATCAAAAATACTTTTTCATCAATTTCTATTTCTTCGGTGAAAGACATTTTTGCTCTTAGGGTTTTAGAAAAAGGACAAAGGGCTATTGGTTGCTTTGTTGAATGAAAAATTTCATAACACTTTTTACCAATCAATTCTTTTTCTCCAAAATATTGACAAGCCTTTTTGTTAGCTTTGGTTATATTAAAATCTTTATCAATGATAATAATTAAATCATTTATCGCATCAAAAGTTTTTTCCCATTCTTGTTTTGTTAGATAGATTTCTTTTGTTTTGGTAATTTCTTCTGTGCGGTCTGTAAAAAATAATAGAAACTGGTTGTTGGATTTTAATGGTATGCATGTTTCTTCCCAATGTTTTTGGTTAATGGTTTTTAGACTTTTTATAGAATTTCCTGAGATTTTTGCTTGAAGTAAAGGACAAAATTCGCCAAGAAGATGGCAAGGATAAGAACTGTTTTTGAATTCTTGATAACAATAATTACTATTTCCTAAAATCTGAAAATTTTCTTTTACCAAATATACTTTTAAAGGAAGTTGAGAAAAAATGAGCTGAAAGTCTTCGATTGTTTTTTCTTTATCGCTTATGTCAATTAAAAAAAGAAGAGTATTTTGTTGCTCAATAGGTAATTTTACTGGCCGAAAGTATTGTTCATCAATTTTTATATCCTTATTAGTGATTTCTTTTAAATTTATTTTATCAATAGGAAATAAATTGTTGTGATAAATAATTTTTTCCGAAGAAAGGATTGCCGAAGGGATATTGAAATTTTCAATAATTTCGTAAAAACTTCTTAGGGATTCATCTATCTTTTTCTTTTCCTTTAATAGTTGAGCTAATAGGATAAAAAGTCGGTCAGGATTAATTGGTTTTTCTAAGTAAGCATCGGCTTTTAGTGCAATAGCCTTTTTGGCGGTAGTTAAAGATGAAAAACCAGTAAGAACTATGATTAGGGGTGGTGGTTTTATCTTATTTTTTATTTCTTCAATTAGTTCTAATCCAGTCTTATCAGGTAAGTTGATATCAATCAAAAAAATATCGTAGTTTTCGGAGAGCTTTTCTAAGGTTTCTTGGGCTGTTTGGGTAGTATCTACTAAATAACCACGGGAATTTAGAATTTCTTTTAATGATTGAGAAAAAAGGAGGTCATCATCAACAATTAAGATTTTGGGTGTACTTTTTGTGATACTAATTGCCATTTATTCCTTTTTTTGATATTTATAATGATAGTAATAATAATTCCGATATTTTTTTAAAGGTTGATAAAAATTTAATACACAACCGATAATTCTCTTTTCACCATTGTCTAACATTTTTATTGTCTCTTCTAACATGGGTAATTCGGTTTTCATAAAGCCGCAAACCAGTAATATTCCATCTACTTTTTTTGCCAATATGGAAACATCAGCGGCAATTAATGCCGGTGGACTATCAATAATAATTAATGAATATTCATCTCTTAATTTATTTAGCCATTCATCAACCGTTTTCTTTTCTAACAAATCAGCTGGTGAAGGAATTAAAGAACCAGCAGGCAAAATGTAAAGATTTTCAAAAGGTGTCTTTTGAATATTACCATTGAGATTATTTAAAACTAAATCAGTGAAACCAGGTTTTCTATCAACGGAAAAGATTGAATGTATTTTTGGTTTTCTTAAATCTAAATCAATCAATAATGTTTTTAATCCACTTTGGGCAAAAATATAACTGAGGTTGCTAGCAATCGTTGATTTTCCTTCACTTTGGGAAGGCGAGGTAATAAGAATTACTTTTTTATTTTCTTCCAAAAATAACCAAGATAAGGAAGTTTTCAACAAACGATAACTTTCGGCACAAGTTGTTTTTTCGTCAGAAAAAGGAACGATATATTTCTTTATCCCATTTTTATCTTTTGTTTTTTTGTCGCCCAAATTGGGAATTGTCGCCAAGACACCAATTTTCATTTTTTCAATATCCGAGATTGATTTTATCGTATTATTAAGATAATCTACCAAAAAGGCGGCAGCGAAAGAGAAAAGAAGTCCAAAGAAAATAGCAGAAATTAAATTAAAAGAGAGGGAAGGTTTAATTTTCTTCGCCGGAGTGGAAGACTCAATTAAAGTAATTCCCGAAATTCGACCAGCTTCGTTAATTTTTGCTTCTTCATTTTTTTCTCTCAAAAGGGAATAAATTTTTTGTAATACTTCAATATCCCGCATTAATTTTAAATAAATCTTTTCTTTTTCCGGGAGGAAGGATAATTCTTTTTCGTATTGAGAAAGTAATTGAGAAAGTTTATTTAACTTTGCCTGTAATGCAAGCAATTCGATTTCTTTAAAAACTATCATTCCCTCCAAATTTTTTAGGAAATCTATTGGATCCAGAAAGGTATGCGTATTAGTTTTTAACACCTTTTCTTTTATTTCATTTTGTTTTTCTTCAATTTTTTTAACCTTTTCGTTATTAGGTTGATAACCTGAAAGGAGTAGATAGGTTTTTTCAATTTCTAAATTTTGATAGGTTTTTTGCATTTCTGAGAGGAGAGAAGAATTTTCTTTAACTACCTCATAATTTAGTTGTTTTTTATTTTCTTCAAAAGATTTTTTAAGATTATCAAATTCTTCTTTTTTTTCGTTATATAAAGCATAGGCTTCGTCATAAAGTTTTTTAATATTGATAATATTCTGAAAAAGTTCTTTGGTGCCTTCATCTAAATTGGTAATTCGGTTTTCCTTTTTGAAATTAGTGAGTTCATTTTCCTTTGCCTGTAATTCCTTTTCCATCTCTTTTAAACTTTTGAAGGTAAACTCTTTTATTTTGCTAACATCTTCTTTCGTGATTTTAGCAACAAAATTTTCAAATGTTTTGGAGTAGATTTGGCAAAGAATCTCAGCAATTTCCTTTTTTTTACCTCTTGCTTTAATATTTAAAATATCGGTTTCTTTAACAATTCTAATTGAGATATTTTTCTGGATATCTTCCACAGATTTAAAATAATTTTTTGCTGGGGTATTTTGCAATTCTTTTAACACCAGTTCCATTAAAGCATGGGATTTTAAAATTTCGGAATAATTATATAATAGACTCTTTTGTTTAACAAAAGACAAAGGGGTTGAAAAAAAGAGCTCACTTTTAAGTTTATCACCTTCCACTAAGATAGTAGCTTTACTTTCGTATTCTGGTTTGGTGATAAAGGTAAGAATTAAAGAGATCGCTATGGAAATAAGAATAATAGTAATAATTAAAGTTTTTCTTTCTTTAATGGTTAATAAAAATTTTTCTAAATTATAATCTTTCATTTTGCCTCCCGGGTTATATAGGTTAAATAAAGATTTAAAAATACTGCTAAAGTAGTAATAAAAGGAATGGTTTCTTTAATCACAGCAAATTTAGAACGAGGAATGATCACTACATCGCCATTATCAAGAAGAAATATTTCACCTTTTTTAATTGTTTTATTTAAATTAATGGCAATTCTTCTTTTCTCTTTAGAAATAATGATGGTAACTTTTGATAAATCAGCATTAGTAGTTGGTCCGCCAGCTTTAGAAATTAACTCCAAGATATCACCGGTATAAGAAAGGTTATAAGAACCGGGATTTTTTACTTCTCCCCAAATATGAGCCTTGATCACCGCTTCTTCTTTTAATGGTTGGGCAATTAAAAATCCAAAAATTGATAATGTTAGAATACCAAAAAAAATTATCCATTTCATAAGACCTCCTCTTTTATTAACGAGAGCCAATAACTTTCTTTTTTAGTATTTTTAACTCTTTCATAATTAGAAGTATAAACAAAGAATTGGGAGTTTAAATAATAACTCCCATTTTTTTTAATTCTTTCTAATAATTCCCAAACGCCATCGCTAACTCTTTTTTGGCAACGGAAAGAAAGAGTATTTTTAATCTTTTCAAAAGAAACGCGATAATTACGTTTATCGGAAGAATCCGGATAGAGAATCAATTCCGCTTCGGGACAAAGTTCTTTAACAATTTTCCCAATTTCTTTTAATTGATAATTTTCATTAGTGTCACCTAAATTAAATATCTGACCACTAACCAATTCTTCTTTAGCAGAAAGAATCTTAATTATACCTTCGCAGAGGTCGTCGACGTGAATAAAGGGTCGCCATTGTTCGCCACCGTAAATTGGAATTTTTTGTTCTTTTACTGCTTTTAATGTCAAAAGATTTACTACCAAATCGTATCTTTCGCGAAAAGAAGGACCGTAACAAGTAGCAAAACGGAGAATTGTAGTAATTAATTCCTTTCCTTCCGAAAGAAGGATTTTTTCTGAATCTAATTTGGTTTTTGCGTAAAGCGAGACAGGGTTAGTCTGATTTTCTTCGGTTAAAAATTCTTTGTCGGATGCACCATAAACCGAGCAGGTGGAAGCAAAAATTAATCTTTGACAATTTTTGCTTTTAGCTACTTGGGCAATAAATTTTGTCGCTAATAAGTTAGTTTCAATAGTTAATTTATCAGAAACAGCACATGCTGGATCACCAACAATTGCTCCTAAATGGATAAGGGCATCACAATCTTCTAAGGCTTCGGTTAAAACATTAATATGACGAAAATCACCTTCATAAACTTCAAAGGATTTGTTATGGTAAAGTTCTTTAATACTTTCTTTGCCATAAAGAAAATTATCAAGAATTCTTACTTTGTATCCTAGTTTTAATAATTTTCTTACCAGCACTGAACCGATATAACCAGCACCGCCGATCACCAAAATTTTTTCAATGGGTTTTTTTATTATTCTTGCCTTTTTCTTTTCTAAATAAACAAAGTAGTTTGATAACAAAAGGAAAAGTCGAACAAAAGACAGAAGTAAAATAGATAAAAGACTACCAAAAAAGAGAGGGCGGATTTCAAAAGAGAAAAGAGAAAAATAGGAAGTAAGAGAAAAGAAAGTTAAAACTGAAAGTAAAGAACCAAGAATAATTAGAAGAAATTTATATCTTCCCCGATAGGTTCTACCATAAGTATAAAATCCTAAAAATGAAAAGATAAATAGGCTGATTAAAATAAGGAAGTAGAGCGAAAGGAAATTAGGAAAAGTGTGTTCGCTTAAAAGATAAACAAAGGAGTAAGAAAATGCTAAAATAAAAGTGTCGGCTAAAAAACGATATAAAATACTAAAATTTAATTTTTTTAGCATAAAGCCTCCTTTATTGAATAAATAATATAATCTAATTCTTCTTTTTTTAAATCAGGATAAAGAGGTAAAGAGAGAGAAGAGGGAAATAATAAATTGGCTATTGGAAAATCTTCTTTTTTTAAGGAATAAGTTTTCTTGTAATAAGGATGTAAATGTAAGGGAATAAAATGAACCGAAGTGCCGATATTTCTCTCTCTTAAGAATTCAATTAATTTATCTCTTTCTATTTTTGCTGTTTTTGATAATCTCACTACATAAAGATGCCAGCTTATCCTCTGGTTTTTTGAATCAATTTTAGGTAAAAGGAGATCATTAAGATATTTAAGATTTTCCTGATAATAGTTAACGATGCTTTCTCTTTTTTTTATCATTTCTTCAATTCTTTTTAATTGGCAGAGACCAATACTTGCTTGGATATCAGTCATATTGCATTTAAATCCTGGATAAATTACTTCGTAATACCAGCTGCCGTTCTTTTTATAACGATCATAGGCATTTAAAGAAAGTCCGTGAAGAGCCATAATTCTTATTCTTTCTTCTAAATCCCTTTCTCTTGTTACTATCATTCCGCCTTCACCGGTAGTAATATTTTTTGTTGGGTAAAATGAAAAAACACAGAGAAGAGAATCTTTGCCTACCTTTTTGTTTTGGTAAATCGTGCCACAGGCATGGGCAGCATCTTCAATTACATATAAATTATATTTTTGAGCAATTTCGTTTATCCTATCCATATCGCAACATTTTCCAGCAAAATGAACAGGAATAATTGCTTTGGTTTTCTTAGTAATTTTCTTTTCGAGCTCTTCTGGTTCTAAAAGGTATTCTTCATTCACATCGCAAAGAACCGGTGTCGCACCGCAATGAATAACCACATTGGCAGTAGCACAAAAGGTCCAAGTAGGGACTATTACTTCGTCACCTTCTTTTATTCCCAGTGCTTTTAATGAAAGGAAAAGGCCACTGGTTGCCGAATTTACGGCAATTGCATACTTCGCGCCAAGGTAATTTTTAAATTCTTCTTCAAATTCTTTTGTTTTTTTGCCAGTTGTAAGCCAACCGGATTCCAAAGTTTCGATAACTTCTTTTATCTCTTCTTCAGTAATGCTTGGACGAGAAAAAGGAATAAAATTAAAGTTTTTCATTTCATTAAAACTTTGTAAGAACCAACTATTCCAAAATTAAAACTAGAAAAGAGTCGGATAGCCGGTAAATTTCCTAAAGGGACTTCGCTAACCACATAATACTTTTTATCTTTAAAAAGAAAATTAAGAAAAGAAAATAAAAGAAAACTACCCATTTTTTTATTTCGGTATTTTTCATCAATATAAATAGAAGAGATTCTCACGATTGGGAAATTGGTTCCTAATTTTTGGGCATTAAGAACACCGATACAATTCTTTTGTAGCAAAAGATATAAGAAA
Organism: Caldifarciminota bacterium; assembly: GCA_039801885.1. Lineage (GTDB taxonomy): Bacteria > Hydrothermota > Tepidihabitantia > Tepidihabitantales > DTDR01 > DTDR01. The sequence continues at coordinate 29,364 of JBDRVN010000009.1, forward strand.
ACCGTTGAATTAATGGTTTCCACAGAAGTTTTTAGTTCTTCCTCAAAAGTTAAAGATAAGTCCATTTTTAGATTTTCCTCTTTACCCACAAATAAAATAAAGGTATTAATTAATTTGAAATTATTTTTTTCCAGATATTGGATAAAGTTTTCATCATTGGAAGGAACTTTTAGAATTATCTTTTTATTTGAAACCTCTTTAAAGATTTCAGAAATAAGAGTACTCTTTAAAGAAAGATTGGCAGCAAAGAGATAAGGAACAATAAGATAGTTATCATAAAATTCGGCACAAGCTAATCCAATAATTTCATCTTCTTTATCCTCGTATAAGACCTTGACGATTCCTCCTTCTTCAATTATTCGTAAGATATCCAAATTAAAGTAACAGGTGTAAAGATCTTCCTTTTTATCTAAATTTTTAGGAAGAATAGCTAATTTTTTCATCTTTTCTTCTCCATTTAAAGTCAAAAGATAAGCACTCCTCATCACACACCTCCTGATTATAAATTCCTTCTTTTTTTAAAATTACTAAAATTGTTTTAAAAATAATTTTTAAATCTAAAAGAAAAGAAGCATTTTTTACATAAAACTCTTCCATTTCGTTTCTTTCCTTTAAAGAAAGTTTGTTGCGGCCATTAACAATTGTTAAACTTATAAGACCAGGGCGAGCAAAAAATTTACTTTTATTTTCATAAATTTCCAATGGCAAAATTTCATCAGGTCTGGGTCCGACAATACTCATCTCTCCTTTTAAAACATTAATCAATTGAGGAAGCTCATCTAAGCCAAAAGTTCTCAAGATTCTTCCAAAAGAAGTTACCCGAGGGTCCTTTTTTAAATAAAGGGAAGAGCCATCCTCTCTTCTTAAAATCGGCGAATTTATTTTCATTGTTCTAAATTTGTAAATCTTAAAAATTCTAAAATCTTTTCCTCTCCTTTTTTGTGAAAAAAAGATTTTCTCTTTAAAATAAAATATTTGAATTAAAACAATGATGATAAATAAGGGAGAGAAAAAAGTTAGTAAAAAGATAGCAAAAATAATATCAAAAAATCTTTTTGTTAAAGAGTTAAGGTAAGGAGAATAAATTTCCTTATTTCTTATTTTTTCTATCTTCTCTTTTTTATAAACCTTCATTGTTTCCTCTTGGAATCTTTCCTTTTTAAATTTTCTTTTAATATTTTCTTTAGCCTTTAAAGAAATTTTTTCTCCGATTTCTTTATTTCTAATTAATAAAGAAATTTTTTCTTTTAATTCCTGATAATTGTTTGGCGAAAAAAGGAATCCATTCACACCATCAACTATTATTTCATTGTTTCCTTTAATATTAGAAACAATAACCGGTACGTTACTAGCCATCGCTTCTAACAGGGCAATTGGCATACCTTCCCAAAGAGAGGGTAAGACAAAACAATCACTAGCTTTAATTATTGATATTGGATTAGGAATAAAATCTAAGAAACCAATATAACTATTTATTTTAAAATCATTAATTAATTTTATTAATCGCTCTTTCATACCCATATCTTCACCGATTAATAAAAGAAAAATTTTTTTATCTATTTTCTCTTTTAATAATTCTTTGATTGCCCAAATTAAAATTTCCGGATTTTTTTGTTTAGAAAGTCTACCGACAAAGGTAATTAAAAAGTCTTCTTTATTTAGATTAAATTTTTTGCGAATAGAAAAGTCGGGTTTTATATTTCTAATCCTTTCATAATCAATGCCATTATAAATCAATACCAATTTTTTCTCATTACCAATTTTATATTCTTTGGCTAAATCCCAATCCTTTTTATTAAGAAGAATTATTTTGTCGCAGAAATAGGAAGCAAATCTTTCCAAAAGCGAATAAAATAAAGTAGTTATTCTTGAAGAATATTCGTGGAAAGCAAAGCCGTGGGCAGTATGAATAATCAGTTTTATTCTTTTTATTTTTGCTGCTAGTCGGCCAATAAAACCACCTTTAGAGGTATGAGTATGGACAACATCGTAATTCTTTAAGATTTTTACTGTCCTTATTAAAGCAAGAATATCGTAAATAGGGGAAATTTCTCTTTTATAAGCATTGCGAGTATCAACGATTTTTACATTGGGAAAGTTTGTTTTAAAATAATCTTTAACCTTCTCATTTTCTGCCAAAACCGAAACTTCGTAACCCTCTTTTAATTGTCTTTCAATTAAATAAGCAAGATAATAAATAATACCACCAAATTTGGAACCACCTAAAATATGAATAATCCTCTTTTTTTTCATATTTTGATTAATTCTTCGTATAATTTAGTTAATTTTTTACTAAAAGTTTTTATCGAAAAATGGTTACTTACTTTGGAAAAGGCTTTTTCACTAAGCTCTTCCTGTAAATTTTCGTTGAAAAGGAGATTTTTGATTGCCGCACTTAAAGAAGATGGATTATCCCTTTCAACAAAGATCGCTTCGTCTTCATTTAATACCTCCTTTATTCCCCCGGCATCAGTAGTAATAATTGGTTTTTTCAAAGAGGCTGCTTCTAAAATAGTAATTGGTAGACCTTCCCAACGCGAGGGTAAAACAAAAATCTTACTCGCCTTTAAGAAAGAAAGAGCATCGTTTCTTTTGGAAAGAAATTTAACATTAATTAAGCCCTCTTTTTTACAATAATCTTTCAATATTTCTTCCAGACTTCCGTAACCAACTATAAAAGTTTCGGGAGTTATTTTTTCTTCTTTTAAAATCTTTAATGCCTTTAATAAAATATCAACGCCTTTCTGTTCTTCTAATCGACCAATAAAAATGATATCACTTTTTTCTTGACTTTCTTTTATCTCCTTTTCCTTTAAAGAAAACCCGTTTTGGATAGTAATAATCTTTTCTTTTAAGAAAGGTAGATAAGAAATTAATCTTTCTTTTACAATATTGGCACAGGCAATAATCTTATCGTATCGCTGATAGATAAATTTTTCTAAAGGATAAAGGATTTTATATTTTTGGCGTCGGTTAAAAATATTATGTTCTGTATAGAGATATTTTGCTTTTTTATAAAAGAAAGAGGCAAAGGCGACATAATATAATTCCGGAAAAAGATGGGCATGGATAATTTTTGGTTTAAGTTTTTTAATTTCTTTAATTAGTGATATAAATGTCTTTAGTGAATACTTCTTTTCCAAAGTAAAGATACGATATTCAAATTTTTTTGCTTCTTTCTCCTTTAAGAAATTTAGAAGCAGGCTTTGGGCACCACCGCCGCTTAAATTGCCAATTACTTGTAAGATCACTGGTCTTTCTTTCTTAATATTGGGAAAATCCTTTTTATAAAATCCTTTAAGAGATTTTTCGCAGATTTTTATCCAATTATATCTTTTTAAAACAGCAATCCTTGCTTTTTTACCGTAATTTTCCCAATAATATTCATAATTATTTTTAACTGCTAAAATTTTATTTCTCAAATCCTCTGCGGAATTATAAGAAATAAGTGGGATGCCTTTTAAACTTTTCTCTTTTTTGATAAGTTCTTTATCGCAGAGAATTATTCTACCACAGCCAGCATAATCAAAAAGTTTTATGGGCGAAGTATAGCCACAGAGATTTTTGGGTGTTGATATTAAAGCAACATCAAATTGGTTAATATACCTCGGTGCCCTATCATAAGGAATTTCGCCCCAAAGGATAAATTTATCAAAAAGATTTTTATCTTTTATTAAATTTATTATTTCTCTGTTTTCTAATTTACCGATGATTAAAAATTTAATATCTTTATAATCTTTTAATAATTCACCAACCTCAATTATCTTTTGGAAATCATGGTAATTATCTATTTTAGAAATTAAACCAATATAGAAATGAGAATTATTTTTATTATTTTTTATTGGTTTAAAAATTTCCGGATTTGTGCCATTAGGAATAAGATAAATTTTATCTTTTTTGACTTTCAATTTTATTAAATCCTTTCTCATTCCGGAGGAAACAACAATTATTCGGTGAGCGATTTTAGCAGAAATATAATATAGGTTTTTTATAAGTTGATAAATAAAATCTTTAAAATTCCTTCTGATTTTAAAATCAGTTAGTGTGTTGTTTATTTCTAAAATTATTTTTCTTCCCATAATTTTGCTGATTATCAGATGGAAAGTAAATAAAGGGGTATAACGACAATAAATAATCTTTATTTTATTTTTAATTATTGTTTGGATAAAATAAAAGATACTAATTAAATAGCGAAATTTACTCAGTTTTTTAGAATAATCACCAAAAGAGGGATAAAATATAAAATCCTTTTTAAAATTTTTATCCTTGGGATAAGGTTTTGGCAAAAGAACGAGAGGAGAGAGGTTTAATTTCTTAAAACCAGAATAAATACCCCAAAAATGGGCAGTAGCACCATCATAATTTTTTAAATTTATATCTTCTAACATAAGAATTTTATTGTTCATTATTATCTCCTTTTAACGCCAAAAACCCACCAGCAAAAAATAATAAAAAATTATTACCAATATCAAAAGAAAATTGGCTGTGGATAAAAGTGTAAATGAAAAGGAAAGCCGGAAAGAGAGAAACCAAACTTTTTTCTTGAAATTTCTTAAACACTTTTTTGAAACAAATTAAAATATAAATAATAAAAGGAATTAAACCCAAGAAGCCGGTTTCCGAAGCAAATTCAGTAAAAATATTATGAGGATAAATAAAATTATAGGTATAATAAGGAAAACTTCCTAAACCTTTACCAATAATCGGTGAATCTAAAAAATTTTTAAAGGCAAGCGAGAAGGCTTCTAAACGGTTAACACTGCTTTCGTCTTGGAAATAGGTTAATCTTTCAGTAATCATTGTTGGTAATAAAGAATAAAAAATAAAGAAGAGAAAGATAAATAATAAAACAAAGATAATTTTTTCTTTTAAGTTTTTTATTTTTAAGAAGAAAAAGATGAATAGACAGACAAATAAAGCAAGAATTGCGCCTCTTGTCCCGGATAATAAAAGAAGATAGAGTAAAAGAGGTATTAAAATAAAAGATAATATCTTTACTAAACGATTTTTTTCGGTGAAAAACAAAAGGAATAATGAAAATACTCCAATTCCTGCCCAGCGGCCGAAGGTGACGACACTTAAAGAAAAACCTAAGCGGTAGGGGATAATTTCATTTTCTAAGACATTTTCTAATCCTTCGCTTAATATTCTAAATAAAGTATAGATAAAAAATATAGAAAGGAAGAAAATTAAAAAATAAATAAATCTCTTTAATTTCTTATCCTCCTTGATAAGTAGTAAACTAAAAGAGGGTACTAAAGAAAGTAAAAGATAGGAGAAAAATTTTACATAACCATACTCGGAAAAGGCAAAAGGTAATCTTAAAACACTGATAAATAAAGTAATGCCAATTAAAATTAATAAAAGATATATTGGTTCTTTAATTAAATAAGAAAGATTATTAATAATTTGCGGTTTTTTATAAATAGAATATAAGAAAGCAAGGATAAGGATAAGAAAAACAAAAATTACAATTCCTGCTCTTTTGAAACCTTCAGCAATTGGTAAAATTGGCAGAATAAAATAAAGAAGAGGTTCAGTAATCATTAGATTTAAGCCAATTTCGGGATAAAAGAAAATTAAAACTATTGCTATTGGAATTAAAAATAAAGAAAAGGAAATTAAAAGGTTATATTTTTGATTTAGAATAAAAAACAAAAGAAGAAGAAATATAAAAAAGCCCATAAAAAGGAGATTTACCCTTTTTTTACTTGCTATCATAATTTTATTTTTAAAACAATTGCCAAAATCGGTTTTAATAAATTCTTACTAAATTGGAAATTCGTCTGAAAATAAGTTTGGAGAAAGATAAGTAAAAGAGTAAAGCGGAAAATACCGGATAGAGAAGTGGCTAATGCCAATCCTTTATAAGAGAAAAATTTACCCAAAATCAAGTCTAATATTAAATTGAGAAGCAAAGCGAGGATACTTACGATTATCGGTATTTTAATTCTATTGATTGACCAATAAACACGGAGAAGGATTAAATTACTACAATAAGCAAAAAGTCCTAATGAATAAAAGATTAGTGATTCTTTGGTCATAAGTAATGCCTTTTCATCAAAGGCACCACGAAAATAAACAATTTTTACAATTGTTTCACTTGCCCATATAAAAATAATTATTATTGGAATAATAAGAAAGAAAAGAGAAGATAAAGATTTGTTTAATGTCTCAACAATTTTTTCTTTTTCACCATTATAAGCCTTTTCGGAAAAGAAAGGCATAAGAACGGTTGCCAAAGCAAAACCAAATATTGAAATTGGTGTTTCGACAAGTTTGTAAGCAAAATTTAAAGCCGAAATACTTCCTTCACTTAAAAAAGAAGCAATCATTTTATCAATCGTTACATTAATCTGTGAGAGAGAACTTACCAAAAGATAAGGTAGAAAAGATAAGAATAATATCTTTGTTTCTGAGAGGGCTTGCGAAATATTTAAATTTTTCTCCAAAGGTTTTTCCCTAAAGAAGAATAAAATTGGTAAAAGGGTAAATAGAATAGAAGCAAAGTTAACTCCCCAAGAAAGACCTAAAAGATTAAAATTCTTATACAAAACAGTAAGACCAAAGATTAAAGAAAGATTATACAAAATACCGGAAAGAGCAGGGAATAGATAATTTTTATTTACATAAGAAAAGGCATTAAAAAATCCCGAAACACCAATGAAAAATACTGCCGGTGCCATATTTTTTAAAAGGAATTTGGAGATTTCCTTTACATCAAAAGGAAATCCTTGACCAATGATATTAATAATGATTGACGGAAAAAGATAAATAATAAAAGAAAAAAGAAAGGATAGAAAAGAAATAATTAAGAGATATAAGTAATAAATATTGAAATCTTTTTTAGAAAATATCGGAATAAGAGAAACACCAATTGCTTGACTTACCGCTCCCATAATGGAAATCGGAAAAAGAATTGCTATTAAATAGGCATCACACAAATAAGAAACACCAAAAATTTTCGCAACAAATATTTCCCTTAAAAAGCCTAATGATTTACTTAAAACCAACCCAATTACCATTATTCCTGTTGATAGGAAGATACTTTGGGAGAACAAAACTTTTTTTAAACTTAATTTACCATTTAACACCATAATACGCATCCCATTTATAAATTTATATATAAAAATCCTGTGCCAATTAATTAATTTAAAAGAAAATTAAGTTATTGAAAATAAATGACTTAGTAAATTCAGAAAGAATGGCAAGGATAGTAAGAAAGAAGAAGAAATGCGACAGTTTTTAGAATTAAATTTATTTTAATTGTAAGTTATATAATTTCAATTACTTAATAAAATGAGACAATAAAAATTTTAATTAAAAAAAAGTGGTAACCTAAAGGGGGTGTTTTTCGTTTTATATATAGAAGGGGATATTATGGTAAGAGATAATTATCAAAGAATAAAAGTATTAAAAAACATATTAAAAGAGGAGGTATTAAAGGAGTTATTAAAAGATAAATAAGAAAATCATTTTAATTTTTATTAGCCCTACTTTAATATGACAGGAGGGTTTTATTTTCTATTGAATAAGGAGCTGTATAGGAGATAGTATAGTAACTAATCTCTATTATTGATAAAAAGATAATAAAGAAAAATATAATAATTAATGATAAGAATTAAGAAATCAATAAATTCTCCGTATAAATTTTTAAAAATAAATAGAATAATTTTCTAAAAAGTGATTTCAATTTTATAAGATATTTATATCCTAAACTTAGTGCTTTTATATTTTTTTCTTGCTAACCATTCTTAACAAATCTATTTTTAGAAAATTTGAAATAAATTTTATTTTTGTTATTTTATATTTATGATAAAGGATTTCCTTTCTAAGAAACCAAAGATTGATGGCTCGGTTTATATTGCTCCTAACGCAATTATAATTGGTGATGTGGAAATTGGAAAAGGTAGTAGTATTTGGTTTGGCACAATAATCAGAGCAGATACCGAAAAGATTAAAATTGGTGAATATACTAATATTCAAGATTATACTGTTTTACATACGGATAAAGGTTTTATTTTAGGGATTGGTAATTATGTTAGTATCGGTCATCGGGCAATAATTCACGGATGTAAAATTAGTGATAACGTGATGATTGGTATGGGAGCAATTATTTTAAACGGTGCAGTGATAAGTGAAAATTCAATAGTTGCTGCTGGTAGTGTTATTAAAGAGAATTTCCTTGTTCCACCGAATACTTTGGTTGCTGGCGTGCCGGGTAGTGTGAAAAGAGAATTAAAAGAAGAAGATATTAAAATGATAAAAGATGCTGCTACTCATTATTATCAACTGGCAAAGATTTATAAAAATCTATGAGATATAAATTAATTCCTCATACTTCTGATTTGGGGGTAGAAATTTATGGCAAGACAATTGAAGAACTTTTTTTAAATGCTCTTTATTGTGTTACTGATAACATTACCGATATTGAGAAGGTTGAAGAAATTATAGAAAAAGAGATTTGTGTTGAAGGTGAAGATTTAGAAGATTTGTTTATGAATTTTTTAAGGGAGTTAATTTTTATCTTTTCTACCAAATATTTCTTAGCAAAGAATATTAAAAATTTAAAAATTGAAAAAGATTATAAAAAGTTAACGGGAATTTTGGTTGGCGAAAAATTTAATAAAGAAAAGCACCCAATAAAGATTGAATTGAAAACACCTACCTACCACCTTTTTTCTATTAAAAAAGAAGATATTTATAAGGCAACAGTTATCTTTGATGTGTAAATTATTATTATAAATGCAATAACTATCTCTTAACACATTTACTAATATCTATTGACAAAATACAAATTTTTGTTATAATATTTATATCTGAGGAGGAGGAATGGAAGGGAGGGTTATAAGGCTTCCAGAAAAAATAAATATTTTCTTCTATTTATTAATTTTCTTAACTATCATCTTTTTTTTAATAAGTCTTTCAAGTGTTTTAAAAGCAGTAAAAGATTTAGAAAAACTTGAATTAGAGCATAGTAAAGAGAGGTTAGAACAATATTTTGAAAATAGAAAAGAGGCTTTGAGACATCAGGTTTTAGAATTAGGTGTCTGGTCAGAACCCTTTTGGCAGATAAAAACGGGAAAATTAAACAAAAAATGGTTTAAAGAAAACTTTGATGATTGGTTACCAGTGGTCAATTTAAATTTTGCTTACATTTTTGATAAAAAAGGAAATTTATTTTATCAAACCCATCCTCTCCTTTTTGATTGTAAAGAAATTATTCCCGAAATCATAAAAAGAAAAAATCTCTCCTTCTTTTTAAAATTAAATAAAGATACAATTTTAAATATTGCTGCCTCTTTAATTAATAAAAGTGAAGATGTAGAACAAGAAGGTGAATATGTTGGTTTTATTTTTATTGGCAGGATTATTGATAATGAAAGATTAAAGGAGGTTAAAAAAGAGGTAAGGGAAGATTTTGAGATTATTAATTTGGATGACGATAAAGAAAGAGTTGTTTTTCTAACTGATTATCAAGATAAACCAGTTATCTATTTAAAAATAAATTTTTCCGAAAAATCAATTTATAAAAAATTAGGAAAGTATATTACTCCTGCTTGGTTTTTGACTGTTGGTTGTTTATATGCTTTAATCTTTTTATTAGTTAAAGAAGAGAAAAGAAAGATAAAAGAAGAGAAGGAAAAACAATTAGTTTTTTTAGGAAAGATAATGGGTTTTATCGTTCACGAATTGAAAAATCCCTTAGCGACAATAAAAAATTGTTTTTATCTTTTGAAAGAGATAAAAGATGAGAATAAAAGAAAAACTTACTTAGAAATAATGGAAAAGGCAACAGAAAATATTACCAAAACAATTGATACCTTTTTAAGAATATCTAAGGGAGAAAAAGGAGAGGCGGAATTGGTTGATGCGAAAGATTTGGTTGAAGAGATAATAGGGAAAATGGCTATTCCTCCTTATATTAAAATAGAAGATTCTTTAAATAATAATACAAAAGTTTTGGCAAATAAAAATCAATTAAGATATATCTTTAAAAATATTATTAAAAATAGTGTCGAAAGTATTAAAGAAAATGGCTTAATAAAGATTACTAATGAAGAAAAAGATAGTAAAGTCAAAATAATATTTTCGGATAATGGCTGCGGAATAAAAAAGAAAGATCTAAAAAAGATTTTTGAGCCCTTTTATACTACTAAAGAGAAAGGAATGGGTTTTGGTTTAAGTTTAGTAAAATATCTTTTAGAATTGAATAATGGTAAGATAGAAATTTTTTCGCAGGAAGGTAAAGGAACTGATGTCGTAATTACTTTATTAAAAGGAGAATGAAAATTCTTTTAGTGGATGATAATTTTGAATTAGGTTTCACCTTAAAGGAATTATTGGAATTGAAAGGATTTCAGGTAGAATATGTGGAGGATGGTTTTGCGGCATTAGATAAATTTAAAGAAAATAATTTTGATTTGGTAATTATGGATATTGTGATGCCGGGAATTGATGGCATAGAGATTTTTAAGAAGATGAAAGAGATAAAAAAAGATATAAAAGCCATTTTTGTTTCTGCCTTTATTGAGGATAAAAGAAAAGAAGAATTAAAGAAAATGGGAATAAAATATTTCGTAGAAAAACCTTATGATTTCTCCAAAATTGTTAGTAAAATAGAAGAAATGTTATCTTCGAATTATAAAAAGGAAAAAGAGGCTCAAAAGTTTTAAAAGGGTAATAATAATTAAAGTTTGATAAATACCAAATAAGAGAATAAGAAGATTACTTCCTAAGATACCGCCAAGAAAACCACCAAGTAAATCTGAGCTATATAAAGTACCGGCGGTTTTCCCTTTGTTTTCTTCTTCATAAAGAAAAGTCGCCAAAGGAAATTCGCCGCCGCAAAGAAAACCACAAAAAAAGGCTAAAAAAATGAATAAAAAGGTTGGAAAGTCATAGATTGCTTTTAATTGAAAGAGAAAAAAAAGGGAAAATAAGATTAAAAGAATCTCAAAAAGAATTAAATAAATATATGAATTATCTTTTCTTGTTGTAAAATAACTTCCCAAGGCAATTCCAGTCATAAAGGCGGTTGTTAAAAGTCCAATCTGATAATAAAGATAACCATAAACAATTTGGAAAGAGAAGGAAATAAGAAGCGAAAAGATTAAACTATAAAAGCCAGTAGAAAAAATGAGAAAAGCAAGAGTTTTTCTTTTACTTTTTTTAATAAGATTAAAAAGAAGAGAGAGAATAATAATAAATAAGATAATAAAAGAAAATTTTATTCTTTCTAAGAAGAGAAAGAGTTTTTGAAAGAAGGGTGAGAAGTGGGAGTTAAAATAGGATAGAAAATAATAGAGGGCAATTGGTGAAAAATCGGAGTTTATCTTTCCTTTAATATTTCTCATTTGAGAATTTAAAAAATCAAAATATCTTTCTGAAAGGCGCAGGGTTAAATAGGTTTCATTAATAATTAGGTCTTCCTTATTTTCTAAATATTTTAAAGAAGATTTTATTAAGGAAAAAAGATTATTTTGGGAAATATTTTTATTATCAGTAGCAATAAAGATATTTTCTTCGCCAGGAATAATTATAACGTTAGAAAAAACCTTCTCTAAGGTATTTATCAAAGTCTTTGTTAGTAATTTCAATTCAATTGGTAAATAGGTTAAAGAGCCGGACAAAGAAAAGATAAAGAAGCCATTTTCTTTTAGATTTCCTTTTAAAAAAATAAAAAATTCTAAGGTAAATAAACGGGCAATTTGTAAATCGGGTATCTCTTTTATTCCTAAATAAATTAAATCATAGTTTTTTTTATATTTTTTTAAAAAATAACGGGCATCAAAGTGATAAATTTTTAATTTTTCACTATTTAATTCTTTTTCGGTCAAATCGGTTTTAAATTTTTTTAATACCTTAAAAATCTCTGGGTCAATTTCTAAATAGTCAATATCTAAATTTTTATAACGCAAAAGTTCATAAATATTACCACCAACACCACCACTTATAAAAAGAACCTTTAAATCTTCTTTTTTATCTTGCGCGAGATATAACAAAAGGGGAAGATGAATAAAATCTTGGCAGGAAGCAATATAAGGAGTGGGAGTAATAATAATTGGAATACTGTTATGAAAAAGGGTATATTGCTCTCTATCTTTTAAAACAGTAATATTGCCATAAAGAGAATTATGATAATAAACAACTTCTCGATTTTGCCACTGGCTTTTAATTGTTCTCTTTTCAATTTT
>JBDRVN010000010.1:0-39376 GCA_039801885.1 Caldifarciminota bacterium
GTTGATTCAATACCGGAATCTACTGCTATTTCTCCAAGGGCAGTCGTTAAAAATTATGGAAATTTAGTTGAGACATTTAATGTTCGTTTTAAAATCGGTAATGTTTACGATACAACAGTTCAAGTATTTTCATTAGAGCCGGATTCCAGTCGGGAAATTACTTTTGCTCCCCAATGGATTTCAATAAGAGGAAATTATTTGGTCTCTTGTTCAACTGAATTGGTTTTGGATGATAACAATAGTAATGATAAAAAAGATACTAATTTATTAGTTTATGCTTATGATATTGGTGTTACTGAGATTTTAGAACCAAAAGGTTATTTATATGAAGGTAATCTTATTTTGCCAAAAGCAAAAGTGAAGAATTTTGGCAACCGACCTGTTTCCTGTTCTATCTATTTTGCCATTGGTGATACTTGGCGGCAAGCATATGTGTCAATCCTTTTACCTGATAGCGAAAGGATAATTACATTCACCCCCGGTTGGCAGGCATATCGGGGCTTTTATATTGTAAAATGTTCAACAGATTTAATAAATGATATGTATCATTACAACGATGTCTTAATTGATTCGGTAAAGGTTTTACCGGCAACCAGAATGGCAATCTATTTCCAAGACTTTAATAGTAGTTGGAGCACTGTCTCACCGCCTCCCGGTTGGCGAATATACTTTACTGGTGATACTTCGGAAAATGATTGGCATCGGAAATTAGCAAATCAAGCACCTTGGACTCAAAATCCAACACCTTATCCAGCAATTTTCTATCGCTATACTTCTGATTCTCCTGATTCTTTAATCTCTCCTACTATAAATTGTCAGGCTTTTAGAAATATCCTGCTTAAAGTTAATATGAATTTTAAAAAACGGGGAAATAATTACACTGCCAAGATTATGGGTCGAGATAATCTTTTTGATGCCTGGTATTTGATTAAGGAATATACCGATAATTTTGGACCAGCAATTGATTCCTTTAGATTGCCATGGGCTGATGGTAAAAGCGAAGTAGAAATTGCTTTTGTTTTTGAAGGTAATTTAGAAGATATCTATTATTGGTGTCTTGATGATTTTGGACTTTATGGCGATACTGTTTATGATTATGATGTTACTGTCTTAGAAGCAATATCGCCAAGAAGTTTTGAATTACCTCAACCAATTCCCATCAATTGTAAGATTGCTAATATTGGTAGACAAGATATCCCTGCTTGCACAGCGATTGCTTTGATTAAAGATACCTTTGGCAATTTTGTTTATAATGATAGTGTTATAACTCCGATTAATAGTGGTGAGACATTGACTATTAGTTTTACTGGTTGGATTCCGGATACCGGTCATTATCAAGTAAAGTTCTTTGCCCAAATTGGTGGTGATGAAAATCCCTTTAATGATACAATAACCTATTCCTGTTATGTTAATTGGGAAAAACTTTATTATTATGATGATGGTATTGCCTATCGGGATACTGCCTTCTATCTTTTTGACCAAGGAATGGGTGTAAGGTATATTCCAGAAATGTATCCGGCAACAATTAAAGAGGCTCATTTATATTTAAATATTGATACGATAAGTTATGCCAATCGTTTTAAGATTAGAATTGTAAAAGATAATGGTCCGGATTCTTCACCAGGAACAATGCTTTATGAAAGTCCAGAAATTGCTGGGTTTACCGGTTGGAATAGTTTTCAATTGCCAATTCAATTGACAATTGATTCCGGTGGTTTTTATATCTTCTATCTCCAAACTGACGATATGAATAATACGCCGAAATTGGCAAGAGATAGGGCTCGCGCAATTTCTGCTCTTCATAGATACTATTTTGTTGATGATGGTGATTCACTTTTCTATAAGAAAGATACGACAAATGGTGATTGGATGATTAGGGTTGTTATTGATTATCAACAGTATATGCCGCCACCATTCCCAGACTGGCGGGTTAATTTTGTTTATCGACCAAGAGGTGAATTAGGATTAAGACCAAAAGGTATTAGTTATAAACCAATGGCAGTTATCCAAAATGTTTCTACTTGGACGGTTACTAACGCACCGGTTAGTTGTACAATTTATGATTCTTTAATGAATGTGGTTTATAATTCCTATCATACGGTTCCTTCGCTTGGGGCTAACGAAGTTCTTTTTGATACCTTCTTACCTTATTGGCAACCACAATTAGGTGGTAAGTATTATGTAAAATTTATAACCCATGTTCCTGGAGATAACAATTTTGATAACGATACCGCAACTAAGATAATTTATATTGCACCACCCCTTTATACTGGTGGACCTGACCACGGATTTTATCGCCATTTCTGGATTGATTCGGATACAGTTGGTGGTCCACAATTTAGTTGGATTGATACAACAAATACATTTAGATTAATCACTGAAGGAGATAATGCCGTTGTCGGAATTAATTTGCCCTTTAATTTTGAGTTTTATGAGACTACTTATAATTACTTATGGATTGGAGTTGATGGTTTTGTTGCCTTTGGTGAGAGACCGCAAGGAACTGGGAACAATACCCAAATTCCCTATTATTCAAGTCCAAACAATGCCATTTTTGCCTATTGGGATGATTTGATTTGTGGTAGAGATTTCGGTGGAGGTAGTATTTCTTATAAAGTTATTGGTGAAAAACCAGAGAGGAAAGTAGTTGTCATCTATCAAAATATGAGAAGGAAAGGAACAAATTATCAAGACCCAAAAGCCGGCATTACCTTTGAAATTATCTTGCAAGAGAATGGCAATATCATTGTTCAATATTTAGATGTCCATTGTGGCGATAGAAGGTTTAATTATGGAAGAAGCGCTTCGGTCGGTATTGAAGATTCTACCGGCAACATTGGTTTAGAATATCTTTATGGTGAAGGGAAGATACCTCATAATTATCCCGGAAATAAATTAACCGATAGTTTGGCAATCTCTTTCTATCGCTATTTCAAAGATTGTGGAATTGTTAGATTAATTTCACCAAGAAGAGGAACCTTTATTGGCGATATAAGACCAAATTATCTTGTGAAGAATTTGGGAACTTTGAATGCTGACACATTAAAAGGATATGCGAAAATCTTTGATAACTTTAATAACCTTATCTATTTTGATTCAGTAATTACTAATTTAAATGCTGGTGACTCAATTAATTTAACCTTTCCATTAATCAATCTATCTTATGGCCGTTACACAATCGCTTGTTCTTTATGGACAAGTGAGGATATATATCCCGAAAACGATACTTTAACATTGAAATTTGAAGTTAACAAATGGATAGAACTGGCACCGATACCAAGAGGTTCTTATAACCGAAGAGTAAAGTGGGGAGCAATTGCTTATGTGCCAAATGAAAGAAGGGTTTATGCTTTGAAAGGTGCTAATACTAATGAATTTTGGTATTATGATGTAGAAAAGGATACTTGGGATACGATGCCTTCCTTACCTGATTCTTCAATTTATACTCATAAAAGAAGAAGAGTAAAATATGGTTGTGCAATGACTTATTCACCTGCGGATAACAGAATTTATGTAACAAAAGGCGGCAGAGGACAAGAATTTTACGCCTTTGATTTGGCAAGTAGAGCCTGGACTGAATTATGCACAATTCCGAAATTGGCACCAACTTTAAGGGTTTATGGCTTTGGTAAGGGAACTGCTTTGGTTTATGAACCTAATACGCAGATGATTTACGCTACAAAGGGAAGTAATACTAATGAATTCTGGGTATATAATCCTTTAACTAATCGTTGGGCAAAAAAAGCAGAAGTTCCCAGGGTTCCTTCTTTAAAAACTTGTGGTATTGGTACAGCAATGACCGCTGGTGATGGCAGAATCTATTTAGTAAAAGGTAAAAATACCTATGATTTCTATTCCTATAATCCAGTTACTGATTCCTGGAAGGAATTAAGATCGGTTACTTTTAAACCAAGCGGTAAACGGGTTACAAAGGGCGCAGCAATTACTTATTTCAATAATAAAGTCTATCTCGTTAAAGGCGGTAATTCCCAAGATTTTGTCTCTTATGATGTCTTTGCTGATTCTTGGGTGGTGAAAGATACCGTACCAAGAGGTCGTTATAAGAGAAAGATAAAGCAAGGTGCGGCAATGACCTGTTCAGATGACGGAATTATCTATCTCTTTAAAGGCGGCAATGTTAATGAATTCTGGGCATATTCAACACAATTTGATACCATCTTTACTTTAACTTCACCGACATTAAAGAAGTCAATAATGGAAGAAGAAGTTAAGAAATTAGAAGAAGCCTTTGGAGTTAAGATTTATCCTAATCCCGCAACAAAAGTCATTTATTTCAAGATAAATAACACAAGCGATATAAAAGAAATCAAAATCTATAATTCCATTGGTTCAGTAGTTAAAGATATTAAAATTACCAAAAAAGGAATATATTACTGGAACTTTAAAAAAGAAAAAATACCAAAAGGAATTTATCTCATCAAGATAAAAGGTAAAGAAGAAAGGAAAATAAAAGTTATTTTAATGTAAAAATTTAGTATTTCGCTTTAAGATAACTAATTTCTCTAATTTATTGGAGTATAAAAAATAAATACCGTATTTTAGTTTTTCTATTTTTCTTCCGGTAGCATCAAAGATAGAATTGAAATCTCTTTTTGGTAAATTCTTATTTTCTTTCAAAGAAGTGGTAAAGGTATCGCCTTCTAAACAATAGACAAAACCTGGCTGGGTTTGGAATTGATTACCAGCAAGCACATCATCTAAATTATCGCCATTCACATCTCTTATACTTCTTACAGAATTTACCCAACCAATCGTATTATATTGCCAGATTATTTGTCCATTGCTACCTTCTAAAACATAAATATTACCGTCACCAGAGCCGGCAACAACATCTTTTTTACCATTTAAATTGACATCGCCAATCGGATAAACTGTCCAAACCATACCACCGGTTGGTCTTCGCCAGATTTCGTTACCGGTTCTGCCGTCCAAAAAGATTACCGCATAATTCATTGAGCCAACAATCACTTCCCAAATACTATCACCATTAATATCTTCCAAAACTTCAATCCTCATTCCATCATTACCAATATCTCTTTGCCAGATTACCTGTCCGTTACTTCCTTCTAAACAGAAAATAATATTACTCCAAGAAGATGCCAACGCATCATCAATTCCATTGCCATTAACATCGGGAATTGACCTAACACAATAGACGTCGCCACCAGTATTAAAAGACCAAAGGATAGTTGGGTTATTTCCTCGGCTATTACCACTGATACAATAAATTCTTCTATCTGTTCCATTTCCCCAGGCACCAGCCAAGACATCATCATAACCATCATTATTTACATCCCTAATTGAATGAACTGAGCCAATCGCATCTTCTGCCCGAAATCGCCAGATTATATTACCGGTTCTTCCGGAAAAACAGAATACTGTTTGGCAATCGGTTCCAGTACCAGCAATTACTTCCCAAATACTATCGCCATCAATATCTCTTAATGGATTTACCGAATAGACCCAACCTGAACCATAAGGGTCATTATAGGTATTATAAGACCAAATTGTGCTGCCATCGCGCCCGCTAATCGCAAAAATTGTCCTACCACCCCAAGCAGTTCCTAAAAGGGCATCGCCATAACCATCGTTATTTAAATCAGGGATATAAGAGATACATTGGTCGCCCCAACCACCACTATTACTCAATCCACCTTGCGGCCAGACTGCCCAAATTGTCTCACCACTATTTCCTGAAAGACAAAAGAAATGGGCATTACCAGTTGCACCGGCATCATAAGATTCTGCCAAAACATCAGGATAGCCATCATTATTCACATCAAAGAATTCCGAAACACATTCCATATCGTCAATCCCTTGAAAAGTCCAAAGAAGATGTTGGAGATAGATTTTATAACTACTTTCAATACGCATCTCCTCTAAAACTTTTACATTATTATCAGGGATTTGAAAGATTAAAATAAAGGTTAATAAAAAATTCATCTTTGCCTCCTTTTAAATAATATTAAACAATTTTTTAACTAATAAATCAATTTCCTTTTCTAATTTTTCTATTTCCTTATCCTTTCCTTCTTCTTTCAATTTATGACATTCTTTTGAAAGATAAGAAATTTGTTTATGGATTTCATTATTTGGGTCAAATTTGGGAATGCCGATATGTTCCATTACTAAAGGTGTGCCAAAACCCCTACCAGGTGAAGAGAAGGATTTAACAAATTCTCGGACAGGATTTGAATTGATAATCGCACAGAGATAATGGGCTTCGGATTCGTTATTTGTTGGGATAAATGCTGTAGTCTCAAGTGAAATAGCAGTTTTAAATCCAAAGGGAGTTTTTAATTGAGAAATTACGACGGCTATTAAATCGTTAGTCATACGTTTCCAAACCACTTTATAACGAGCAAAGGTTTCCTCTGAAATGTTAAATTGACTGTAAAAGGGAGCATTGACTTGCTTGTGATATTTTTTGTATAATGGACGGTTTAAAAGGATATCTTTGAATTTTAGGAGATAATTATAAGTTCTTGGATAATTTTTCTGCATAAAATCTTCTGGATAGCCACGTCGGGTTTTTGGGTTCTGGACTACTAACATAAAAATTTGTGGTTTTACTTTCCATCTTTCTATATCCGCCCCCCGAATGGCCGGATAAACTAAATTTTGTTCTATTCTTTCCTCAACTTGTTGAATTTTTAATTTTCCTTCTTCAGTTAAATTGCGAATAATCAAATCCCCATTTGACAAAATCTGCTTTATTTTCAGCCAAAAAACACCATAAGGATTTGGATTCGCACCTAAAATGGCTTTGTAATAATTTTTACCTTTAATGCCTGATAGTTTTTCTAATTCAGCAGATTGAGTTTGCCATGCTCCAACATTGGTTTTAATTGGTTTTGCTATTAGTTTCTTTCTATCTAATGAATCTAAAACTTCATCTAATAATTTATCAGTAGGAATTTTACTTACTCTTTTTTTTCTTGTCCAAACAAAATAGGGTAACGGATATTTTGTTTTCTCACCTTTTTTAAGAATTATCATTGCCGTCTTATTTGCTGCTCCTTCAAATGGTTTAATAGCAACTAAATCGTGGGCTTTTATTACTTTTAAATATTCTTTATCTCCAATTTGAAATCTTCTGAATCCTTCACCAGCACCTTTTGACTTAAAAACTTCTTGGGTTATTAGAAATCCCAATTTACCATTATTATTTAAATAATTATCGCAAGAAGCATAAGTAAAAAGCATTGAGAAATCTTTTTTGCCTCCGCCGAGACGTGTTTGAAAACCTTTTAAAGAAAATAATCCATATTCTTTCCAAAGTTGAAGAGTAGCATTACGATATTCTTCTGAAAGATAATCCCATCTAATCCAAGGTGGATTACCAACGAGAAAATCAAACTTTCCTGCTATCATTGGCGCAAAGGCATTTTTTAGAAATCTTGCCCAAATACCATTTTTATTTTCTTTTTCTAAATCTAAAATCTCTTTATAAAAATTCTCAATTATCTTTTCATTTGGCTTAAATAAAATTCCTGCTTTTTTGAAATGTTCCATCGCAATTTTAGGTTCAATCTGATTTTTTACATCTCTTTCTATTAAGGAAGCAGCCGTTTTTATATATTCAGGATTTTTTATCCAAACAGCAGGAATGTGAAATTCTTTTATTGAAGTTTTTATTGTAATTTCACCAAAAGAAAGATTGTAATTAGTGCCAATTCTTTCTGGCCATAAAACCGAATCACAAAGATAAACAGGAATTTCAATATTACCACCTTTATCAATATATTCATTTACTAATTCACCTAAAGAAAGAAGATAATTTGTTCGGCAAGAAATTACTGCTAAAGGATTTAAATCAAATCCCCAAATATTATTTAATATCCTTTTAATAATCTCAATATTTGGATAATCTTTTTCTTTTCCATATTTTATTGCCCTTTGGATTGCTAATACTAAGAAAGTGCCTGAACCGCAGGCTGGGTCAAGTAATCTTTTATCAATATTACCATCATAGCCAACTTCTTCTAATACCAACTCGGCCAGCCAATCAGGAGTATAATATTCACCCAAATTATGTCTTATTTCCTTCGGAACTAAATATTGATATAGTTTTTTAAGAAGGTCTCTTGTTAAATCTGGTTCAATTATGTTTGTTGCCGGTTCAAACTCTTCTAAACCGCGAAGAATTTCTCTAATCGCATCTTTCAATTCGGGCGAATCCAAAGCAGAAAGATACCAACAAAAGAAATCTCCTTCTAAAAAATTGGTAATACCTTTTTGAGCATAAATACTACCATCTTCAATCTCTGCTAATTCTCTTTTAAGTTCTTCGTCAGAAAGATTGATAAGACGAGAGACAAAAGAGGAAGAGAAAGAACTTTCTCTTAAAGTTAGTATTTCAGCAGTTAAGAGTTTCATTAAAAAGGTAAAATAAGTATGAATAGAAAACAAAATCTCTTGAAAATTAAAATCTTTCCTTATGGTATAAATCTGATAAAATCTATCTATTCCTTTACCATAACTACTATTAAAACCTTCGCCATAAACAATTCCAAATAATCTCTTCCACTCATCAAAATAAGTTTTTGTTTTGGTTTGATTTCCCCAGTGTTTTAAAGCATTTAAAAAAGCAGGAATGACATCAGCAGCAATTCCTTTCTCACCAAATTTTTTAGAGAGATTATCAGCAGTTAAGGGAATACGAGATAAACCACGTAAATGGATTAAAAAGGTTTTAGCGGTTTCCAGATTAAAATCATAAGGTCCTTCAATAATAAAATCTTTCTCATCGAGTTCTATTTTTGGTCTCTCTTTCTTTCCTCTATAACGAACAAAAAAGATTTTATAACCATCAAAACCAACGCCAATATATTTTGCTTCGTAGATAAAAAGCTCTTTTTTCTCTTCTTCTGAAAATCCTTTGATATATTTTACCAATTGTTCAAAGGCATTATCAATTGCTTTTTTACTTCTAAAGGCATTGGGATGCTCATATTCAATAATTAATTTTCCGTGCACCGCATCAGGACGACCAGTATAAATAGATTTTTCATATTGAGTAAAATATTTTAAATTTAAGGATTTTTTAATTGGTTCCAGAATCTTTTCAAAACCAATCCTTAAATCTTCCTCATTCTTTGTCTGCCTTAGAAGTTTTTTAGTTTCTTCTACTAATTTATCAGCCAAAGAAAATAAATCCTCTTTCATATTTTAAATATAAACATTTTTTTAAGAAATATCAATAATATTAATCAATTTGGAAATTATTAGGATATTTACCAGAATTAATATCTAAGAGCCTCCGAAGATTACCAACAATATGCCTCCAAATAAAACATTTATAAAGACGAATAACAAAGCACCTATTAAAACGAATGATAACACTCTTATGAAGGCGAATAATAATATGCTTTTTAAGAACAACGATAAGAGACTTCCAAAGACGAACATAAGAGCATAGGGGGAGCCGTTCCCTATCTTTCTTTTGAAATTGAGATAAATATTTGAAATATAAAGACTTAGAAGAAATTTCCTGTCTTAAAAATTTTGCATGGGATGCCAATTTTTAAATGTCCTTTTTGAATTATTTATTTTTGACTTTTTATTTATTTATTTTATAATTTATTTAATTTAAATAAATAGGAGGTCGAGATGATTAATAAAGTTGGTGTTTTAGGTGCCGGGACTATGGGCAGCGGTATTTGTCAAATTTTCGCACAAAAAGGTTATCAAGTAATAATGGTTGATTTGACAAATGAGATTTTAGAAAGAGGGCTTGCTGGCATCAAAAAGAGTTTAGAGAAATTTTTAGAGAAAGGAAAGATTACAAAAGAGGATAAAGAGGCAACTTTACAAATAATTAAAACCGCTACCAATAAAGATGAGTTAAAAGATTGCGATATAATTATTGAGGCGATTATTGAGAATAAAGAAGAAAAGAAGAAAGCCTTTTCTTATTTAGATAAAATCTGTAAGAAGGAAGCAATTTTTGCTTCTAATACTTCAACAATTTCTATTACCGAATTGGCAAGTGCCACAAATCGACCCGAAAAATTTATTGGTATGCATTTTATGAATCCGGTTCCTTTGATGGCATTGGTCGAGGTAATAAGAGGTTTAAGAACTGATGAAAAAGTTGTGGAAATTGTTGTTGATTTGGCAAAGAAACTTGGTAAAGTACCGGTGGTGGTTAATGATTCTCCGGGTTTTGTTTCTAATCGGGTTTTGATGCCAATGATTAATGAAGCAATTTATTGTCTTTATGAAGGGATTGCAACAAAAGAAGCCATTGATGATATTATGAAATTAGGGATGAATCATCCAATTGGTCCATTGGCCTTGGCTGATTTAATTGGTTTAGATGTTGTTTTGGCAATCTTAGAAGTTTTAGAAAAGGATTTAGGGGATCCGAAATATCGTCCTTGTCCCTTATTAAAAAAGATGGTGAATGCCGGATTTTTGGGAAGAAAGACAAAAAGGGGATTTTATGAGTACCAATAAGAAAAAATGGGAATATAAGTTGAAAGTATTAGAAGTTCATAGTCATCCAATCTTGGCTTTGGGAAGGTGGCAGATTGAGGACGATAATAAGCAGATGATCAAAGAATTTCCTAATGTAGAAAATTATATTAATAAACTTGGCGAAGAAGGCTGGGAACTGGTGGGTACCGCTCCTGGTTCAGATAGTCAAGGAACAATCACCAAGGTGCTTTTGATTTTTAAGCGAGAAAAATTATAATTTGTCTTTAAATATTATTGATTGGCTTTCTATCGGAATTATTACGGTTTTTGGTGGTATTCAATTTTTAAGAAGTTTAGATAATTTAAGTCTTATCTTTTACGAAACCGGAGGAATTATTTTTGCTTGTTATTTTAGTAATATTATTTTTAAAAAATTTTCTAACAATCCCTTTTCTTATCTTTTTTCGTTTATCATTATTTTAATTATTTCTTTTTTTCTTTCTCGGATTATAAATAATTTCTTTTCTTTCTCATTGGGAATTTTTACCTATCTTTTTGGTCTTTTTTTAGGAATTACTTTTTCTTGGGCGCTATGTCATGCGGTATTAAAAACAATTCTTATTTTTTATAAAAATAATCCGGATTTAATTTATCTTTATAAGAAATCAATCTTTGTTTCACAAATCCTTTTCTTTGGTTTCTTTCGAGAACTTTTGGCATTCTTAATAAGTGTCCGATATAATATTTTCCGCTTTGACTAATGAAAAATATTTTGGCAATTGATTTTGGTTTAAAAAGGGTAGGATTTGCCTTAGGGAATGAGGAAAAGAGATATGTTTATGGTTATAAAACAATAGAAATTAATAATCTTAATGATTTGCTTAAAAAGATTTTACAGATTGTGAAGGAAAAAGAGATTAGTAAAATTATTATTGGCTATCCAAAAGGTTTAAAAGGAGAGGAGACCGAAAGGGGAAAATTGGTGAAAAAATTTAAAGAAAAACTGGAAAAAGTGATTGATAAAGAGGTAATTTTATTTGACGAACGATACACAACCGATTTGGCAAAAAAGATTATTTTCCCTAAAGATTTTAAAAAAACCGGATTAAAAAAGAAAAAAAGTATGAAAAGAGAGATAAATCTTTTATCAGCAATTTTACTTTTGGAAAGTTATTTAAAAGGTGAAGAAAAAGAGAGAGAAGATTGAAAAGATTTCTTTAATTTTTTTGACTTCTCTTTTTATTCTTTTTCATCAATTTTTTATTAAAGATAAGGTAGGCGAAAAGATAAAGATTTTTATTCCTAAAAATTTATCTTTAAAAGAAATTGGTGATTTATTAAAAGAGAAAGGTGTAATAAAAAGAAGATGGTTATTTTTTCTTTATACAAAGATTTTTTTTAAAGAAAAATCATTAAGATACGGTTATTATCAACTTCCGAAAAATTTTTCCGAGTTTAAAATTTTATTACTATTATTAAAAAAATATTCAATACCAGTTTTTGTTACGATACCGGAAGGTTTAACCTTGGAAGAGATCGCGGGAATTTTAGAAAAGAAGGGCGTATGCCCTAAAGAAGAATTTCTTAAATATGCTACTTCTCCGGATGTTTTGAAGAAATATAATATTTTCTTTCCTACTGCCGAAGGATTTTTGTTTCCTGATTCTTACGAATTCTTTACTAATTCTTCACCAGAGGTTATCTTTGATAAAATGTGCCGTCGGTTTTGGCAAATCTATTTGGATTTAAAAAGAAGGTATAAAACTAATTTATCAGATTCAACAATCATTATTTTAGCATCCATTGTTGAGAAGGAAGCGAAGGTTGATTACGAAAGACCAATAATTGCTTCGGTATTTTTAAATCGTTTAAAAAAAAGAATGCGTTTAGAATCTTGTGCGACAGTTGAATACCTTTTAAAGGAAAGAAAGAGAATATTAAGTAAGGAAGATTTAAAAATCAATTCTCCCTATAATACTTATCTTTATAAAGGACTACCGCCAACCCCGATTTGTAATCCCTCTAAAAAATCCTTAATAGCTGTTTTAAACCCTAAAAAGACCGATTATTATTACTTCTTTACCAAAGATGGAATTACCCATATCTTTTCTAAAACTTATTTAGAACATTTAAAGAAAATAAAACATTGACAAATATTGATTTTTTTGAAAAAATTATTATAATAAAATCCTATGGTACAAAATAATTTTTCTGATTACGATGCATCAAAGATTCATGTTTTAAAAGGTTTAGAAGCAGTGAGAAGAAGGCCGGCAATGTATATTGGTGATGTTGGTATTCGTGGTCTTCACCATCTCATTTACGAAGTGGTTGATAATTCCATAGACGAAGCCTTAGTTGGTTTTTGCAACCACCTAATCGTTATTTTGCATAAAAATAATTCTTGTTCAGTAGAAGATAACGGTCGGGGAATTCCGGTGGATATTCATCCGACAGAAAAAAAGCCGGCTTTAGAAGTAGTAATGACGATGCTTCATACTGGTGCGAAGTTTGAAAATAAAGTTTATCGGATTTCCGGCGGTTTACACGGTGTTGGTGTTTCGGTAGTAAATGCTTTATCGGAGTGGCTGGAAGCCTATGTTTATCGGGATGGAAATATTTATTATCAAAGATATGAAAGGGGTGTAACAAAAACACCTTTAAAAATTGTCGGTAAGACAAAAAAAACTGGCACAAAAGTTGTCTTTAAACCCGATAAACAGATTTTTAAAAAAGTTGAATTTGAATATGATTTTGTTGCCAACCGTTTAAGAGAGCTTGCCTATTTAGTTCCTAATTTAAAAATTGAACTTTATGACGAGAGAGTGAATAAACACGAAGTTTTTAATTATCCGGGCGGAATTATTGAATTTTTAAAATATTTGGATGCTGGTCGGACCCGACTTCATAAACCAATTTATTTTAAAGTAGAAAAAGATAAATTAGAAGTGGAGATGGCTTTCCAATATAATGACAGTTATTTAGAAAATATTTTCTCTTATGTCAATACAATTAATACCCACGAAGGCGGAACCCATGTTTCGGGTTTTAAGTCGGCATTAACCAGAACTTTAAATGAATATGCAAAAAGAAATAATCTTTTAAAAGAAGATATTGAAATTATTGGTGAAGATACCAGGGAAGGTTTAACGGCGGTAATTTCTTTAAAAATTCCTGACCCCCAATTTGAAGGACAAACCAAGACAAAACTGGGAAATAGCGAAGTAAAGGGAATCGTTGAAACAATTGTTAATGAAAAATTAGAAATTTTTTTAGAAGAGAATCCAAGAATTGCTAATATTGTTATTAATAAAGTAATCAGTGCGGCAAAAAGTCGTTTAGCAGCAAAGAAGGCAAGAGAATTAGCAAGAAGAAAATCTTTGTTAGAGACTGATATCTTACCGGGAAAACTTGCTGATTGTCAGGAAGAGGATCCAAGAAATGTTGAAATATATATTGTGGAAGGAGAATCAGCCGGTGGCTCGGCAAAACAGGGAAGAGATAGAAGATTTCAAGCAGTTTTGCCTTTAAGAGGAAAGATTTTAAATGTGGAGAAATCAAGTTTGAATAAGGTTTTAAGCAACGAAGTAATAAGAACAATTGTTACTGCTCTTGGTGGTGGTTTTGGAGAAGATGAATTTGATCCAGAAAAACTGCGATATCATAAGATAATTATTATGACTGATGCTGATGTTGATGGTTCTCATATTCGAACGTTACTTTTGACATTTTTCTACAGATTTATGCGACCCTTGATTGAACAGGGTTATGTTTATATTGCCTTTCCTCCTTTATATCGGGTAAAAGTAGATAAACAGGAATTTTATCTTTATTCCGAAGAAGAATTGGAAAAATTTTTGAAAAAGTATAAAAATGAAAAATGCGAAGTTCAAAGGTATAAAGGATTGGGCGAAATGAACCCTCAACAGTTATGGGAAACAACAATGAATCCGGAAAAGAGAAGATTAAAAAAAGTAACCTTAGAAGATGCGGCAGAAGCAGACCGGTTATTCTCTATCTTAATGGGGGAAGAAGTTGAACCAAGAAGAAAATTTATTGAAGAAAATGCTAAATATGTGGAGAATTTAGATATATGATAAAGAGGGAAGAACTTTTTAAAAGTTTAACCGAAGCCTTTGGACCTTCCGGATTTGAAAAAGAAGTGAGCGAAATATTGAAAGGATATCTTTCTTCCGTAGGTGGAATTGCTTATGACCGATTAGGAAGTATTATTTGTAAAAGAGAAAGGAAAGGATTAAAAATAATGTTTGCTTCTCATATGGATGAAGTTGGTTTTTTAGTCTCTAAGATTACCAAGGAAGGTTATATCCAATTTTTGCCGATTGGCGGTTGGTATCCGCAGGTTTTATTGGGTTCGCCAGTAAAAATTAGGACTTTTAAAGGTGATTTTTTAGGTGTAATTGGAGCAAAACCACCCCATGAATTACCGGAAGAGGAAAGAAACAAAGTAATTCCCATTGAGAAAATGTATATCGATTTCGGCACCTTTGAAGGTTTTGATGTAAATAAAGAATTTGGTATAAGAATTGGCGACCCAATTATTCCTTTTTTTAATTATCAAAAATTGCCTAATAATCTTCATTTAGGTAAAGCCTGGGATGACCGATTTGGTTGTGCTATTCTTTGTGAACTTGGATATGCTTTAAAAGAGATTGATCATCCTAATTCAATATATTTAGTAGGAACCTGCCAAGAAGAAGTTGGTTTGCGAGGCGCGAGGACAGCTGCTGAATTCATAAAACCAGATATCGCTTTTGCCATTGATGTTTCTATTGCCCGTGATTATCCCGGTTATAATTTAAAGGAAACTCCGGAAAGATTAAAAAATGGGTGTGCCATTATTACTTATGATGTAACAATGATTCCTAATATAAAATTAAGAGATTTTGTTATTGAGATTGCCGAGAAATATAATATAAAATACCACTTAACAACTATTCGAGGTGGTTATGATACCGGGACTATTCATTTAAAAGGAATTGGTGTTCCTTCTTTAGCAATTGGTATTCCTACGAGATATATTCATTCCCATTGTGGTATTATTGCTGAAGAGGATTATTCTGCTTGTTTGAATTTATTAATTAAAATTTGTGAGAATTTAAAAGAATTTCCTTTTTAATTATCTCATTCCTTGTTGTCCAAAGGAAGTAAGAATATTCATATAAGGCATAATAACCGCAATGATAATAAATACCACACCAATTCCCATTACGAGAATTAGTACCGGTTCAATTAAACCAGTTAAATTTTTAGCGATTCTTTCTACTTCATTATCATAATAATCAGCCACTTGTCTGAGCATATCGTCTAAAGCACCAGATTCTTCGCCGGTAGCAACCATTTGGACAACCATTGGTGGAAAGACATTGCTTTCTCTCATTGGCGGAGCAATTCCTCTTCCTCGGCGAACACTTTCGGCAATTGCATCAATATGTTGAGAAATATAGGCATTGCCAACAGTTTTTGAAACTAACGCTAAACTTCTTAAAATTGGTAAACCAGTTCTATCCAAGGTTTCAAACATTCGGGCAAAACGAGCAAGAACCATTTGATAAATTAAAGGACCGGCAATGGGAATTTTCAATTTTACTCGATCCCACCACAGTCTTCCACCTTTTGTTCTGATAAACATATAAAAGATAAGACCAAGAATTGCTAACAAGAAGAGGCCAGTGAACCAATAATTTTTCATAAAAGTAACAAAAGTAATAAGGATTCTGGTTGGTGTCGGTACCTTTGTTCCTAAACCAGTTAAAAGCATAATAAATTTAGGTAAAACAAAAGTTGAAAGAACAATAACTGCGACAACCATACCGACAAGCAAAATTATTGGATAACGCAAAGCTGACATAACTTCACTTCTTAATCTTCTTTCGTGTTCTAATAAATCAGCCAAACGATTCAGAATTTCATCCAAGACGCCACCAGTTTCACCAGCCCAAACAGAATTGACATATAATTCATTAAAAATTCTTGGATATTTTGCCATTGCTTGGGATAAGGAAGCACCACCCATTAAATCTTTTCTAATTCCATCAAGGGCTTTAGCCAAAGCTGCTGACCGAGTTTGCGCCTGTAAGGCACTAATTGCCGAAAGCATTGGTAAGCCAGCTTTATGAAGAGTAACAAATTGGCGAGTGAAATTTATTAAATCAATAGCCTTTACCCTTCCCATAAAGAGCGCGTCTAAAGAGAAACCACCGCCACCGGTTGCTTGCTTAATCTCTTTAACTTGCAAAGGGATATAACCTAAAGCATCAAGTTTTTCGATTACGCTATTCACATCGCTTCCTTCAACTGTTCCAGTTAAAACCTTACCTTCTCGGTCTCTTACCTTATATGAAAATAAAGGCATTAAGCCTCCTTTTTAATTTTTAATTAAATTACAATTTTTTCTGCTTCTCTCATTACTTCTTCTACAGTGGTAATTCCCATAAGAACTTTCTTTATACCATCTTCCCAAAGGGTATCCATACCACTTTCTTTTGCCAACATCCTTACAGCACTGGTTGGTGGTCTAGTAACAATTAACTCTCTCATTTTTTCATCAACTTTCATAACTTCAAATAAGCCAATTCTTCCATAATAACCAGTATAACGACAGTGTTCACAACCCTTGCCGCGATACAAAATAGTATCTTTAGGTAATTCTAATTCTTCTAAGACCTTTGGTGAAGGTTTATACTCTTCTTTACATTTTGGACAAATTCTTCTTACTAATCTTTGTGCTAAAACTCCTTCTGTTGCCGAAGCCACTAAGAAAGGCTCAATTCCCATATCAATCAAACGGTTGATTGTTCCCGGTGCGTCATTAGTGTGGATTGTTGAAAAGACTAATTGACCGGTTAAGGAAGCACGGATAGCCACCGTTGCGGTATCTCGGTCACGAATCTCCCCGATAAAAATAACATCCGGGTCTTGACGCAAAATATGCCGTAATCCGACAAGATAGGTATAGCCAGCTCGTTCATTAACTTGAGATTGACAAAGTCCATCAATATCATATTCTACCGGGTCCTCAATAGTAATAATATTTTTTTCGGCACCGCGGATTTCTTGTAAAATTGCGTAAAGGGTGGTTGTCTTTCCTGAACCGGTTGGTCCAGTTACTAAGATAACGCCGTGAGGTTTTCTAATCATCTCTCGCAAAACTTGTAACCTTTCCGGTAAAAGTCCTAATTCATCCATAGATAAAAGCCTTACCCGGTCTAAAATACGCATTACTACTTTTTCACCATAAGTGGTGGGGAAGGTAGAAACACGGAAGTCAATTTCCCGACCGTCAACAATTGCGGCATAACGACCATCCTGGGGCAATCGTTTTTCAGCGATATTCATTCTTGACATAATTTTAATACGGGAGACAACAGCTAATTGTAAGGCTTTCTTCGGAGCAACAACCGGATGTAAGACGCCATCAATTCTAAATCTTACCTGTAAACCTTCTCTTGTTGGTTCAATATGAATATCTGATGCTCTTTCTCTTACTGCTCTAATAATCAATTGGTTTACCCATCTTACCACCGGTGCTTCAGAAGCTAATTCTTCAAGTTTTTTAGGAGTTAAATCAAGTTCGGCTGCTACTTCTCCTTCACCTAAAGGTTCAATAGTTTCCACTTCCGGTTCGTCAGGAATATCCGGTGGCTGGGTTTGAGCATAATATTCATTTAATATTTGATAGAGGTCTAATTCCTTACAAACCATTACTTGTAAATCCATTCCGGAAAATCTACGGATTTCATCAATAGAATAAATATTCGATGGGTCAACCATTGCTACTACCAAGGCATTTCCGGATTTAAAAAGAGGAACAAATTTATGGGCTCTCAAAAATTCTTCCGGAAACATTTTCATTACTTCAACATCAATTTTAAATGCGGTTAAATCAACAAACGGCACACCATATTTCTGTTCTAACTCAAAACCAATGTTATCTTCTTGAGCCATAAATTCACCCCCTTACCAATAATACATTTACTTCTATAAAATTATAGGATAAAAAACTTAAAAAGTCAATAATTATTTTAGTTTTAAAACCTCCCGATAGCCAACTAAATCTAAGAACCCGTGTCCAGAAATATTTATTACTATTACTTTCTTTAATCCTTCTTCTTTTGCTCTTAAAGCTTCGTCAATGGCAAAAGCGATTGCGTAAGAAGATTCCGGAGCCGGTAAGAACCCTTCACATTCAATAAACATTTTTGCCCTTTCAAAAACATATTTTTCATCCGCCGGATAAGAGATGGTTTCAATTAAGTTATGATGCCTTAAAAAACTAATAATCGGAGCTGCGGCATGATACCTTAAACCATCAGCTTTAATTGGCTTCATCTTTATTTTATGACCTAAAGTATACATTTTTAATAAAGGAGTAAACTCACCATAATCAGCAAAATCATATTCATATTTTCCTTTTGAAAGATTAGGAGCTACTTCACTTTGACAGGCAACGAATCTAATTTTCTTTTTATTTTTTAATACTTCACCAATAAAGGGTAAAGTAAAACCACCAAAATTAGAACCGCCACCTAAGCAAGCAGCCATAATATCGGGTTCGACACCAATTTTTTCTAATTGCTTTTTGGTTTCTAAACCAATAATTGTTTGGTGTAAAAGCACATGATTTAGTACTGAGCCGAGACAATAAATAGCATCTTCATTTTTTAAAGCATCTTCTATCCCTTCGGAAATAGCAATTGCTAAGGAACCAGGGTGATTAGGGTTCTTTTTATATAATTTTTTCCCAACCTCAGTTTTTGGACTGGGTGAGGGATAAACTTCGGCACCAAGAAGTTGCATTAAAGTTCTTCTCTCTTTTTTCCATTTATAAACTGCCCTAACCCAATAAATAGTACATTTTAAACCCAATAAGGCAGCTCCGTAAGCTAAAGCAGTTCCCCATTGTCCAGCGCCAGTTTCGGTTGTCACTCTTTTATAACCTTCCTTTTTGGCATAATAACATTGGGCCAAAGCGGTATTTACTTTATGGCTTCCGGTTGGGCTAAAGAATTCGGCTTTATAATAAATCTGCGCCGGAGTTTGAAGCCTTTTTTCTAAATTTATCGCCCGGAATAAAGGTCTTGGTCTGCCAGCTTGAAGATATAATTCCCTTAATTCTTCCGGGATTGGTACCCATTCTTCTTGAGACATTTCTTGTTTTAAACATTCGTTAATTAAAATTTTTGATAAATTTTTTAATCGGGATTCTCCCTTTTCCGGATCTTTTGGTGGCGGTAAAGGTTCGGGTAAAACTGGTAAAATATTATACCATCTATCGGGTATTTCTTCCGGTGAAAGGTTTATCTGTCTTATTGGCTTCATATTTCCTCCATTTAAGTTTTAATTTTAATAAAATATTATTTAAAGTCAAATATTATTGACAAATAGAAAAATTTTTGTTAAAATATTATAGAAGCAAGCAGGAGGTGAAAATGCGAGGGTTGATTGAAAAGGCTTTATTTTTGAAACCTTCCCAAACAAAAAAATTTTTTACGCGAATAAATGATGATAAAGAATTTCTTTTTTATCTTTTTCTTTCTCCCAAAGGCGTATGGGAATTGCTCTGTTATAAAACTACTGGTGAAAGAATTTGGCGGGCAGCAAATTTAAAAAAGGAGGATCTTTTTGAACTTATTGGTGAATTTTTTTAAAACTTATTAAATTTAAACCGATATCTGGAAAAGGTTTTCTCATTAGTTTTTTATCTATTAAGAATAAAAAAATTTCTAAGGTAGCACTAACTTTTGCTGAAAAGAGATGGCCACCAAAAATTTTAAATTTTTTATCAGAAATAATGATATGAGCATGAATAAAAATTTCCCTCTTTAAATAAGAAATGTTGCCAATTAATGAAACAATTTCGCACTCTCTTCTGTGTTCTTTTTTTAAATACTCTTTTTTTACTAAATCATAATAGCCAAT
Organism: Caldifarciminota bacterium; assembly: GCA_039801885.1. Taxonomy (GTDB): domain Bacteria; phylum Hydrothermota; class Tepidihabitantia; order Tepidihabitantales; family DTDR01; genus DTDR01. The sequence goes on from JBDRVN010000010.1 coordinate 20,386, forward strand.
TATAAAATCTTTACCGGCTCCGATACCATAAAAAAAGGCGCCTTTTATATTCTTTTCTTTGGAAAAATTTTTTAAAGAACTAATAATCTCTTCGCCTTTTTCCAAACGTAAAAAATAGATAGTTTTATTAATTCTTTTGATTTCCATTTACTTTTAAAAAATAAATAAAATAATCTAAAAATGATAAGACAATGAAAATCCAGGTTAAATAAGTAATAATTAAAAGTTCTTTTTGACGATTGAGAAGCGTAGCTAGAATAAGAAGGGCAAAGAGAAAACCGGTTATTTTCCCTAAAATCGAAGATTTAGAAATAACATTTTTTTTTCTCATCAAAAAGATAAAACCAGCAGTAATAAGTAAATCACGAATTATTATTGCTGCGACAATTTTAAAATCAAGGTTCTTAGTTATTACTAAGGTAACTAAAATTGTTCCTACCCAAATTTTATCAACCAAATGATCAAGAATTTTGCCTAAATCGGAAACTTGATTTAACTTGCGGGCTAGATAACCATCAAAGGCATCGGTTAACCAAGAGAGAGAAATAAAAATTAAACTAAGAGAAAATAAATTTTTAGACAAGAAGAGCAAGATTAAAGGTAAAAAAATTAAGCGAGAGATACTTAAAATATTCGGAATTGTTAAAATCCCCATTTCAATTTTTTCTTCAAAATATCAAAATAGGTTCTTTCTTTTTTATTAACCAAAAGAAAATAACTTTTTGCTTTTTCTAATAATACTTCTTCACCCAAGTTTAATAAAAAGACCCGTTGGCCATCTAAAACTAAATTGGCGGGCAGATTTTTTTCTCCCAAAAGAAGTTTTAATTTAAAGTTTCCAGGTAAAATTAATGGGCGACTGGCTAATAAGTGAGGTGCAATTGGTGTTATTACAAATATTTCCGAAAAAGGATGAACAATCGGACCACCGCAAGCTAAAGAATAAGCAGTAGAACCGGTTGGAGTTGAGACAATAATTCCGTCGCCGTTAAATTTATTAATAAATTCATTATTGACATAAAGTTTTATTTCAATCATTCTTAAAGAACTTCCCATATTAATAACGACATCGTTCAATACAAAAAATTCTTCATTTTTGAAATTTACTTTAATAAGCATTCTCTTTTCAATTATTACTTCTTTTTTTAAAAAATCTTCAATTGCTTTTATTCTTTCTTCTTTAGAAAAGGTTGTTAAAAATCCTAAACTTCCTAAATTAATGCCAATTGTTGGTATTTCTCTTCCCCTTAAAATTTTAGCAGTTCTTAAAATTGTTCCGTCCCCACCAATGGCAATAATAAAATCTATTTTTTCCAGATTTTCTTCCAAATTTCCAAAATTATTATAACCCAAATATTCTTTCTCTTCTTTTATAAAAAGAGGTTCAACATTATTTTTAATAAGATAATTTACAATTTCTTCGGTAATTTTTTTTATCTCTTCCTTCTTTAAATTAATAACCAAACCGGCTTTCATCTCAAGAGATTATAACAAATCTAATTTTTTTTGCTAAGGAATTAATAAAAATAAAAGAAGAATATAATTCTTTAGCATATTCATAAATTTTTATTGGGTGTTCGCTATCAATTTCTAAAAAAATTTTCCCCTTTTGGGAAAGAAAATTTTTCCCTTCCTTTAAAATTCTTTTAATTATTACAAGACCGTCTTCGCCCCCATATAAAGCTTTTTTATCTTCATAGTTTTTAACTGTCTTAGGAAGTTTTTCATAATCTTTTTTATTAATATAAGGTGGATTAGAAACAATCAAATCAAATTTATTTAAGTATTTCTGATAATTGGGAAAATAAAATAGATCAGCGTAAAATAATTTAATCCGATTTTCCAAAGAATATTTTTCAATATTTTTTTTAGCTACTCTTAATGCTTTTTTTGATATATCCGTACCAATAATTAAAGCCTCTTTAAATATTCGGGCAAGAGCGATTGTTAAACTTCCGGTCCCCACGCCGATATCAATGATATATTTTACTTTTTTTTGGTTATAATTTTCTAATAAAGAAATAAGTAATTCGGTTTCTGCCCGCGGAATAAAAACCCCTTTTTCAATAAATAATTCTAAATCTAAAAAATAGGCTTTTTTCAAAAGATAGGGAAGAGGAATTTCATCTTTTTTCTTTTCGCAAATATTAATAACTTTTTTAATTTTATTTTTTGGTAATTTTTCACTCAAATAGATTTGATAAATTTTCTTCTCAAATACACTTGCAAGGATAAAGTTAAATTCTTCTTCTTTTAAATTATATCTTTTTTTAATTGCCAATAATTCTTTATTCATTCAAAATTTTCTCAAATTCTTTTTCTTGTAATTGGTTGATAAGAAGGTCTAAATCACCTTCTAAGATTTTATCAAGTTCATAAATAGTAAGATTGATCCGATGGTCAGTAACCCGATTTTGAGGAAAGTTATAGGTTCTAATCTTTTCTGCTCTTTCACCAGTGCCAATCTGTTTTTTCCTCTCTTTATCTATTTCTTCCTTTTGCTTAGATCTTTCGGCTGCTAATAGGCGGGCTTTAAGAATTTTCATTGCCTTTTGCCGATTTTGGTATTGGGAGCGTTCATCTTGACAACTGACAACTATGCCGGTTGGCAAATGGGTTATTCTTACTGCTGAATCAGTAACATTTACATGTTGACCACCTTTAGAACTTGCTCGGAATACTTCAATTTTTAAATCTTCCTCTTTAATATCAATTTCTACCTCTTTCGGTTCTATTAATACTGCAACGGTAACGGTGGAAGTATGAATTCTTCCGGAAGCCTCGGTAATGGGAATTCTTTGAACTCGATGAACGCCTTGTTCAAAACGAAGATGATTATATGCGCCTTCTCCGCTCACTAAGAAAATTATCTCTTTGGCTCCACCTAAATCGGATGGCCGAAAAGAAAGGATTTCGTATTTAAACCCTTTCTTATCTAAATATTTTTGGTACATTTTGAATAAATCCATAGCAAAAAGGGCACTTTCTTCTCCACCAGCCGCTGGTCGAATCTCAATTATACAGTTTCTCTTTAAATCTTCGCCTTGGGGAAGAAAATAATAAAAAAGTTCTTTTTCCAGTTCCTTTATATCTTTTTTTAATTTTTCTTCTTCTTCTAAAAGATATTTATAAGTCTCTTTATCACAATTCTCTTTCATTCTATCAATCTCTTCTATTTCCTTTTCCTTCTTTTTTAAATTTTCATATTTTTCTAAAATATTCTTTAATTCCTTATATTCCTTTCCTAATTCCTCTAATAATTTAGGACTATTAATAACTTCTTTTTCACTAAATTTTTTATCAATTTCCTTTAATTTTTCTTTTATTATATTAATTTTTTCTTCCCATTTGATTTTCATAGTTAAAAAATAACCATTTTTCCATCTTTTATAAATCCCCAAGCCATATCCTTAGTTGTATAACCATGACCAACGTTTCCTTTCGCATCCACACCAATTACACCGCATAAGCAATTTCTTTTTTTTAGTTCTTCCATTATAATATTGATAGCTGTTTGGATATCATAATTTTTTACTAATTCGCAAACTTCTTTAGCAACAAAATTTTTTACAATACTTTCACCATGACCTGTGGCTGATACACCGGCCAAGGGAGTAGCATATGTTCCGGTTCCAATAATTGCGCTGTCACCAATTCTTCCTGGTAATTTTCCTCTTATTCCGCCCGAAGAGGTAGCGACCGCAATTATTCCGTATCGGTCTAAAGCACATGCGCCAACTGTTCCAAAATTTTCTTCTTTTTTTAGATTTTTATAGATATAGATTAATTTTTTAAAACTTGGAAAATAAAGATGTTCCTCTTTTTCAATTAATTTTTTAAGTTTCTCTACTTCCTTTTCTGTTTTTGGGTTATATTCGGGAAAATCCATTGCTTTGGCAAATCTATTAGCTCCTTCGCCAACAAGCAATAGATGGTCAGTTTCTTCCATAATCTTTCTTGCTAACAAAACTGGATTTTTGACATTTTTAATTGCTCCGCAAGCGCCAAAATGACCTTCGCTTGTCATTATCGAAGCATCCATTTCTACTTCAAACAAAAGATTAAGAACCGAACCGGTTCCGGCATTAAAAGTTGGATTGTCTTCCAATTCACAAACTGCGGCACAAACCGCATCAATTCCTTTTCCATCCTTTGCTAAAATCTGCCATCCTTTTATCAGTGCTTTTTCGATCCCCTTTTTTGCTCCTTCTTTTTCTTCAATTTTTCCTGCACCACCGTGAACAATTAAGGCAATCATTTACCCTCCTTTTGACAATTAGGACAAAAATAGGAAGAACGATTATTAATTTTTATCCTCGTAATTTTACTATTACATTTCACACATTTTTCTCCTTCTTTTCTAAAAACTTTCAAATAATGTTGAAAAGAACCTTCTTTACTATTGGGTCTTAAATAATCACTTATGGAAGTTCCTTTTTTTTTAATAGCGACTTTAATAATTTTTTTTAAACATTTAACAAGCTTCTTTATTTCGTAGTCCTTTAAAGAATAACCTTTCCTTTTGGGATGGATTTTTGCACAAAAAAGGGCTTCATCAGAGTAGATATTTCCTACACCACAAGCAATTTTTTGGTCTAAAAGCAAACTTTTTATATTGGTATTACGATTTTTAATCTTTTCTTTCAGATATTGGAAATTAAATCCCGGCATTAAAGGTTCTCTGCCAAGATTATTTAAAGAAGAAAGATTTTCGGGCAATTGGCTCTTAGGGTAAAGATAAACTCTTCCTAACAATCTTGGCTCGGCAAATGACAAAACTCCGTTATTAAACAAAAATTTAATTCGGCTATACTTTATTTCCTCTTTTGGATTTTCATTATAAATAAGCCTACCGGATAACCGTAGATGAAAGGTTAGATTATAATTTCCTGAGAGTTTAAAAGTTAAATATTTCCCTTTCCTATCAATATCCAAGATTTTTTTATTAATAATCTCCTTTAAAAAATCTTTAGGTTTTGGATAGCCAATAATTCTTTTATTTTCTAATTTCACACCAATAAATTTTTTATTAATTAAAAGAGATTTTAACTCATTTTTTATCGTTTCTACCTCTGGTAATTCTGGCATTTTTATAATTTTATATAAAAGATTAGATTTGTCAAATTTTAAAATAGTATATGCAAAACCCTTATTTAAATAATAATTTTAAGTAATAATATGTCTAAAATATTGGAAAATTCTGTCTTTAAATTATCAGTAAGATTTTTATCAAGATTAATATTTATATACTTACGAAGTTTATTGGTAATATGCCTTTAAAATTTATTAATAGAATATCTCTAAAAATGAAGATTAAGATACTTTGTAAGACGAACATAAGGCATAAAGGGATGCGTTCCCTATTTTTATTATAAATTTAAAATAAGTTTTTAAAAAACAAACACTTATAAGAAAATTTCGCTTAAAAATTTTTGGCATCCGATGCCAATTTTAAATTTTCTTATCAGATTGCTAAGACATTTTATTACTTTTTATCTTTATTAACTTACCTTAACACATTTACTTTATATTTATTGACAAAAAGAAAATTTTAATTAAAATAAAAAGTTAAAAGGAGGAAGAATGAGAAAGTTATTAGGTTTTATTTTAGGTATTTTATTAATTACTAATTTATCAGCATTAACCTTAAGCGCGGGAATTGGTTTGGAGGATTTGGGTAATGATGTTTATCTTCAGATAAAGGGTGACGCTATTCTGCCGATTGTCTCTTTCTTAGATTATCGTGTTGGCCTCTTGATTTTTAATTTGAAAGACAAAGATATAACATTAGGCACAGGAATTGATAATGATATGCTTGTTAAAATTTCTGTACCTTTTCTTTTTCAACTTTATATTCCCTGTGGTTTTTCATTTTATTTTAATGATGCGAAATCTTTAAATTTAAATGGTGGAGTTGGCTTAGAAAAAGAACTCGGTTTCTTAAAGGGTTATTTAGAAGGCGGATTAAGATACTATTATTTTAAAATTGGTGGAACTTCTCAAAGTAAAACTCGATTTTATCTTCAAGGAGGTATTAGAATACCTTTAGAAATATTGTAATTGATTATTTAAAACTTATTTCTTAAAATTTAGTTAATGAAAAGGAAAATAGGAATTATTCGGGCTTTACTTTATTACCGATATGGCGATTTCTTTATAAATTTCTTTAAATATCTTGACATTGATTATCTTTTATCACCGAAAACAGATAAAGATTTGATTGATTTAGGTGTGAAAAATTCTTCTTCGGAGGTTTGTTTGCCATTAAAAGTTGCTTGTGGTCATTTGCTTTATTTAAAAGATAAAGTTGACTATCTTTTTATTCCGAAAATTATTTATCCCTATGAAAACCTTTATACCTGTCCCAAAATGATGGGACTACCAACAATTGCTTGGTATCTTTGTGGTAAAGAAAAGGTAATTTCACCAACCATAAAAAGAAATTTCTTTTTACCTCTATTTTTTATTGGCTTAAAATTTAGAAAAAATCCTTTTAAGATAATTTTTGCTTATTTAAAAGCAAAAAGTGAAAGTAAGGAGAAAAAGTCTCTCTCCTTTGATAACAAAAATTTAAAAGTGGCGATTATTAGCCATTTTTATAATATTTATGATAAAGAAATAGGTAATGTTTTAATTGAGACTTTTAAAAAGGAAGGTTTTTCCGTTTATTTAAAAGATGATTTGGATGAGAAAATTTTAAGAAAGAAAGATGGTTTTGCTAAAAATATTCGCTGGGCTTTTGAAAGAGAGTTATATAATGCTTTTAAGCATTACTTGGATAAAGTTGATGGAGTATGTTTCTTCTTTTCTTTTGCCTGCGGACCAGATTCTTTAATTGGCGAAATAATGGCAAGGGAAGCAAAGGAGAAAGAAATTCCTTTTTTGACACTTGTTTTTGATGAACATTCGGGAAAAGAGGGGATGATAACAAGGATCGAAGCCTTTTGTGAAATGATTAAAAAAAAGAAAAATTTATGAAGGCAGCCTTTCCTTATATTGGCTATTATTCAATTGCCTTGAAAGATTTTTTAACTGCTTTGGGAACAGAAGTTTGTTTACCGCCGCAATTAACAAAAAGAACCTTAGAATTAGGAGTGAAATATTCACCGGAAATGGTCTGTTTGCCTTTTAAAATCACTTTAGGAAATTTTATTGAAGCCCTAGAGAGGGGAGCCGATACTTTGTTTATGGCTGCTGGTGCGCGGAAATGTCGTTTTGGTTATTATCATTATCTTCAAGAAAAGATTTTAAGAGAATTAGGTTATCAATTTAAATTTTATTCGGTTTCTCAATATTCGCCCTATGAATTTATTTTTGAAAAGATACCACAAATTTTTAATGTCTCTCCACTAAAAGTTTTGAAGGCATTATACTTAATGATTAAGAAAAGTGAACTTTGTGAGAATTTTAAAAATTGTTTAAGGGTAATAAGAGCCATTGATTATCAGAAATCTTTAATGTTTGAAAAAGAATATTTTAAAAAGGTTGAAGAAGTTAAAAAAATAAAAGAGATTAATGCTTTAAATAGAGAGTTAAGAGGAGTTAGAAGAAAATGGCTAAAAGAGAATGGAATTAAATTAAGAATTGGTTTAGTGGGTGAGATTTATTTTTTGTTAGAGGATTTTGCTAATCAAGAATTGGAAAAAGAGCTGGCTAAATTTGGTGTTTTGGTATTGTCAAAAAGAAGTCTTTATCGTCGCCTAAGACATCTTTTAAAAATTGAAGCGGATTTTTTGAAAATTTATTATTATGCTCAAAAATACTTAGCTACTTCACCAGGTGGCGAGGCTTTACACACAATTGGTGAAGCCGTTGATTTTATAAAAAAAGGTGTAGATGGAATAATTCATATTTTTCCTTTTACTTGTATGCCGGAAAATATTGTGCTTCATTCTTTAGAGAAGATAAGCGAAGATTATGATGTTCCGCTTCTTTCTTTATCTTTTGATGAACACACTTCCAAAACAGGAATTTTAACAAGGATTGAAGCTTTTTTAGAATTAGTAAAAAGGAGAAAAAGAAATGGCAACGGTTTGTATCGGTATTGATGTGGGTTCAATATCTACTAAAGGTGTTGTTTTAGATAATAACTTTAATGTAATTACTTATGAATATTTAAGGACAAAAGGAAGACCGATAGAAGCAGTTTTAAATTTAATAAAGGTTTTTAAAGAGCGAGTTGGCAATAATGTAAAGTTTGGTGGCGTAGGAACTACTGGTAGTGGTCGAAGATTAGCTGGTGTAATGATTGGTGCTGACATTGTAAAAAATGAGATTATTGCCCACGCCATTGCTGCTTCTCATTTTTATCCTAATTGTCAAACAGTAATTGAGATCGGTGGGCAGGATTCAAAGATTATTATATTAAGAAACGGAATTCCCGTTGATTTTGCAATGAATACCGTCTGTGCTGCTGGAACCGGTTCTTTCCTTGACCATCAAGCACAGAGATTAGGGATACCAATTGAAGAATTTGGTAAATTAGCATTAAAAGCCAAAACAAAAGTTAATATTGCTGGTCGTTGTACTGTCTTTGCGGAAAGTGATATGATTCACAAAGCCCAATTAGGATTTCCAATTGAAAGTATTATCGCTGGACTTTGTGAAGCAATCGTAAGGAATTATTTAAATGTGGTTGCCAAGGGTAAAGATATAAAACCATTAATTTTGTTCCAAGGTGGAGTGGCAGCAAATATTGGTGTTAAAGAAGCCTTTAAAAAGGAATTAAAAGAGGAAATAATTGTGCCAGAATATTTTTTGGTAATGGGAGCAATTGGTGCCGCAATTTTAGCAAAAGAAGAGACTAATGGCAATGGAAGTAAATTTTATGGTTTTGAAATATCAAATTGCGATTTTGAGACGAAGGCAATAGAATGTAATGGTTGCGCTAATCGTTGCGAAATAATTCATACCTATCGTGACGAGGAACTCATTGATATTTATGGCGACAGATGCGGTAAATGGTCCGGTGGATAAATCAACCCATTTATCTTCTTAATAAGAAATAGTATAGGAGTCCGTTATAAGGTTAACTCTATATGTAAATAAACTCTTAATTTTCAATCGGTTATATTTATATAACCCCCAAACCTTATAAAAGTTCATTTTAGCTTCTTTAATATTTACAAAATCTTAATTTTTAATTATTATATATAATGAAGGAAAGAATTAAAAGGGTTAGCGAACTTTTAAAAGAGACGATTGCCGAAATTATTTTAAAAGAATTTGATAATCCCTATCTTGGTTTTATAACAATTACCGCAGTAAAAATGACAAAGGATTTAAAAAAAGCGATCATCTTTTTTACTTGTTACGGAAATGAAGAGAACGAATTAAGAGCAGAGAAAATTTTAAATGAGAGCAAGGGTTATATAAAAGAAAGACTATCAAGTAAAATTGTTTTGAAATATATGCCGGATTTAAAATTTGAAATTGATGAAGGGTTAAGAAAACAAGAAAGGATTGATAGATTGCTTAAAGAATTAAAAAATGATGAGAGGAATAGTTTTGGTGAATAAGGAAGTAGGTATTTCTTCTTATGATTTAATCAGAATTGTGAAAAATCAAATCGGTAACGATTTCAAAATCGGGCATTCCGGTACCTTAGATCCTTTGGCTTGCGGAGTTATTATTTTGTTATTTAACGAAGCAACAAAAATAAGCAATTTCTTAATGGATTACGAAAAAGAATATGTTGGCGTAATAAAATTGGGAATAGAGACTGATACCAATGATATAACTGGTAATGTAATAGAAAGAAAAAAGGTTCCGAATTTAAAAAAGGAAGAAATAGGGGAGATCTTAAAAAATTTTTCTGGAAAAATTAGTCAAGAACCACCAATATATTCAGCAATTAAAATTAAAGGAAAGCCAAGTTATTTAAAAGCTAGGAAGAAAGAAGAGATTGTTTTTAAAAAGAGATTGGTAGAATGTTATAAGATCGAATTGATTGATTATTTTAGAGATACAATTTTAATAAAAGCAGTGGTTGGTAAAGGATTTTATTTACGCTCTTTAGCAAGAGATATTGGTAAAGAAATTGGTTGTGGCGGTACATTGGCGGGTTTAAAAAGAGTTAGAATCGGTAAATGGCAGATTGAAGATTGTTTAAAAACTTGGGAACTTTCTTATGAAAATATCAAAAAAAATTTAATTTCAATAAAAGATGCTCTTTACAAGTTTAAAGAATATTTTTATAATAAAAAGGCGATGCAAGAGTTTAAGAAAGAAAAAAAACTTTTTTGTGAAGATAATAGTTTTGGCTATTGTAAAGTGATTTCTGAGGATGAGAAAATTTTGGTTATTGGTGAGAAAGAAAATAATTTCATAAAGTTTTTAAAATTAATTTATGAAGATAATTAAAGAAAAAGAAGGAGAAGAATTTAAAAATAGTGTTATTACCATCGGTGGGTTTGATGGTGTCCATTTTGCCCATCGGATAATAATTGAAAAATTGATAAAAAGTAAAGAAGAGTTAAAGATTTTTTGTGGGTTAGTTACTTTTGAGCCTTTACCTTATTTATATTTTCATCCGGACTTTCATTTTCTTTTAACACCTCTTTCGGAAAAGATAAAAATTTTAGAAAACTTAGGATTGGATTTTCTTTATATATATAATTTTAATGATTTCTTTGCCAATTTAGAACCTTTAGAATTTTTAAATAAATTAAAAAAGGATTTATTGCCCCAAAAAATTATTATTGGTAGCGATTTTCATTTTGGTAAAGAGAAAAAGGGCGATGTGAAACTTTTGAAAAATTTCTGTGAAAAGGAAGGCATATTTATTGAGGTTATCTTGCCAATCAAAAAAACTGGAATTGAGGTGAAGAGTACTACTATTAGAGAGAAATTGATATTGGGAAATATTAGAATTGCTAATCTTCTTTTGGGGCGGGAATATTCAATAAAAGGAAGAGTTATTAAAGGAACAGGTAGAGGAACTTTGATTGGGTATCCAACTGCTAATTTGGAATTATTAGAAAAAAATAAATTAATACCTCAAGATGGAGTTTATGCTGGTAAAGTTGTAATTGAGGGCGAAAATAAAATTTGCTTAGGAGTATTAAATATTGGTGAGAGACCAACTTTTTGTGAAGGGAAAAGAAATATTGAAGTTCATATCTTGAATTTTAAGAAAGATATTTTGGGTAAGGAGTTAGAAGTTTTTTTTATCCAAAGGATAAGACACGAATTTAAATTTGAAAATGTTGAGAAGTTAAAAGAGAGGATAAAAGAAGATATTGAAGAAAGTATTAAAATATTTAAAAAGGAGAAACTATGGGAAGAAGATGCGAAATTTGTGGAAAAACCCCAGTAGTGGGTCACAATATTAGTCATGCTCATAATGTAACTAAAAGGAGATTCGATCCTAACTTACAAAAAATAAAAATCAAAATTGGTGAAAAAGTAAAAAAAGCATGGGTTTGTACTCGTTGCATTAAAAGTAATAAAGTAATAAAAGCATAGGAGGATTAATGAAAGTATTGATTACTGGCATTACTGGTTTTGTTGGTAGCCATTTAGCAGAATATCTTTTATCAAAAAATTATGAAATTTATGGTACTTATCGTTGGCGGAGTCGAATGGAAAATATTATTCATATTAAAGAAAAGTTAAAACTTTATGAATGCGACTTAAAAGATGCCGCAGCAGTTTATAATCTAATAAAAGAGATTAAACCTGATATGATTTTTCATTTAGCCGCTCAAAGTTATGTGCCGATGTCTTGGGCTTGTCCTTCGGAAACAATTACTACCAATGTGGTTAGTCAAATAAATATTTTAGAATCAGTGAGAAATTTAAAACTTGACTCTTTAATTCATATCGCTGGTTCTTCTGAAGAATATGGATTAGTCTATGAAAACGAAGTGCCAATTAAAGAGACGAATCCTTTAAGACCTTTAAGTCCTTATGGAGTAAGTAAAGTGGCTCAAGATTTGCTTGGTTATCAATATTATAAAAGTTATGATCTAAAAATTATAAGAACCAGAGCCTTTAATCATGAGGGGCCACGAAGGGGAGAAGTATTTGTAACTTCTAATTTTGCTAAACAGATTGCTGAAATTGAAAAAGGAAAAAGAAAGCCAGTTATTTATGTTGGTAATCTTGAAGCGGTACGTGATTTTACAGATGTTCGGGATGTTGTGAGAGCTTATTATTTAGTATTAACTAAAGGAAAAGTAGGTGAGGTTTACAATATCGCTTCCGGAAAAGGTTATAAAATAAAAGAAATTTTAGATTTTTATCTGAGAAAAAGTAAAGTTAAGGTAGGAGTGAAAGTGGATGAAAAAAGATTAAGACCTTCAGATGTAGAACTTTTAATTGGTGATGCCACAAAGATAAAAGAAGAATGTGGTTGGCAACCAGAGATACCAATTGAAAAGACTTTAGAAGATTTACTTAATTACTGGCGAGAAAGAGTTTAAATGAAAATTTTGATAACCGGGAGCGAAGGCTTTGCTGGAGGATATCTTTTCAATTTATTGTTCAATAAAGGTTACGAAGTTTACGGCACTTATTATGCCTTACCAAATAAGATTGAGATAAAGAAGAATCTCTTTTTTTTAGATATTAGAAAAAAGGAAGATGTTAAGAATTTATTAGAAAAAATAAAACCAGAAGGAATTTTCCATCTTGCTGCTCAAACTTCTGTAGCTTTCTCTTATAAAGAGGAGTATTTAACTTATGAGGTAAATACTTTAGGAACTTTAAATCTTATCTGGGCAATGAAGGAATTGGCTCTTAAATCTCGCTTTATTTATATTTCTACTGCCGAAGTTTATGGTCAATTAAAAGAAAATAAAAAAGCGAAGGAGGATGAGGAATTAAATCCGATAAGTCCCTATGCTTTAAGTAAATTTTTTGCGGAAAAGGTTGTTCAATATTATGTAAAAATTTATGATATTGATGCTTTAATTTTAAGACCTTTTAGTCATACTGGAATTGGCCAAGACGAAAATTTCTTTTTTCCTTACTGTTGTAAAAAAATTGCTGAGATAGAAAAAAAGCAAATTCCACCGGTTTTAGAAGTAGGTAATTTAGAAGTAGAAAGAGATTATTTAGCTGTCGAGGATGTTGTGGAAGCCTATTATCTTGCCTTTATCTATGGTAAAAAAGGCGAAGTCTATAACATCACAAATGGCAAGCCAATAAAATTAAAGGATGCGTTGGAGTTTTTATTAAATCAAACTACTGTAGAAATCAAAGTAATTTCTTCTGAGGAGAAAAAAAGAAAATGGGATATTACCTTTCTTTCCGGCGATAATACTAAATTTAAGAATTTAACAAGATTTGAACCAAGATTAGAAATTAAAGATACTTTAATAAGAATGCTTGATTATTACCGAAAAGAAATTTAATCAGGAAGGATTTTAAGATAGACCTTTCTTTCCCGAGGTCCGTCAAATTCACACAAAAAAACTCCTTGCCAAGTACCCAAAATAATTTTTTTATTTTCAAAAAAGATAATAGCAAAAGAGTTGATTAAAGAAGTTTTAATGTGAGCATCAGCATTGCCTTCGGTATGCTCATAAGATCCGTTTTTAGGAACCAAACGAGATAAGAGATTATTTATATCACTAACTACTGACGGGTCGTAATTTTCGTTAATAGTTATTCCGCAAGTCGTATGTGGCACATAAAGATAACAAATCCCGGAATTTATTCCACTTTTACTTATTACTTCTTCAATTTTTTGGGTTATATCAACAAAAGCAATTTTTTTGGGCGTAGTAATTTTTAAAGTGTAATACATTTTTCAATACAATTTTTGATATTGATGATCTAAAATTGTTAAATGGGGGTAGCTTTCTAAGAATTTTAGTAGATTGCTTTTAGTTTTTAAAGAAGCATTAAAAGAGGTATTGATAAAACAGATTGCTAATTTAGAACGTTGCCATAAATCTTGATAATCCATTTCCAATATTGAAATATTAAATTCTTTTTTTAGACGAGCAAACAAAGAATTAATGAATTTCCTTTTATCTTTCAAGGATTGACCATTACCGCAAAGACAATCAACAATTAATAAACCAACAGTCATTTATTCTTCAATATAACATTCCAATAAATCTTCTTCTTGCAAATCCTCAAGTCCACTAATACCAATTCCGCATTCGTAATTTGCCTCAACTTCTTTTACATCTTCTTTAAATCTTTTTAAAGAAGTTATTTTTCCTTTAAAAATTTCGGTATCTTTTCTGAGAACTTTGATAATACCATCTTTTATTACTTTTCCTTCTAAAACAAAAGCGCCGGCTACTAAACCTACTCCTTTTATATTAAATACTTTTCTCACGATTGCTTTACCAATTAGTACTTCTTTCTTCTCTTCTTCTAAAAGACCTAACATTGCTGCCCGGATGTCATCGATTGCTTGATAAATAATGTTATAGGTTCTTATTTCAATTTTCTGTCGGTCAGCAATTTCTTGAGCATCGCTTAAAGGAGATACATGATAACCAACAACAATTGCTTCAGAAGCAGCAGCCAATAATATATCTGATTTAGTAATTGCGCCGATTCCGGCATGAATAATTTTGATTTTTACTTCTTCTAAGGATAATTCTTCCAAGGCATGTTTTATTGCTTCTAAAGACCCCATCACATCAGCTTTTAAAACAATTTTTAGCTCTTTAATCTCGCCTTTTTGAATTTTCTCTTGAATTGATTGTAAGGTTAATTTTTTTTGTAATTTTAATTTTTCATTTTGTTTTTCTAATTTTCGTCTTTGGGCTAATTCGCGAGCAATTTTTTCATTTTCTACAACAATAAACCTTTCGCTCGGCTCGGGGATTTCTGAAAAACCAGTAATTTGACAAGGATTAGCCGGATCGCTAAATTCAATTCTTTTAAACTTATCGGGCAAAACATCAAATATATCCCTTACCTTTCCGTAAGTTTCTCCACAGACAAAAAAATTTCCTCTCTCAATTCTTCCTTCATAAGTTAAAACTGTACTAACAATTCCCCTTCCTTTATCAATTCGGCTGTCAATTACTACTCCTTTCCCTAAGCCTTCAAAAGGTGCTTTAAGGTTTGCTATATGGCTGACTAAAAGAATTGCATCTAATAAATCATCTATACCGTAACCGGTATAAGCAGAGGTTTCAACAGCAATTACATCGCCACCATATCCTTCAACCCGAATTCCGTAATTGGCTAGTTGGGCTTTTACTCTTTCCGGATTGGCATCAGATAGGTCGATTTTCGTAATTGCGACAATTATTGGCACACCGGCTGCCCGAGCATGATTTATTGCTTCTTCAGTTTGAGGTTTTACCCCTTCGTTAGCAGCTACTACTAAAATAGCGATGTCGGTTACTTGAATTCCCATTGCTCTCATCGCTGTAAATGCTTCGTGTCCAGGAGTATCAAGGAAGATAATCTTTTCATTTTTGTAATTAACTACCGAAACTCCTACGTGTTGAGTGATTCTACCAACTTCTTTCTCAGCAATTTTTGTTTTTCTAATACAATCTAATAATGTTGTTTTTCCATGGTCGACATGACCAATAACAGTTACTACTGGTGGTCGAGGTTGTAAAATAATTCCTTCTAATTTTTTTTCAATAGGTGTTTCTTCTCTTACAATAATTTCCTTCTTGAATTCATCAGCAAGTAGATAAATAGTATCTAAATCTAATCGTTGATTAATAGTGGCAATTAAACCTAATTTTAAACAGGCTTTGATAATATCGGTGGGTAATACATCAAAAGCAGCAGCCAGTTGGGAAACAGTCATAAAAGGGATAACCTCAATTTTAAGTTTTTCTGACGGTTTTGTTTCTTTCTTCTCAATTTTTTTAATTTTTATAGTTGGCTTTTGTGCTTTACTTTCATTTGGTTTAATTTGTTGTTCTTTTTTCCCTTCTTTTAACTCTTCTTTTTTTTCAATTTTACCGGCATATAATTTTTCTTCTTCTTTAATTTTTCTTCTTATTGCTTCATATTCTTCAAGGGTAACAAAAGAAGTGTATCCCCTTTCTTTAAATCCCAACTCTCTTAACAAATTAACAATTGCCTTTGGTGAAAGATTTAATTTCTTGGCAACTTCATTTACTTTCAAACGTTCGGTTTTCATAAAATTAAGTTCTGCTCTCCTCTTGAGTTCCTTGGGCGAAAAATTTTTCCTTTATCTTTTCTTCAACATCTTTTTTTAATTTTTTTACCTGCTCAATATCATAATTGATAAATTTACTTATATTTTCATCAGGAGTGGTTAATAAGTCAAAGGCATTTAGGATTTGGTTTTCAGCTAATTTTTCTAAAAGAATATCAGAAAGGTCTAACTCTTTTAACGAAATAGTTTTTGCTTTTTCTTTTACTTGTCTATCTAAATAATCACTTAATTTTAAAATTTCAATATTGGCACCGGTTACCCGACTCGCTAGATTAACATTGTTACCCTTTTTCCCAACAGCAATTGGATAATCGCTATCAGGAACAATTACCATATATTTATCATTTTCTTTTATTACCTCTTTTACTTTTGCTGGACTTAATGCCCGAGCAATAAAGATTTTCAAATCTTTCGACCATTGGATAATATCAATTTTTTCCTCACCAAGTTCTTTTAAAACATTTTCAATTCTTGAACGTTTGAATCCCACACAGGCACCAACCGGGTCAATTTTTTCATCTTCGGAATGAACAGCAATTTTTGTTCGAACTCCGGGAATCCGAGCAATTGCTTTAATTTGAATTATATTTTGTTGAATTTCTGGAACTTCCTTTGCTAAAAGTTTTTTTACAAATTCTTGATGGGTTCGTGATAAATGAACTCTTGGTCCCAAAGGAGTTTTTTCGACTTTCGTAACATAAGCTTTTATAACCGCTCCTTGTCGCAATCGGTCAGATTTTAAATAATCCTGCGGTAAAAGATAACCTTCTACAGCGCCTAAATTAACAATGACCCGATCTTTAGTAATTTGATAGATTGTACCGGAAGTGATTTCTTTTTCCTTCTTTTTAAACTCTTCATATAATTTATTTTTCTCAACCGAACGAAGTCGATTTACCAATTCATCGGCAGCTTTCTGAATGGTAGAACGGCCAACTTCATTTAGAGGTAAAGGCACTTTAATTTTATCACCAATTTTAGCATCCAGATTAATTGCTTTAGCCTCTTCTAAAGAAATTTCTTTACCAAATTTTATTACTGATTCAACTACGATTTTATTTAGAAAAATTTTAATTTGCCCTCTTTCTAAATCAATTTCTACCTCTGGTTCCGAATCTTGACCGTATCTTTTCTTAAGCCCAACAACTAAACTTTCTTTTAAAGCTTCGTTAACATATAGGACATCAACATTTCTTTTTCGGGCAATTTCACTGAGATAATTTAAAATTTCTTCTTTTTTCATTTTTTAAACAACTCCTTAGTAGTTACTTTTATCTCGGCTTTTTTTATTTCTAAATAATTAATATTTATAATCTCGCCCGGTTTCACATTAGAACCTTCTAAAGTTTTTAAAGTGATTAGTTGGTTATCAGCATTTAAAAGTTCGCCATAAATGTATTCATTCTCTTTTTGAACTATTATCTTCTTGCCAATCGCTTTTTTAAAATGCTCGACATTTTTTAATTTTCTTTCCACACCAGGAGAAGAAACTTCTAAGACATAAGAATGTGGTATCAAATCCAAAGTATCTAATTTTAGCGATAATAAATTAGATACTTCTTCACATGTATTAATTGTTACTCCACCAAGCATATCAATATAAACTCTTAAATTTTTACCATCATATTCTACATCATATAATTCTAATCCCATTTCATTCACTATCTTGAAAATTAAATTATATATTTCTTCCGATAATTTTTTTCCCATAAAAATAATTATAATATACTTAAAATAAAAGTCAAGATATAATTTTAAATAATTAAAAATGTGTCACATTTTTGGTAACTTATTGAAATTATATAACTTAAATAAATATTATTTATTTAAAATTTTGTCTTGTCGCACTTTTGTAAGGGAATTTATTTTTAGATAACAATTAAAGTTTTAATAAAATCATCAAAAATCAATGTTTTTTTAATTTTTTATTTCTCTTTTTGGCATACTTTTTGATTTATATTATACAAATAAAAAGGTTCTTTGAAAAGTAGGTAAATAAAAAGAATAAGATTGCTCGCATTTTCACCTCCTTACCACATTGTTTGGGATGTAGTGCGAATTTTTCGAAGGGAGGATAAGAGAATAAGAATTATGAGTTCGGGTTCACATGGCTAGCGCTACATCCCAAATAAGATTCGGGGGTCTAAAATTAGCCTCCCTTTTGAGTTCATAGCCCAGTCCTCATTTTTAGGCCCCCGTTAACTTTGAGGGGGAGGAGGAGATGAAAAAAAAGGGCGCTGGTATTACTGAGTGAAACCGTTCAAAAAAATAGAGGATGCCACCTCTTAATAATATTTTAGAGGCGAGACGAACGGACCCAGGGTACCAGTAGCCCTTTTTTTTAGTTTTTTTTAAGATGGATAATGAATAAAAGGAGGGGTGGGGTGAAGAAATTTTCCCTTTTATTAATTTTGTTCTTCGCTTGTTTAGAAAAACCAAAATTACCAGAATGGGATACAGAAATAACAATTCCCTTATTTAAAAAAAATTTTACAATCTTTTCTTTTTTAGATTCTCATTACTTTATTTTTAATTCTGATTCAACCTTTAATTTTTTTTATCAAAGTAGTTTTGATACGATTTTTCCGATAACAAAAATTAATTTTAACATCGATAGATTTAATAGTAATTATTATTTTAATAATTTTGAAATTTGTGATACTTTTTATACTGAAATAATTATTAATATTGAGGAGATTTTAGGGGTTATGATTTCTGATAGTTTTATTATTTTACCACCAATAAATCTACAAAAAGAATTACAAAAAGTAATTATTATAAACAATTTTCATCGAGGTATTATTGAAAAATGTTTTTTGACTTTAGACATCGAAAATCATTCACCAATAAATTTTAGATGTTTTGGAATCA
>JBDRVN010000011.1:0-37516 GCA_039801885.1 Caldifarciminota bacterium
TGTCTTCTTTCTTAATTCTTTTAAAGAATCAATCTTTTTAAAAGTCTCTTTAATGTAAACAACCATTTGTTCTTGAATTTCTAATGGTGGAATGGGAATAGTTATATTTTTTATATCCTTTTGATTAATGCCGCCTTGGGTAGAGCCATGAAAAAATTTTAAAATTTGTGTTTGGCCAATATCGGAAAATAATATATAAAAAAGGAATTCATCCAAAAGGATATTTGGGTTTTTAACTCGCAAAATAAAGACATGTTCATTAACTGCTACCTTTGGAAAGGGTAAGTCATCTACATAACATGTTTTTCCCGTTGTTGCTCCATCTTTAACAACTAATATATCTCCTCTTTTAACCTTTCCCTTTTTTAAAGAATCATAAAAATCCTCCGGGATATATCTTAGATTATTCCAATCTATTTTTCCATTTGGTAATAGTTGTTCTCCTCCTAAACTCGGAACACCTTTTTCAACAGAGCCACCTTCAGGACGAATGCCTGATTCAATTTCAACTAATCCGTCGCCTAATTTTTTTAAAGGCCAGTTAAATTTCATATTTTAAATCTTCTTTTATCTCTTTTATTAATTTTTCAATCTCTTTTTCTTTTTCAAAAATTTCTTCTAACAATTGCTCAGGTTCTTTATAAGTGGGTATTTTTATCTTATTAGGATTTTTTGCTGATAAATCATAATCTTTTTTAATTATTTCTTCTACTTTCACTATCCAACTGTTTTCCGAAATTTCCCTTGCTTGCCATTTTTGAAAAGCCTCTTCTAAATGTTCATCCCTAATTGGATCATTTTTTGAATATTTTTTTTCAACCAATCTTCCATATCTCGTCTTTACCATTCCTAATGGATGTCTATGTTCATAATACCAAATCTCTTTTGTAGGTCTTCCTTTTTCAAAGAATAAAAGATTTGTTTTCGGTCCTACGCCACCTTTGGGTGAAACATTAGCAAATACTCCCGGTGGTAAACTAATTATCGTGTGTAAATTATAGTTTTCTAAGAGTTCCTTTTTTACTTGTAAATAGGCACGACCGGTTCTAAATAAAACTCCCTCCGGTTGAACAATGGCACATCTACCACCGGTTTTTAATTTTTTCATACAAAAATAAAGTGCTGCTAATTCGGTGTCAGAAGTTTTAATCGCAAAAGTCGCCAAAGATCTTTTTGCTGCTTCGCCACCGAAAGGAGGATTAGTCATTATAATGTCAAATTTTTTGTCTTCTGGAACAGAGGTAATATCCTCTTCAAAAGTATTTACTTCAATAATATTCGGTGATTCAATTCCGTGAAGCATCGCATTTAAGGTCCCCACAATTAACGGAAAGGGTTTTAACTCTTGACCATAAAGAGTTTCTTGCAAAATTTTTTCTTCTTTTAAAGTTTTAGATTTTTCTCGTAGGTATTTAAAGGCTTCAACTAAAAATCCTGCTGAACCACAAAAGGGGTCAAATATTTTTTCACCAATTTTCGGGTCGATAATCCTTACCATAAGCCTCACGATTGGCCGTGGAGTATAAAATTCACCGGCACCTCCACCTTTTTGAGCGGCTGAATACATCAAAAGTTCTTCATAAGCAATAGAAAGAATTTGAGTATCTTCGGGATTGGAAAAATCTATTTCATTAATTATTCCTACTATCTCCGCTAAATTATAACCTGATCTCATATAGTTTCTTACTTTACTAAAAATTGAACCAATCTTTGCCTTTTGCGGTGTACCTGTTAAGTTTGCTAAATAAGGAATTAATTCTTGCTCAACGAATCTTTTTAATTCTTCGCCTGTTAATCTGGTTACCCAATTTTTCCATTGGAATTTTTCTTCAAATAAAAATTGATAATCTTTATTTAACATTTTCTTTTCTTTTTCTAAATCATCAAATAATTTTAAAAATATAATCCAAGATAACTGTTCAATATATTGAATCGGAACTAAACCATCGTCTCTCATTATATCACAACACTTTTCTAATCTATTTTTAAGTTCTTGACGATTCATATATTCCCTCCTTTATTTCATTAAAAATTTGTTGTAATTCTTTTGATTTTAATTTCTCAATAATATTTCTAATACCTCCGTATTTTTTCTCAAATTTATAAATTGTAAATACTTCTGGCTTCAATTCTTCTATACCACCAATTCGGTATTGTTCAATTAAATCTAAAACAATTTCTCTTCCCTCTTTTCCAAAAGAATTAATAAATTCCCTTTTAAATTCAAGCAATGCTTGAGCTCTTTCATCGCGAGTGATAATCGGGGCATCAAAAGCAATATGAGCTAAAACATCAAAACCGTCAATATCGCTTCTTTTTAATACTACTGAAGAAATAATCTCCGGTGAAATACCCATTTTTAAAAGTTCGTCCAAAAATTTAATCCTTTTTTGATCATCAATCCAAATATTTTTTAAATCATCTAATGTAACTTTCTTTTCGAGTATCTTTTCTCTTGAATATTCCTTATATTCAGCCTTTGTTAGCTTCTTGCCGCCTGCTTCAATTAAAATTTCTTCTTCGGTTTCAATGTATACTAAAATATTCTTAACTTCAATTTTCGCTTTAAATTCTTTTTCCTTAGATAAAGTTATTGTTTCAACTCTTTTAAATTCGGAAGTAGGTTTAATTTTTATTTCTTTTTTATTATAACCAGATTTCTCCAAAATAAGTTTTAATTCGTTTCTGGGTAATTTTTCAAAAAATATTACTCCATTATTATCAGAATTCTTAATAATCATCTCGTGCGGTCTTAATATCAAAGTAACACGCACTTCGGGAAGGCATTTTCCAGTTTCGGCATCAAAGATTTGGGCTTTATAGAAATAATCAAAAGGTCCTTCTAATTCGATTATCGGTATTTCTCGTGGTCTTATTAACTCATCAAAAAGTCGTGTGGCACCAGTAAAATCAATTATTCTAAAAAATAATTTATTTGATGATTCGTCAATCCGTGAACCACGACCAATAATTTGGTTAAAAAGAACCACGGAAGATATGCTCCTTAAAAAAATAATATTTTTAACAGAGGGTATATCCACACCGGTAGTTAACAAATCAACAGTCGTTGCCACTACAGGAATTTGTTTCTCTGAATCTTTAAAGTTAATTAACTGTGCTATTCCTTCATCATCTTCAGAAACAATTCTCACTGCATAATTAGAATAACCTAAATAAGAAAAATGGTTTTGAATCTCTTTTTTAACCTCTTCAGCATGTTGACAATCAACGCAATAAATTATTGTCTTATCCATATTCCCATATCTTTCTAAAAGTTCACATATTTTTTCACAAATTACTTTTGTTCTCTCAGGAACCGTTATTTCTCTCTCAAATTGTGGCGTTTCATAAATTTCTTTTATTTTTATATCTTCGGCTTCCTTTGGAATATAAACTTCTGCTCCCTTTAATTGGGCTTCTTTTAAGTTTAACCCATTTTTATCTATATTAGTAAAAATTCTTTGAACTAAATAATTTGCTAAATAACCATCTTCTATTCCTTGCTCAATATTATATTCGTAAACTGGCTCACCAAAACAACGATAATTATCAATATTATCCTCCCTTTTTGGTGTAGCGGTCATTCCAAAATGGATAGCATTTTTAAAATATTCTAAAATTTCATACCATCTATTCCAACCGGAACGATGACACTCGTCAATAATTACCATATTAAAAAAATTTGGTTCATATTCTTGATAAAGTCTTTTATTATTATATATAGTATACAAAGTTTGATAGGTAGCAAAATAAATATCTCTTTCCTTAGGTACTTCTCCTTCCATAATTTTTGTTCGAGCATCTTTAAAAGCACCGAACATATTATAAGCTTGATCTCGCAAAACTTCTGCTCGATCGGTTAAATATAAAACTTTTTTCACCCACCCGCTTTTCCATAATTTCCACACTATTTGAGAAGCCACATAAGTTTTTCCTGTTCCAGTTGCTAATGTTAAAAGAATCCTTCTTTTTCTATTTAAAACTGCTTCAATTACTTTATTTATTGCAATTAATTGATAATATCTTGGCTCCTTTGTAGGGTCATAATATAAAGGAACTAAAAACGGATTTTTTTCTTTCGGAATCCTTGAAATATCAATATATTTTTCTCTGGTTATATTTTGCCATCGTTCGTAAAGTTCTTCTGGTGAGGGAAATTTATCCAAAGTAGTTTGTCTATTAGTAGAAAAATCAAACTCTTCAATTTTTCTCCCGTTCGTTGAATAGGCAAAATATACACCTAAAATTTGAGCATACTCTTTTGCTTGAGAAATTCCATCAGCATGATTGGTAAAATAAGATTTCGCTTCAACAACAGCAATTGGAAAGGCTCTTTTATAATACAAAAGATAGTCTACAAATCTTTTTTCACCTCTTTTACCAGCGTTTCCTTCAATTATTATTTTCCCTTTATTTATATAAAATTCTCTTTTTATATCTTCTTCTTGCCAACCAGATTGATATAAAAGCTGATTAATAATTTTAACTTTAGTATCCTCTTCACTTATTTTTTCACCCGCCTTTGGTTTGAATCTTTCTTTTTCTTCTTTATAATAAGGTTCCTCGATCATATCTATAATAATTAAATTAATTTTTAGAAAAAATCAATAAAAAATAGTAAATGTGTTAATCATATTTTCAATAAAAAGTTTGGGTCTCTTTTAAACATAGATTAAATCTTCTTCTTGAAAATAAGAACCCAATATTCCAATTTCTTTTCTCCCATATTTTCCTTTCACTTTATTTATAACCTAAATTATCCTTTTGGAAGGTTTAATTATTTATACTTTTTGTTATTATCTTTTTCTTAATCCATTTCTCTTTTAACAATAACCATTTCTTTGCCTAATTTTAAAATAATTATAAGAATTTTAAATTAAAGATATTCAAAAAAACCTTTGAAAATACAATAAAAATAACCTCTAAGGCGATATCCAAGGTGGTATAGTATATAGCCCCCTATCCGAAGGGTAAATTCTATCTAAGTAATTAAATTTCAATAACTTATATTAATTTTTCCTAAAATAAAAAGTTTCCATACAGGAAACTGAAAAATTGTGTAAGTTATCTAATATCAATAGGTTATAAGAATTATCAAATTTGACTTAGATAAAATCATTGATTGTCAATATATAAATATAGTTGCTCTCTTTTAAAATATCCTCTAATGTCACAATTTTATATCCTCTTTATAAACCAATTTAAAAGTATCTTCTCCTAATAAGATTTTTTTTATGGCTTGTTTTACTTCTCTTTCTGTATAATTAGGATTTCTTTTTCTTATACCTTCTTCTAAAAGTTTTAAGGAAATTTTAGTAAGTTCTAATGATAATTCTAATCTTTTTTCAGGCGGCATCTTTTTTAAAATTTCAATTTGGATTTTTTCCATTTTGGATAAAGTATCAAGTTTTACCATAATTTATTTTATCAGAGATATTTTACAATCTTTATATTTTTTACATATCCCAAATTGTTGCGAATGGAAAGGATGGCGATATTTGGTTTTATATCTTTTAAGGAGAATTGATGAATGCCTTTTTCTAAATAACCGGAATATAGTTCTTTTATTTTTTTGCCCATTAAATCATAAATAGTTAATTGGTAATAACCGGAAAGAGGAATAGATAGGAAAATCTTATCTTTGGTGATTATTTCTCTTTTCTTTTTTAAATTATTGCTTTCAAGAATTTTTGCTTGGCTGGTTAGTTTCATTAAAAGAAAGTCATAAGTATAGTTTATGTCGTTTACCGCATAACCACCAACAATTAGATTATCTAAATTATCGGTTGTTATATCGGAGCCACAGTCATCATAGGAGAAATCGTAAGTTTCTTGCCAGAGCAAATTACCATTAGCATCATAAGAAAGAATGATTAAGTCGTAGTTATCTAAATTGCCGCCTAAACCAGAAAGATAGATGTTATTTCGCTGATCAATTGCCACACCTAAAGCTTCATCGTAATCGCTGTAATTAAAAGTCCTTGACCACAAAAGATTGCCATTTGGGTCGCATTTCAAGAGAAGAAAATCATAATAAGAAACATCACCAGTTAAACCACTAACTAAAATATTATTCTCTTGGTCAACATCAACACTTATACCAAAATCAACTGGGGAAAAATCATAGGTCTGCTGCCAAAGAATATTGCCATCAGGATTTAATTTACAAAGGAAAACATCAAAATTATTACCATCACCAGTAAAGCCGGTTACCAAAATATTTCCGTTTCGGTCAATTTTTGCCCGATAACCAAAATCATAAAGATTATTATCTAATACTATTTCCCATATTAATTCACCGGTAGGCGAATATTTTTTAATAAAGAAGTCAAAACCTCCTCCATAATAATAACTACCTGATTGATAAACATTATTTTCCACATCTGCTACCACTCCGACACCTATTTTATTTTCCTCCATCCTTCGCCATCTCTCAATACCTAAACTATCAAATTTGAAAAGGAAAGAGGAATAATATTGAGGATGAAATTTTTTCTTGATTAAATCTTTTAATAAGAATTTTCTAAATTGATAAGTATAACCAGTAAGATAAAAATTTCCATTATTGTCAAAAGCAACACTAATTGCTTCGTTATCTTGCGGCAAACCAATAGGCACGATTCGGAATAAGTTACCGCTTTGATCGTAAATAACTGCCCAGGGGTCCAAATTACTATCGGTTAAGACAGTTCCCACTTGCACAATCTTATCCAACCGCGATGCGACACCAAAACCCATTTCATCAGTAAAAGTATCAAACCATTTTACCCACAAAGTATCAGCAAAAATTATTGAAATAAAACAAATGAAGATAAATATTTTTCTCCTCATAGAAAATTATATAACAAAATTTAAGTTAAAGTCAATATATCTTGATTAATTTATAAATATTTTTATTTTTTATAAAGTAAATACCTCTGTTAATTTTCTTGCTATCTATTTTTTTACCAGTAATATCAAAAATCGGGCTTATTCCAATATTTTTGTTATTAAAACCAAACAAAGAATTTCCTTGAATAGCCGATTTTTTTTCTTTTATCAAATCTCTTATTCTTTCCCAAATCTCTTTTTTTACTAATATCAAAGAATCAGGATTATTTGACCAATTATTCCAATCAGTAGCGATTTTATTTATTAGAGATAAATAAGAAGAATAGTCAAGTTCTTTAAGAATTTTTAGGTATTCATAATCTTCAATTCCATCCCTGATTGTTTTTAATCTTATTGAAGATATTGGTTTATTCATACCAAATTTTGAACCATAATAAATTAAATAACCATCGCCATTATAAATTTTATCATCAATTATTACTGTCGGATCTTCATAAACATCCCTCTGCCATTTATCAATTCCCCAATAGACCATTCCTTTGATATCAAAAAGGGAAAATAACCAAAAAGATACTCTTTTTTCAATCAATGGATAATCTAAAAGCCATTTGGGAGTAAAGGAATCAGTAACGCCTGCCTGATATGCCCATATCTCTTCACCTTTATCTTTCCTTTCTTTAAAGAAATCTTTGAAATAATAATGGAGACTAAATTTGGGAACCCAAATATCAATTGATGACCGACCAGTTCCATCATCTAATAGTCTTTCATCAACTTTTTGGGAATAGAAATTATTAAAGACAATTAAATTCTTTATCTTGGTAAATTTATGAAGGTTATAAGCCCATTCTCTTATTAAATCATAATCATGCGGTTTTGGTTCATCAAAAGAATAATCAATTATTTCTTCAAACCCTTTTTTCTCAAAATAATTTGAGAAAACTTCTAAATATTTTTGCCATTGGAAAAACAAGAGACCTTGTTGGGCAAATAAAGGAACTTCAATTAGATTTAAATTTCTATTTTGATAATATTCTAAATTATTATCTAAAAAACCAGTAGAATAATTAACATTAAAATCAGCACTATAAGTAGGTAAAGGTGAGTAATTTGCATTATTATCTAAAATATTATTTATCTCAATCCTTTTTGGTCTGATATCTAAGGGAATTGCCGAAGGAGTTATTTTATGGGATAAAGCCTCTTCGTAATAAAGACGAGTAATTAAATATTTATCACAACCTCTGTGCCTTTCTAATATTGGGTTTAACCAAAAGACAAATAAGGTTTTAAAAGAAGGGATTTTTTTAATATTTTCTTTTAAGATATTTAATTTTATAGGAATTGTAAAATTTAGATTTTGGGGCGATATTTTTACTTTAATCTCACCTTCAATCATTTCTTTTTCTTCATCTTCCGGAATATAAACATCAAACCAGAAAACATTTATTCCTTTCTTTATATTAATTCTTCTTTCTATCGGTATCAACGGGTCGGGAACCTTTTCGGCTATTTCCGGTTTGCTTTTTCCCAAAGAATGGGAAGGAGTAAGAATGGGAATAAAATATTCATAATAGATCTTCAAATAAGGAGATAAATCTTTCGTAAAAACAAATTCAATTTCACAATCCTCATCATTTTTTATTCCGATCTGGAAAGATTCATATTCATTCCTTAAAAAATATAGTTCTATCGGACTTATATTAAGCCTTTCAATTTGCTTTTCATTAGTAAATCTTTCTAAACTATTTAAAGTAAAAACCTTAAATTGATTAAATAGAAGTAAAAAAAGAAAAAAAGAGAATGAGTTCATAGCCCAGTCCTCAAACAAATAAATTATATTATACTAAAAATTTATAGATTTGTCAATATATATAGATTACAATTTCAGTATTAAATAGGTGAGAAAGATAATAAAAAGGGCGGTAAAGGCAGTAATCGCTAAAGAAAAACCAAAGGTTATTTCTAAAAAACCCAAATTTAAGGTAAAATTAGGAATACCAAATTTTATCGCTTCAAAAAAGAATTTCTTTACCTGCCCTTCCGGAAACAGACCGGAAAGATATAAAGAGAAGGCACTGCCTAAAACACCGCCGATTAAAATAATAATTATTACAAATGGCACGGTCTTCTTTCCCATTTTACCTCCTTCACAAAATTATTTCAATCTCTCTTTTGCATTTATTACATCTTTTATCTTCTAAACCAATAATTTTAATACGATAATAATTTCTTTCAATTAATAAATTTCCACAATTTGGACAAAAAGTATCCTGACCAATTTCAAAACCAAAGACATTCCCTAAATAAACATAATAAAGTTTTTCCTTAGCAATATTATATGCCTTTATCAAAGTCTCCTCCGGTGTCTGGGGAAAAGAACATTTATAATGGGGAAAATATCTTGAAAAATGTAAAGGAATACTTTTCTTTAAATTGCTAATAAATAAAACAAGTTCTTTTATCTCTTCTTCGGTATCGTTCTTTGTTGGAATAATTAGATTGGTTATCTCAATATGGCAGAAATCTTTACTTATCTCAATAGTTCTTAATACTGTTTTCAAATCTCCTTTGATAAAATTCTTATAGAAATCTTCTTTGATTGATTTTAGGTCAATATTCATTGCTGAAATATAGGGCAATAATTCTTTTAACGGTTCTTCGTTAACCATCCCATTGGTAACTAAAACATTTTTAATATTTTTCTCTTTTGCCAATTTCATTACATCTAATAGGTATTCAAACCAAATAAGCGGCTCAGTATAAGTGTAGGCAATAAATTCGCATTCTTCTCTTTCTACAATCTTTATTAGTTCTTCGGGCGAAAGATAAATTCCCTTTACGCGGTTCTGGGATATTTCCCAATTCTGACAAAAAGGGCATAAAAGATTACAACCATAAGTTGCTACGGAAAATATCTCCCTTCCGGGATAAAAATGGTATAAAGGCTTTTTCTCCATTGGGTCAATTGCATAAGAAACTACTTCACCATAATTTATTGCATAAAGTTTTCCATCAATATTTTTTCTTCCCAAACAACGACCATATTTATTCTCCGCAATAACACAATAATTGGGACAAAGTTCACATTGAACTTTATTATCTTCTAATTTTTTATAATATCTTGCTTCAATCATCAATAAAAGATTGCTTTATAATCTTTAAAATTCTCTAATACCTTATTTTTTAACGAATCAGGAATAATTAATAAGGCAGTAGAAAGGGCATCACAGATTATTGCCTTTTTACCAATCACGGTAACTTGCCGGTGTTTATTTAATGCTCTCTCTGCCTCACCGGTTATTGGATTGATAATATGGGAAAAGATAGTATCGCCAATTTTAAAATAATTGTAATAATCACCGGAAGTAGCCAAGGCATTTTCTTTTAATTCAATCGTTTCAATTATTTTTTCTTGATTAGGGTCTTTAATCCCAATCCTTGCCTTAAAATCACCAAAAACAATAATATCACCACCGGCATCAATTATCCCTTTTTTAATATTCTTACTTTTTAAAAATAAAACAAGTTTATCAAGGATATAACCAACTGCAATACCTCCTAAATCAATCTTTGCTTTTTCTTTTAAGAAAATAGAATCTCCTTTTATTAGATAAACATTTTCACCAATAAATTTCTTTATCTCTTTTATCTCTTCTTTTTTTGGTCTTTTATAATTTTTATCATAGAATCTCCAAAGTTCCATCAAAGGAGCAATTGTAATATCAAAATAGCCGAAGGTTTTATTTCTTATTTCTTGTGATAAAAAAATTATCTCTTTTAACTCTTGGGAAAGTTTTGCCTTTTTATTTTGATTAATAAAAGAGAGAGCACTAATTTTATTGAAATATGAAAAGAGCGAGTCATAATATTTAACTAAAATAAATACTGAATCAAGATATTTTTCCGCCTCTTCTTTATTTTGGGTAAAAATTTTTATTCTAAAATAACTGCCAAAGACGGTATCACTTTTTTCAACAGAAACTTCTTTTTGACAAAAAAGGAATAATAGAAAAAGAAAAATTAGGCGATGGTAAGCCATTCCAATTTTGCCCGATTCCATTCATAAATCGGGTGGCCCAATTTAGTATAAAAATTTTTTATCTCCTCTTCACTATAACCAAATAAATCTTCTAAAATCGGACAAAGAACAGACAAGGCATTTTCCGATAAAACAGTTCTTTTTGATATATGCCCTAAATAAGGTGAGGGTGAGACGGCAATTGTAAAACCACCATAAACATTCACGTGAAGCATCACGTGGATATCGGAAGAACCGTCACCAATATAAATTATATTTTCTTTTGGTATGTGCTCTTTCTCAGCAAGATAATCAATAATTGCTGCCTTACCATGACCAGCAGCCGTTTTTAAAATTTCTACTATTCTTCCCTGCTCATCGTATCTAAATTCTGTCCCGAAAATATTCTCTTCTTTTAAAATTTTATTCATTGATTTCTTAATAATCAAATCCGGACAAGCGGAAATGACATAGCAAATAAATTCACAATCTTCAATCCCTTGTTCTAAGGTTTTAAATAGAATATCCACATCACTTTTTAATCTCACCTTTTCACCAATTTTTAATAAAAAATCTTTTGTTACCCGATTTTTATATTCCGAATCATAAGCCAAAAGATAGGCAAGTTCGCCACCTAATTGAGTAATATTTCTATTTCTTATCTCTTTTACTTTATCTAAAAATTTTTCGGGAGGAATTCCTAATTCCAAAGATATTAAAACACCAGTATCATCAAAAGAAAGAGTCTGGTCAAAATCGGTCGCAAATAAAAACTTCTTTTTAATCTTTCTTTTTTCTATTTTTTTCTTCACACTTAATTTTAAAAAATTGTTGATTTTTTTCAAGTTTATTATATAATTTTTTTTATTAAAAAAGGAGGAAATAATGAAAGTGAGAGTGGACAAAGAACTGTGTACCGGGTGTGAACTTTGTTGTAACACCTGTCCCGATATTTTTGAAATGCAAGGCGATACTGCCGGTGTAAAAATGGAGGTGGTACCGGAAGCAGCCGAAGATTGTGTTCGCCAAGCTGCAGAAGATTGTCCGGTTAGCGCAATAATTATTGAAGAAGAATAAAATAATTTATTAAATAAATGCTTTCTGATTTAGAAATTGCCCGCAAGGTTAATTTATATTCTATTTATGAAATTGCTGATAAAATAAATATTTCCCACGAGTTTCTTTTGCCTTCGGGGAATTTCAAGGCAAAAATCTCTTTAAAATTTTACGAAAAAGTAAAAGAGAACTCCGATGGTAAATTAATTTTAATTACTGCTATAAATCCTACTCCCTATGGTGAAGGAAAAACAACCACGGCAATTGGTCTTTCAATGGCTTTCTGGCGGATTGGTAAGAAATCAATTGTTGCTTTAAGAGAACCTTCTTTGGGACCGGTCTTTGGAATAAAAGGTGGTGCTACGGGTGGTGGTTATAGTCAGGTTTTACCGATGGAAGATATTAACTTACATTTTACTGGCGATATCCACGCCGTAACCAGTGCCCACAATCTTTTAGCAACCCTTTTAGATAACCATATCCATTTTGGTGCCGAACCGATAATTGATGAAAGAGATATCCTTTTCAAAAGGGCAATCGATATGAATGACCGAACACTAAGAACAACTGTCATCGGTTTAGGTGGAAAACTTAATGGACCAGCAAGAGAAGATGGTTTTATTATTACTGCTGCCTCAGAGGTGATGGCAATCTTATCTTTGGCAACTTCTTTAAAAGATTTGAAGAAGAAGTTAGCTGATATTTTAGTTGCTTTTAGAAAAGATGGCAAACCTTTTACGGCAGGCGAATTAAAGGCTGATGGTCCAATGGCAGTTCTATTAAGAGATGCTTTGAAACCAAATATTGTCCAAACAATTGAACACACACCAGCTTTTATCCATACCGGACCTTTTGCCAATATCGCTACTGGTACTTGTAGTATTATCTCAATGAAAATTGGATTAAAAATTTGTGATTATTTAGTTGTTGAATCAGGATTTGGTGCTGATTTGGGAGCAGAGAAATTTATTAATATTGTTTCTCGCGTTGGCAATCTACCGGTCGACGGAGTAGTTTTAGTTTGTACAATTCGGGCATTAAAACATCACGGTTTGGGAGAGGATATAAGAGCATTAAGAAGAGGTTTGGCTAATTTAGGAAGACACATTGAAATTCTAAGAAGATTTAATATTCCCTTTGTTATTGCTTTAAATAAATTTACTAATGATAAAAGGGAAGAAATAAAAGTTGTGCGCGGATATTGTGAATTCCAACAAGTGCCTTTTTGTGTAATTGATGTTTACGAAAAAGGTGGCGAAGGAGCGATTGAACTTGCCCAAGAAATTATTAAAATTACTGAGAAGAAAAGCGAAATTAATTATACTTACAATCTAAATGACTCGGTAGAAGAAAAGATTAGAAAGATAGCAACGGAAGTTTATTGTGCCCGCCAAGTAGTTTTAACTCCAAAAGCAAAAAGAGATATTGAAAGGATTAATGCCTTGGGTTTTAATAATCTGCCAATCTGTATTGCCAAGACCCAATATTCCTTATCTGATAATCCTGCCCTTCTTGGTGCACCAACCAATTTTGATATCACTATTAATCAGATAAATATTAATGCTGGCGCTGGCTTCCTTGTGCCGATTGCCGGTGAAATATCTTTAATGCCGGGCTTGCCCAAAAATCCTAATGCCTTAAATATTGATTTAGACGAAAACGATTATATTATCGGCTTAAAATAGATGTTTTCTTTATTAGGACTTAATCTAAAAGAACCAAAAGAAGATATTTTATATGATTTGATTATCATTGGTGGTGGACCTGCGGGAATAACTGCTGCCATCTATTCCGCAAGAAAAAATTTAAATATCTTACTTTTGACAAAAGATTTGGGTGGCCAGATTTTATTAACAAGTGAAATTGAAAATTACCCTGGTTTTCAATATATTACAAGTAAAGAATTAGCCGAAAAATTTACTACCCAATTAACCAATTTTCCCCTTTCTTTAGGCTTAGGAATAGAGGTTAATAATATTAAAAAAGAGAATAATATCTTTTTGTTAAAAACTACTGATAATAAAACTTATCAAGGTAAAACAGTTATTATTGCTACGGGCAGAAGTCCAAAACCATTAAATTTACCTAATGAAAAAGAATTATTAGGAAAGGGAGTAAGTTATTGTGCTACTTGTGATGCTCCTTTATTTAAAAATAAAGATGCTGCGGTTATTGGTGGTGGTAATTCAGCAGTGATTAGTGCTATTGAACTTGCTAAGATTTGTAAAAAAGTTTATCTGATTGTCCGAAGTGAGATAAAAGCCGATTATATCTTAAAAGAGAGATTGAATAACTTTAATAATGTAAATATCCTTTTAAAACATTTACCAAAAGCAATTTTGGGAAAAGAAAAAGTTAGCGGTATTTTAGTTTATGACCAGTTAAATAATAGAGAATACGAAATTCTGGTTGATGGCGTTTTTATTGAAGCGGGTATGAAACCGAATACTGAATTCTTAAAAGGGTTTTTAGATTTAAATGACAAAGGAGAAATTATTGTCAATTGTAATTGCGAAACAAATGTGCCAGGTGTTTTTGCCTGCGGTGATTGCACTTCGGTAGAAGATAAACAGATTATTATTGCCTGTGGCGAAGGAGCCAAGGCAAGTCTAAAAGCCTTTAAATATCTCTTATCTTCTCAATTTTAACAAATAGACATCAAAACCTTTTCCTTCAATCCAAGTATAACCACAAATCAAATAACCATCATTTGTTTGTAACACATCTTCTCCCATATCTTCTTCACTACCACCATAAGTTTTCTGCCATATTAAATTGCCTTGCTCATCAATTTTAATTACATAAATATCCTCATTGCCGCTACCAAAAGAACGGGTGAAGCCGGCAATAAGATAGCCGTTATTCGCTAAATCGATAGCAAGACCTTCGTCCCAATTTGTACCACCATAAGTTTTCTGCCATAATACATTACCGTCACCATCTACTTTTAAAACATAAACATCGTAACTACCATTGCCAAAAGATTGGGTTGTGCCGCAGATTATAAAAGAATTATCACTGGTTTTCTTTATTGAATATCCCCGTTCCCAATTTGTTCCGCCATAAGTTCTATCCCATCTCGGTTCGCCATTAAAATTAGTTTTTACCAAATAGACATCTCCACCACCAGCACCATAAGATTCGGTAAAACCACAAATCAAATAACCATCTTCCAATTCTAAAACATCGTAAAGATAATCATCATATCTACCACCAAAACCATTGCCACCCAATAGATTTCCTTCCTCGTCAACTTTTGCCACAAAAATATTATGATAAGTTGTTGTATCCCAATATTCATAACCGAAAATTATATAACCGTAGTTATCCTTTGCTGGTCTTATTATACAGCCAAAATCATCGTTATTATTTAAATCAATAACTCTTTCCCATATAAAATTTCCACTATTATCCACTTTTATAAGATAGGCGTCATACTTTCCATTTCTCGCATTTGTAGAACCACAAATAAGATAGTTACCATCTCGCGCTAAAATAATATCATAACCATAACTTATTCCGTTATCTGGACCATATCTTCCTTCCCATAATAGATTTCCATCTCTATCAACTTTTAATAGATAAACCTTGTGCTCAGCTTCACCAACAATAAAATAACTATTATTTATCTCCTTTATCTTATAACCATATTCCCAACCAGTTCCTCCGTAATTCTTTTCCCATAATTTTTCTAATGGTCTTTCCGAGATATAAATAGAATGGGGAAAGGACCAATAAGAAATATTACCCTTGATATCTTTTGCTTGTGCTTTTACATAATAAGAATCAGCCTGAGAAAAAGAATGGGTTATTTTAATCGTCTCGCCACTCTTTATAAAATTAGTCCAATTCGAAATATTTCCATCATCGAAATCAAAACGAAAAGCAACACTTTCTTCTTCCGGCTCAAAAGTTGTTGTCTTAAACTCATAAACACTATCAACATAACCGTAAGTGGGTCCAAAAACTTTGGGTGTTTCTGGCGGTTTATTCTCCTTTTTCTTACACAAGAAGAATAATAAAAAGCAAAATAAAATTAGAAAAATTCTTCTCATATCTCCCCCTTTTTAAAAAATATCTACTTTTAATTGTAATTATTTCTGTCTATTTTATCAATAAAAATTAGTAAATGTGTTAAGATGTAGGTATCAGGTTGGCAGGGATTAGAAAATTTCTGGGAAAGGTGGGATATACCTTTAAACTTGTAATTTTCTTCTTAATATAACCAAATAACCCACTGATAGAGTCATTGAGAAAAGAACTATTTTATGTTAAAATATAAAAATTTAATCGAAAAGACGAATCTATTGACAGTAATACTTTATCAGGTATAATATAAAGTTAAAAAAGGTATATAAAATGGTAAAAATTAGAATAAAGAACTTTTGGATTAGGATAATATTGACTTTAATAGTATTGAGGATTATTTTAATAATCGGGTGTAAAAAAACAGACACACTTGTTCCTATAGACTCGCCTCAACTTCCATCGCGTGGTTTCTTTTTAGGCGTGCTGCCTACTACTGCTCAAAACCAGTCATTTGAAGATGCCTACTCTCAAGCTGCTCAGTATGCAGAATTTGTTCCGGTTTGGGGCAAACCTACTCCCTTCTACAACTTAGCAACTGATTTAGAGGGAAATTGGGGGCAGATATTTGTCAAACAGCTCATTCGGGACAAAGGAATGTTCCCCATAATTCATTTATCATTTATTGGAAATGATATAACTATTGTTACGCCTCCGGGAATACAAAATGCCAGTTTAAGTGATCCAAAATGGAGAGCAGAATATAAAAAAGCAGCATTAGATGTAGTTAAGGCAGCGCGGCCCCGCTATCTTTCTCTCGGTAACGAAGTTAATAGATGGTATGAAAAATACGGATTAGATGGACCAAACGGATTCAGACACTTTATAAGCCTTTATGAAGAAATCTACGATGAAGTAAAAAAAATCTCTCCGGAAACAAAAGTATTTTGTATATTTGCCCGTGAAATCGTTTCAGAAAATAGAGAAGCAAATTTAGAGGTACTTCGTTTATTCAATCCAAACAAAATGGATTTGCTAATTTTAACTAGTTATCCATATGCTCTTGGAAAGACCAATCCTTCAATGATCCCTGATGATTATTATTCTAAGGTTGCGGAATATATGCCTGGAAAACCATTTGGCTTCAGTGAAATTGCCTGGCCCTCTATCGATGCGCTTGGTGGAGAACAAGCTCAAGCTGATTTTATTATTCAAGCAACTACTAAACTCACTATAAATCGAGGAATAAATTTACATTTATTCGGGTGGCCATGGCTCCACGATCTAAATGAAAATGATGCAGTTGGATTAATCAAAAAGGACAGAACAGAAAAACTTGCTTATACGATATGGAAGAATATATCTGGAAGATAAGAAATATCTACCGGGATTCGAAATTTCGTTGGATATATAATCTTTTATCCCCCTTAGCATATCTATCAATAAAATTAATTTATTATGCTACCAAAAAGGGGATAATTATCATTAGAATTTAATGGAATGGGAAAGAAAGATAAGTAATTTATTTAAACTTAATAGTGATGAAATGTGGCTGAGACATGCTAATCCTCTAAGTGTTTATTCCCGTTTTTCTATGCTTCCTCTTTTGGCGATATCTTTTTGGAGTAGGGTATGGTTTGGTTGGCGGTCTCTTATTCCAATAATTGCTGTTTTATTCTGGTTATGGCTTAATCCCAGAATATTTCCCAAAGCAAAAAGCACTAATAATTGGGCATCAAAAGCAGTCTTAGGTGAACGGGTTTGGACGAATCGTAAAGAAATACCTATTCCCAAACATCATCGTACTCTGCCGAATATTTTATCAATAGTTGGACTAATTGGATTTATCTTTTTTATCTATGGTTTATATACCTTAGAATTAAGTCCAACAATTTTAGGTGGTATAATAAGTTTTATTAGTAAAATCTGGTTTTGTGACCGAATGGTATGGTTATATGAAGATATGAAGCATTTACCAGAATATAAAAACTGGCTATATTAATGAACGAAATTATATTTCTCTAATTAACTTTGAAACAGCAAGAAGGGCGGCTTTAATAATTATATCGGCAGTTATACTCTCATACACCTTACCATTTAGTTCAATTGTTCGACATTCCGAAGAACCACAAACACTACAACAAGGACTCTTTCCCACTTTTCCTGAAAGATAATCTTCTATTGGAAGGTTATTAATCAAAATTTTATTTGATTGTAAAGGGTCTTTTTTAAACTCGGAAATAGAAATTTCTTCTTTTTTAAAAATTACTTCAATTCCCATAGAAAGAAGAGATTGGGAAAGAAAAGAAACTGCTTTCTCTAATTCCTTATCAGTTTGGTCGCATCTTGGACAGGTTTCGCCTTTATAAACCAATCTCTGCCATTTAATTTCTAAAATCTTTTTACTCATTTAATTTCTTATCTATTAGATAGGTGCCGATTGGGTCAGCGATACTTAAAGTAATTAAAGTTATCCCCCATTTGGTTCTATCCCAATTTTCAGAAGCAATCAAAACCACTGTTCCCAAAATTATTCCTTCAATCATTCTGGGCGCAAAAGATACCAATAAAGCCTTGCCCAAAGATAAATCCCTTTCTTTACTCATTTTATATCCAAAATAATAACCGAGACAACTACCGAGCAAAGAAGAAAGGGCAACAGAATTTTTATTAAAGAAATCTTTATTCGTCAATAATTCCATTCCTCCTAAAAAGGCTATCGGACTTGTTATTCCTAATCGGGCATATTCCAATTCACAAAAGGCATCGCCGAAAGTAATATTTTTCTCTTTAGATAAAATGATTGAACCACAATAACCTTCCAAAGCAGGTAAGAAAGCATAAAGGTGAAACCAATACTTAAATTTAGGCAAATCTCTTTCATCATAATATTTAATTGTTAACAATTGAATAAAAACAGAATGAGAAATTCCTAAAATATTAAAATTAAGGTATCGCCAGGCATCTTCCACACCAAATTTAAGTTTCTCACTTAGAAAATAACCACCGATATTTTCAGTAAGGCTGAAAATCAAAGGAAGAGTATATTCGTTTATTTTATTATTAGGATTCCAAACAGGATTTAACCAAGCCCCACGCCATACACCACCAATTCCACCAAAGAAAGATTGTAAGGGAGTGCCACTTGCTTTTACCTTACGAACCCGCGAAGAAGCAAAAAAGGAAATTGCCGGTGTCCATAATCCGACAGCAATTGCTAACCTATCTTTTAATCCAAGACCCAAAGGCAATGTCCAAGAGTAAAACCCGATACCTAAAACAACCTCCGAAGCAATAAAATAACTTCTATAATTTATCTCTTTTATTGGTTTCTCTTCTTTTAAGGTATCTTCTTGAGAAAATAAAAAAGTTAAAAATATTAAAAAAAGAAATATTATTTTTACTCTCATATTATAAAAAAATAACTGTTTAAAAAGTTAAGCCAACCGAAAAACCTCCCCAAGGTCTTATTTCAAGTTTCTTTATTTGGTTTCCTAAACGATCTCTTTCTTCTTTAAAATTGAAAAAAGGTGTAAAAGACACTCGTAAGAGAACACTTTTTTTTATTGGTTGATATCTGTAACCTAAACAACAATTTGGAATAAATTCACTTTTAGCCTCTCCCCAAA
This sequence comes from Caldifarciminota bacterium, assembly GCA_039801885.1. GTDB lineage: Bacteria > Hydrothermota > Tepidihabitantia > Tepidihabitantales > DTDR01 > DTDR01. Next base: position 19,564 of record JBDRVN010000011.1, read on the forward strand.
AAGAAGAAGCCTTTAACCACATTACGCCTATCCCTGCTTCAAAATGATGAGAAGAATTATTATCAGTAATAAAATTCAGAGAAATTGGAAAACCATAGCCGAAAAGAAAAAAGGAAGCGCCTATTCTAAATGTAGAATTAGTAATAAAGCGATAATCATAATTTAAAGAAAATATTAACCCTTGGCCACCAATTTCAAAGTATACTCCATTACTACTAAAATCTTCAAGAGTATTCTTCTCTTTTCCTAAAACCTCTGAACCGTAAGTAAAAAAATTTCCAATGCCAATAATTAATAAAAAGATAAAGATATCCCTTTTCATAGAAATAATTTTTAAGATTAGATTCTAACTTAAAATCTCTTGCAATCTCTTATTTACTGCCTCCCAATTGATAATTTTGAAAAAGTTTTCTACATATTTTGCTCGGTCATTTTTGTAATCTAAATAATAGGCATGCTCAAAGACATCACAGACAAGTAAAATTCTAAACATCGGATAGACATTAGTATTATGTTTTTCTACCTGCATAATAATTGGTCTATCGGTCTGTTTACAATAAGTTAAACAAGCCCAGCCCGAACCTTCGGTTGTTAATCCTGCTTTGATAAATTCTTTTTTAAACCTTTCAAAACTACCAAACTCTTTTTCCAATTTCTCTTTTATCACACCTTCGGGAACTTCTTTTGCCTTACTTGGTGAGATAAGATTATACCAGTATAAAGAATGTAAGAGATGACCACCAATATTAAAAGAGAGTTCTTTTAAAAGTGCCTTAATATCTAAATCTTGATTCTCTTCTCTTCCCTTATCCAATTTCTCTAAAATCGCATTGGCACCGTTCACATATGCCTGATGATGTTTTTCATAATGGATTCTTAATTGCTCTTCGGAAATAATTGGCTCCAAATCTTTAAAAGAATAAGGTAAGGGCGGTAATTGATAAAACTTCTTCATTATTCCTCCTTAAATTTTTATTCTTTATAACTCCTCTAAAAGGGAAGTAAAAGTATCGTGGTGTTCCTCTTCATCCGCAAGGATATTCTCAAAAAGTTTTCTTGTTGTTTCATCATTTTCACTTCTTGCCTTCTCAATTATCTTTTTATAAAGGGTAATAGCATTCTCCTCATCTTTCTTATCTTGTTCCAACATCTCTTTTAAAGTATTGCCAACAAAGATTGGGTCGGGTTTGGTTGTTGGTATACCACCAAGATAAACAAGCCTTTCGGCAATTGCTTCTGCGTGCTTCATCTCGGTAATCGCAATTTTCTTCAACTCATCCTTCACACTAAAACCTTTTACCCCTTTCCATTGAACATGTTGCCACATATATTGAATAGAAACCTGTAATTCCCGAGCAATTGCTTGATTTAACATATCCAACAATTCCTTTGATACCTTAACCATTTCTCCTCCTTTTAAGTTTATTTTTGAAAAATTAATTATAATAAATTCAAAAAATAAAGTCAAATGATATAATATATTGATTCACATCCTTTATATACCAACAGGATATTTAATAATTTTTATTGAAATTTATTAAAAAATTATTAGAATTTGAAAAAAATAAATTAAGGAGGAAATATGGTAAAGAAACCAGCCGATTTAGCCGGTCCAGGAATCGGCAGTTATGAAGAGTTAGAAAAAATTCTACCAAACGACTATTATCCCCTTTTAGACCGAAGGGAAACCCAGAAGGCAATTTTTGCCTTAAAACATTACATTGAAGAAAATCTTTGTAAAGAACTCAATTTAATGATGGTTACTGTTCCTTTAATTGTTGATGTGGAAAGTGGAGTAAATGATACGTTAGACCGGGATGGTTCCCGCACTCCCATCCAATTCCATATATCTAACGACAATAACAAACATCCGATCGATGCCCAGGTTGTGCAAGCAGCAACCAAATGGAAAAGATTGGCATTAAAACAATTTGACTGTAAAGTTGGCGAAGGGATTTGCACTGATATGCGGGCAGTACGAAAAGATTATTTCCTTGACCATGACCATTCTGTTTATGTTGACCAATGGGACTGGGAATTGGCGATAACCGAAGAACAGCGAAACCTTAATTTCTTAAAAGAGATAGTCCGAAAAATCTGGAAGGTAATTAAAGGTGCGGAAAGTTATATTCAAGAACTTTTCCCAAAATTAAAAACCGATAAATATCCCAATCTGCCTGATGAATTGGTATTTATGCACGCGGAAGATATTTTTGAGCGATATCCTGATTTGCCAAGAAAAGAAAGGGAAACTAAAATCCTACAAGAATATCCCGCAATCTTTATTATTGGTATTGGCTATCCCCTTAGAAACGGTTATCCCCATGAGTTGCGAGCAGTTGACTACGACGACTGGATTACGGAAACTGTCTCGGAAGATGGTAGACCGATGCACGGGTTGAATGGTGATATATTAGTTTGGAATCCGGTTACCCGACGGAGACACGAATTGACATCAATGGGCATCAGAGTGAATGCGGAAACTTTAAGAAAACAGGCTGAATTCTGTAAGCAGGAACATATCCTCTCTCAACCTTATCATCAGGCAATTTTAAATAACCAAGTTCCTCTTTCCATCGGTGGCGGTATTGGTCAATCCCGAACTTATATGCTTCTTTTAAGAAAAGCACATCTTGGCGAAGTTAGTGTCTCGGTCTGGCCAAAAATTCTAAAAGAGATGTGTGCCAAAAGAAATATCTTTGTTTTAGAGTAAATAGTTCTCTTTTATTCAAAGTGATAACCTAATATTATTTCTATATAAAGGTTAATTTATTTTACTTGAAAATTTATTTAAGATTTCTATAATTTCTAATGTTTTTATTTCTTCTTTTTACTTTTATAATTGAGCCGCCAAAAAATGTGAAAGCCATTGACAATCCTAATGATGACGGAAATAAGATTTTAATAACTTGGGAATTATCTCCTTCGGATTCGATTTTGGATGGTTATGAGATATTAAGAAGAAGTGAAAAAGAAGAATGTTTTTATAAGATTGGTTTTGTTGGTCCAAATAGAAATAGTTTCTTGGATGAAAATACCGAAGATAACTTAAATTATTATTATCAAATAGTTGCTGTCAAAGATACAATAAAAGTTTTGTCAGAAATTTCTCAACCAGCAAAAAGTTATCCCCAATGGTTTAATAAAGGTAAATTAATCATTCTATTGACTTTTTTTCTCTTTGGTTTCTTGATTTTATATTTTATAAAAAGGGCAAGAAAGATTGAGTTGTTTATTAGAAGGATAGCCGGTTTAAGTGCGGTGGAAGAAGCGGTTGGCAGGGCAACGGAGATGGGCAAGCCGGTTTTATTTGTTCCTGGTTTAAGTGGGATGTCGGATGTAGCAACAATTGCGGCATTAAATATCCTTTCGGAAGTTGCCAAGAAGATTGCCCAGTATGATGTGAAATTGATTGTGCCGAATAATGACCCAATCGTTTATACGGTTGCCCGAGAAATAGTAAAAGAAGCGTATACGAGTATTGGCAAACCTGATGCCTTCAATCCTGATTCAGTATTTTATCTCACCGATTCCCAATTTGCTTATGCGGCTGGTGTTGATGGAATAATGGTGAGAGAAAGACCGGCAACCAATTTCTTTTGTGGATATTTCTATGCTGAATCATTAATCTTGGCAGAAACCGGTGCCCAAACCGGTGCTATCCAAATTGCTGCTACTGACTCAATCACCCAATTACCATTTTTTATTGTTGCCTGTGATTATACTTTAATTGGTGAAGAACTTTATGCCGCCTCTGCCTATCTTTCAAAAGAACCAATTCTTCTTGGCTCTTTAAAAGGTCAGGATTATGGGAAGTTTTTAATAATCATTATTTTAACCTTTCTTTCAATAATTTCTTTGCTTTTTAACTTTGTCATAAAATGAAGGTAAGGTTTCCTTTGATTTTGTGTTTAATAATGGGAATAATTGGTATGGTTGCCTATTATGTTCCCCATAAGGCAGTCCAAAATTTTGATAACGAATTAAGAAATACCGCATTAAGGATTATCTTTGCCTTTTCATTAGTTTTAGGAGTTGGTAGTATTATTCGCCATCATTGGGAGAAGATAAAAAGAAAGAGGGAGTTTTGGGAATATAGTTATGTAACTTTAATCTCCCTTTTCTTGACTGCCTTTATTGGTTTATTTGGCGGTATTGACGGCAGAGGACTTATCAAAATGGAGATTGGTAAATTCTCTTTTGATATTCAGACAATTTATGTGAATATGGCAATTCCTTTGGGTGCGACAATGTTTTCTTTGCTTGCCTATTTTATGGCATCAGCAGCCTATCGGGCATTTCGCGCAAGAAATTTAGAAGCAATTTTGTTATTAGTTGCTGCCTTTATTGTGATGCTTGCCTCTGTTCCACCAGTTGCCCGACTGATTCCAAAACTACCTTATATCTCTGAGTGGATTTTAGATGTCCCTAATACCGCAGCAAAAAGGGGAATGCTATTTGGCATTACATTAGGAGTTTTGTCAACTTCCTTAAAAATATTATTAGGCATTGAAAGAGGTTGGTTAGGTGGTAAGTAGAAGAATTATCTATTTAATTTTAACATTGGTTATCTTAATTCCCCTTTTAAGACCCTTTAAATTAAAACCACTGCCAATGAAACCAGTTGAGAAACTATTTTATTATATCAACAATATACCAAAAGATAAGGCATTATTAATCTCGGTTGATTATACACCCGATACCGAAGCCGAATTACATCCAATGACGATTGCCTTATTAAAACATGCCTTCCATAAGAAAATAAAAGTTGGTGTCTTGACCCTAACTCTATTAGGTTTGGGATTAGCCGAAGATGCTTTACAAGTTGTTTTAAAGGAGTTTAATGAAAAGGCAAAAACGAGGGAAGATAGCATTATCTATGGCAGAGATTATGTTTTTCTTGGTTGGCAAACACCACCATTAGTTCCTTTGCTTGGTATGGGAGAAAGTATTACAAAAGTATTTCCCGTTGATTATTATGGAAATAAAACCGATACCTTACCATTATTAAAAGAGATAAAAAATTATCGGGATGTTGGTATTGTTGTTTCTATTTCTGGTTCGGCAATACCGATGTGGTATGTTACCTATGCTCAGACAACTTTTGGTGTAAAAGTTGGCGCTGGTTTTACTGCAGTTTCCGCTGCCGATTATTATCCTTATTTAAATTCCGGACAATTAACCGGCTTACTTGCTGGTATGCGTGGTGGTGCTGAATATGAAGAACTTTTAGAAGAACATTTCGGCAAGACAAAAAGAAGAAAGGCAACCGAAGCAATGTCTGCCCAAACTACTGCGCATATCGCAATTATTATATTAATCATTATTGGAAATATAATCTATTTTTATAGAAAAAAGAAATGAGCACTGATATTTGGGTTTGGATAGCAGCACTTTTAACATTAGGAATTTTCTCTTTCTTATATAAAGATAATCCCTTTTATCGCTTTTGTGAACATCTCTTTGTTGGTATAACAAATGGTTATGCGATAACTTTCTATTGGCACAGAATTTTAGTTCCCAGTTTGATAAATCCTGTTTCGCGCGGTGAGAAATTATATCTTCTAATATTTGCCTTTATTGGTGCCTTATATTTTACAAGATTTATCCCAAGATTATCTTGGTTAGTAAGAATTCCTATCGCCTTTGTTTTAGGTTATGGTGCTGGTGCGGCAATACCAAGAACAATTGAAGCATCAATCATTGAACAGACAAAGGCAACAATCTTACAAAGAAGTAATTTCCTAAACCTTTTTGATGGCATCTCCTCAATTATTATCTTCTTTGGTGTTATTGCGACAATTATCTACTTCTTCTTCTCAACCGAAAGAAAGGGAATACTTAAACATCTTTCCTACTCAGGAATTATCTTTATTATGCTTGGCTTTGGTGCCTCCTTTGGCTATACGGTAATGGCAAGAATTTCCTTACTCATTGGTCGGCTCACTTTCTTATTAAGAGATTGGCTTGGCATTATAAAATAAATTTTACTTTCCCTTCTAATCTTATAAATACTTAAAATTTTTATTAAAATCTTATATACCATACTCATTTCTATAAGATACTATATAGGAGATAGTCATAGGGTTATCCCTATCACTATATAAGTCTTTGATATATAAGAACTTACATATATATACCCTCTACCCCTATCAACATTATATTCTTATTGACTTTTTATAGTTTTTGTGCTATATTTAATTAGATATGGGGGCGAACGGGTTTTCGACGGAGCGGATTGAGGGACTTAGGAGCATGGCGGTTTTCCTCTATTTTGCCGAAAAAAATAGAGGAAAAAACAACTGCCAACACTGGTAGTTACGCACTTGCTGCTTAATTGAAAAGCAGCAGCCTCGCTTAGGTTCGCATCCGACCTAAGTTGAGGTTAAGGAATGGATGCTTAAAGCCTTTCTTTTGTTGCCGAAGAAAGACTGGATAATAAAGGCAACTGGCAAGGTTCTGCCTGTCGGTTGGCGAAGAACCTTGCGAGATAAATAAACCGACTAACCATGTAGAGCCTAAGTCCGAAACGTTCCGGACGCGGGTTCAATTCCCGCCGCCTCCATTATTTTTTTATTTAATCCAAAATAAATTTTATGTGGCGAAAATTAAAAAGTGAGATTTTAATAACTATTGGTTATATTCTTTCTCCTTTCTCTTAGTGGAATGATGCTTTTATCAATATTCCATTCCAATTTTTTATCTCTTTGGTTTTTTATTTTCTCTGATTTCCCGTAAACTTTTTTTGCCAATAACAACTTATTGGCTAACCAATCTTTTAGGAATTCTTTTGATGTACAAAGGCACATTAGATTTATTATCTAAAGAGAAATATTCTAAGAAAAATTATTAATTGGTTTAATTTTCGCAACTTTTTATACTCTTTTAATAATAATTCTTGCCCTCTTTTTTAACTTTCCTAACTTACACAATCACCGGTAGGACAAGGTCCAGAATAATTTTCGGGAATTGTTAAAAATTCTCCTCTTTCCGGCGGCGTGATGTATAACACTTGTTCTTTTTTGCTTCCGTAACGAAAGACGGTAATTCCTTTACATTTTAATTGCCAAGCGGTCAGAAATACTTCTCGGACATCTTCTAAACTGGCATTATTTGGTAGATTTACTGTCTTGGAAACAGCATTATCAATATATTTTTGGAAAGCACCTTGGATTTTAACTTGGAAGATTGGCGAAATATCCATTGCGGTAACAAAAATCCTTCTTATATCTTCCGGAATATTTTTAAAATCCTTTATTGAGCCAACCTGGGCAACCTCTTTAATCAATTCGTTAGAATAAAGATTTCTTTCTTTTAAAACTCTTTCAAAATCTTCTTGGATTTCAAATAATCTCATTCCACCCATAACCTGTCGGATATAAGATAAGGCAAATACCGGTTCAATACCACTAGAACAGCCAGCAATAATACTTAATGTACCAGTGGGCGCAATTGTCGTTACGGTAGCATTTCTTAATGCCTTAAATTTATTATAGTAAATGCTTTTTTCAAAATTAGAAAAAGAACCCCTTTTTTCACCTAATTCACAAGATTTCTTTCTTGCTTCTTCCGTTAAGAATTTGGCAATCTTACTTGCCCAAGTTAAAGCCTCATCACTATCATAGGGAATTCTTAATTTTATAAGCATATCAGCAAAACCCATTATTCCTAAACCAATCTTTCTATTCCCTTTGGTCATTATTTCAATCTCTTTTATCGGATATCTATTTATATCAATCACATTATCCAGAAAATGAACCGCCAAATGAATTATCCTTCTAAACTCTTCCCAATCAAAATAGGCTTCGCCATTTTTATATTTTACCAATTTCGCCAGATTAATAGAACCAAGATTACAAGATTCATAAGGCAAAAGGGGCTGTTCACCACAAGGGTTTGTTGCCTCAATTTTACCTAATTGGGGAGTAGGATTATGGTGATTAATTTCGTCAATAAAAATTAATCCCGGATCACCGGTTGACCAGGCTTGCGTAACAATTAAATCAAAAACATTTTTTGCTTTTAAATGGCTAACTACTTGGTTATTCCTTGGATTTATTAGTTCATACTCTTCATTTTTTAATACTTTCTCCATAAAATTATCACTAACTGCCACCGAGATATTAAAATTGGTTAATACGCCTTCTTTTGATTTGGCAGTAATAAATTCTAAAATATCCGGATGGTTGTAGTTTAATATCCCCATATTCGCTCCTCTTCTCTTGCCACCCTGCTTAACTACTTCGGTAGCAGCATCATAAACTTTCATAAAAGATACCGGTCCACTGGCAATCCCTTTTGTTGTTTTTACAATATCACCTTTTGGTCTAATTTTGGAAAAAGAGAAGCCTGTGCCGCCACCTGATTGATGGATTAGTGCCATATTTTTTAATGTCTCAAATATGCTTACCATTGAATCTTCAATCGGCAAAACAAAACAGGCAGAAAGTTGTCCCAATTCGGTTCCGGCATTCATTAAAGTTGGTGAATTTGGTAAAAATTTTAATTCGCACATTACTTGGAAAAACTCATCAATTGTTTTCTTTTCATTTTCTTTATATAATTTGTCAACTTCACCAATTGCTTTAGCGACCCGATAAAACATCTCTTTGGGCGTCTCAATTATCTCCCCTTCTTCATCTTTTAGTAAATAACGGTTGCGTAAAACAGTTATCGCATTCAACTTCAATTTTAAATCGTCCTTTACACCTAAAATTGTTTTTATCTCCCTAACTTTACTTCTCTCTTGCCGATAAAGGATATAGGCTTTGGCAGTTTCAGCATAACCTTCTTCAATTAAAACCCTTTCCACTCTATCTTGAATATCTTCTACCTGCGGTAAACCTTTTTCAAAATCTTTTTCTAAGATATTTAAAACTTTTTCGGCTAATCTTCTTGCTAAATTTTCTTTGTAAGCATTCGTTGCTCTCAATGCCTTTTCAATTGCTTTTTCAATCTTCTCTAACTCAAAAGGCACAATCCGACCATCTCTTTTAATTACTTCTTTAATTTTTCCCATTTTATTCTCCTTTTAGAATTTTACTTTTATTATAACCGAGTGTTAGTGAATTTCAAATTTTCTTCTTTCAAAATAAGGTCAATAAATTTTTTAACAATTTTTTCTCTTGGTTCTTTTTTTATTATCTTTCCTTTTAGAAAAATTACTCCACTCTTTTTACCAAAGGCAATTCCGTAATCGGCATGACTTGCCTCCCCCGGACCATTAACTTCGCAACCCATTATGGCAATCTTTATTTTCTTTTTAATATTTAACTTAAAAACCTCTTTTTTTACTTCTTTCACAATCTTTTCTAAATCAACTTCACAACGACCACAAGTTGGACAGGAAATAATTACCGGTAAATCTTCTCGTAAATTTAAGGCACTTAAAATCTCAAAACCAGCAATAACTTCTAAAATACTCTCACCGGTTAAAGAAACTCTAATTGTATCGCCAATCTCTTTATGTAATAAGATTCCTATTGCCACTCCGCTTCTTATGCCACCTTCAAAAGGAAGTCCGGTTTCGGTTAAGCCTAAATGGATTGGGTATTGATAATTTTTATCAATCTCTTCATAAATATTTATTAAACTTAATGGCTCACTAATCTTTGCCGAAATCACTATATCATAAAATTTTTCATTTTCAAAGAAATCTAATGTCTCTTTTAATCTATCTAAAATAACCTTTTCAATATCTTTTTCTCTCTCTCTAACACCACCAGCATTCAAACCAATTCTTATGGGAATATTAAAATCTTTTGCTACTTTAATTATCTCCTTCCATTCTTTTTCTTTAGTAATATTAAAAGGGTTAATTCTTATTTTATCAGCACCTACCTTTATTGCCTTGATTGCTAAGTTGTAATTAAAATGGATATCAGCAACAATTGGCATTTTCGTTATTTTTTCTTCTTTTATTTTTCTTAAATTTTCTATTGCTTTATCAGTTTTAATCGCTATCCGACAGATTTCACAACCAACCTTTTCTAATTTCTTTAATTCTTTAACTAAACTTAAATAATCTTCGGTTTTACATTTAGTCATTGATTGGACTAAAATCTTTTCCTTACCACCGATTTTTAAATTGCCAATTTTTACAATTCTTTTATTTCTCATTCAATCTCTAAAGAAATATCGATTGCTTTTGGTGAGTGGGTTAAACGACCGATAGAAATATAATCTATACCAGTTTTTGCTATCTCTTCTACATTATCCAAATTAACTCCACCGGAAACCTCCAGTTTTACTCCTTTCTTTTTTCTTTTAACTGCTTCTTTAATCTGCGGAACTGAAAAGTTATCAAGCATTATCCATTTGACACCCAATTTTTGAGCAATCTCAAATTCTTCTAAATTCTCAACTTCACAAATAAAAGGGACTTTTTTCTTACATCTTTTAATCTCTAAGATTGCTTTTTCTAAAGAACCAGCAACTTTCTTATGATTATCTTTAATCATTATCCCATCATAAAGGGAAAACCGATGATTATAACCGCCGCCAACTCTTACGGCATATTTTTCCAAACTTCTTAATAAAGGTGTTGTTTTCCTTGTATCAAGAATTTTTACATTATATTTTTTAATTTTATTAACAAACTTGTTTGTTAAAGTAGCGATACCGGATAATCGCTGTAAAAAATTTAAAGCAACCCTTTCACAAGTTAAAATTGAACCTGCCTTACCAATAATTTCACAAAGCATTTGTCCTTTTTTAAAATAATCGCCATCTTTTAAAGAGAAAGGAAATTTTACTTTTTTATCATAAGCTAAGAATACCTGTTTAAATATATTAATTCCGCAAAGAATCCCTTCTTCTTTGGCAATAACTTTTGCTTTTATAATTTTCTTCTTATTTTTTAAATAAAAGGTTGTTAAATCTTTTTTATTAATATCTTCTTTTAAGGCTTCTTTAATTATTTTCTTTAAATCCATAAAAAAAGAAAAAGGGGAGGGACATTAATTCTCCCTCCCCATCCTTTTATTTTAATTTTCCTATCGTAAACTTCCGGTATTCCAATTATTTCTTCGCCATCTTGGCCAAGGTGAATTTGTCAAAGGAGTTCCCGTTGCTCGACCACTAACAACATAAACTCCGTCAGTGGCACCAACATAGATATTACCATCCGGACCGATAAGCGGTGAAACCAATTCACTCGGTTCCTCTAATTTCTTTGCTGCCGTTGCCAATATTTCCGTGACATCGCAATACCACCTAACTTTTCCTGAATTTTCTAAGCAATAAAGAATTTCGTCATCCGTATCATAAATATAAAAGATATCGTCTTGGGCAAAGCAAGGAGCACTCTTGAAACTAGCACCAGCAATAGTAACTGGATAATTTGATTTTATTGCTCCATTATTTAAAGAAACCGCATAAACCTTTCCGCCATCGGTTCCGAAATAGAGATAATTATCCGGACCTATTGCCAATTGACCAACTTCTGTCTCTAAGGTATCTATCCATCTTAAATTTCCATCCGAAGTTAAGGAAATAACAATATTTTTATTAGCTACATAAATATTTCGGTTATTATCAAGAATTGATGAATTATATTCAAAAGGATTGGTACTGCCAAAATCATAAAGAACGGTTACATTACCACTTAGATCTACTTTTCTCAATTTGCCATCATCAGCACCAAAAATAATTTCATTATTACCATTTTCTACCGGAGCCGAATTAATCTCAGCACCAATAAATACTTTTCGATGGACTGATTGACCAGAAATATTCAAAATCACTAAGGTATCCTTGCAACCAAAAGCCGCATAATTACTGAATAGACAAATTGCCGTGGTAATGTCGGTAGAATCGTTTTGTGTTGGATAATACCAATAAGCACTAAGGTCATATTTATTTAAAATATGTAAATGGGTACCTACATCATTATTCTCTACCGCATAAACATAACTATTATCGCAAGAAACAGTGCTCGCAAACCAAGCATCTTCAGTTGCACCCACTAAATTATTTTGCTTTTTCTTCACATCTAAACTCGGTATTTTAAAGAAGTATAAATATCCATAATCAGAACAACCAATTCCAATACATTTTTCCTGAGTAGCAGTAACAATAATTTCTGCCGGTGAAGAAAGAAAACCATCTTCTTCATCTGTTTTATATTTTTTAATCACATATCCTTCATCTAAAACAGTAATTGTCAATGCTTGAGAAGTATCCGAAATACCACCTTTTTTATCCTTAGCAATTGCTTTTACATCGTAGGTTTTCGCATCTTTAAAACGATAGGTATCAATCACACTGCCACCGGAGGGAACAAAATTACTCCATTTTGATTTCTTACCTTTTTCCCAAATAAATTGAAAGCATACAGAGTCACCATCCGGGTCAGAAGCAGTGGCGGTAAAATAAAGTAAAGCATTTTTTGCTGTTGAGTTAAATTCACAAGAAATTATCGGTGCTGTAGGTTTTTCATTAGATAAAATTTCTAAGGATTTTGGGTCTGACCAATTCTTTTGTAGATTTCCTTTTGCATCCTTGGCGGTTGCTTTTATTTGAAAGGTTCCCGTATTTATATACCGATGGGCAACCACTGTTGTTTCACCACTCGCAAAACTTTCTTCCGTAGTATCAACAATTCCGTCTCCCCAATCAACTACATAGTAAATGTCGTCTTTGTTTGGATCGGTTGTTGACAATGAAATCTCTACTGCTGCGTAGCGATAGGCATTGGTAGGCACATCAATTAATTCTACCTTATTTGGTGGCTTATTTTTACAACCAATCCCGAAAAGAGCAATTAAAAGAAGAATACTTAAATATAAAAAATATTTCTTTCCTTTAATCATTCCTTCCTCCTTTTTTATTTGATTACAATTGGTCCATTAAAAGACCCTTTTTCTGGAATACGACGGATGCCACCTCTTCCATCTTCACAATAAAAATAATAAGAATAAAATTTACCTTCTTTCAACTTCTTTTTTAATTCATAAACTCCATAATATTTTTCTCCCTTTGCCAATTTCATATCATAGGCAATATTATCAATTACTACTTGAATAATTGCCGGTGGGTCTCTATCTTCGTCTTTGTAAAAGATAGAGAAGGTAAAATTAGTATTTGGACCGCCTAATTCCGGTTTAACTTTCCAATCGGTTAAAATTGGTGGCCTATTCTCTTTTTCATAGACAATCGGACCTGCCAAATACCCTTCTTCCGGTAAGGAAACTTTTTCACCTTTATCATCAATTGCTAAAAAATAATATCCGTGTTTCATTGGTTCTAATTTTAACTTTGCGATATAAATTCCGTTAGATGGTCTACCTTTATGAAGTTCCATCGGTCTTGCCCGACCATCAACAATTACCATTACTGCTTTAGGCGGTTTACAATCCGGATCATAATAATCTACTCGAAAAACAAAAATCTTGCCTTCTTCTCCTTCTTCCAAATAGACACCGCCTTTTTCCAATCTCGGTTTTTTATTTATTTTATGAATACCAACAAAAGGTCCGGTCTTCTCACCGTAACGAGGAAACCGATCAGATTTACCCTTACCATCTTCGCAATAAAAATAGTATTTATGTTCGCCCGGTGGTAAAGCTAATCTCTGACTATAATACCAACCAGAAAAAGGACTTCCTTTTTTTAATCTTAAAGCATAAGGAATACCATCAACATAAACGAAAATTTTCGCCGGCTTATCGCCATCGGTATCGTAATAATAGACTCTCGCTATAAATGCCTTTCTTATCGTCCCTTCATAAGGAATGATCTCACCGTTAAGTAAAAAAGGTTTAGAATTCTCTTGAGAATAGCCTAATAATAAAAATAAAATAAATAAGAAAATTATTTTTTTACCCATTAATTCCTCCTTTTAAAATTTTATAAATCATTTATATTATTATACAATATCTTTTATTAAATGTCAATAAATCCAGTAATTAATTTTAATGGTAAATTACAAGCCTTCCAAATATAGGGAAACTCTGTTGCTAAATAAATTCTCTCAATTATCTTATTACCAAAAATTTCTTTTAAACTTTTTATAAGTTCTTGATAAATATAAACCCGAAGAGGTCTTGAATAGCGATATTTTTTATCGGGTGCCAAGACCATTTCAAAAAAGGCTAATTTACTTTTTTTCTCTTTTAAGTATTTATATTGTTTTTTTGTTAACCGCAAGGCACCAAAACTTATTGAATGAAGCCGAGAAACATCTAAAATTTTAAAAATCTTAAAAAAAATCTCCTGGTAATTAATAATAATATTTTTTAAGGAATTTATAACTTCCTCATAAGTAATCCCGAAAACTGGATAGATAATAATTGGTTCAAATCGTAAACCGATAAGATAAGAAAGTTCTTGGGCTTTTTTAATACTTTCAATCCGACTTTCCAAACTGGCAGTATTTTTTTCGAAATTAATAATCGTCTCTTCCGGCAATAAACTTATTCCGTAGATATAAAAAAGATTTTTCTTTTTATTTAAAGAAGAAAATTTTAAAATATTATCAGTCTTTGTCCTTAATTCTAAAAAAACTCTTTTATTATATCTTTCCGCAAAAAAGGAAATCCTTTCACCTATTCTATCAATAATTTCAATATGATTTTGGCTCAAAAAGGAATCGGTGGTCTCTCCTAAATTAAAATAGAAATTTCTCTCCTCTTCTTTTAAAAAGAGCTCCTTTAATTCTTGTTCCAAAACTTCCAGATTTTCATAAATCACCGGCTCCCTTGGTGTTTTGGCAAATTGTAAATAACAATATTCACATCCTAAAGAACAAGAAGTGGCATAGGAAATAACATATTCACCTAAATCAAATACCCCTTTTCCGTAATCATATTTTTTGATAAATACTATCTTTCTTCTCATAATTGATTAATTATATTTTTAATCTCTTCTCTAAAGGGAAAATTATCTTCATCAAATTCTAAATCTTGCGGAATTTTATAGTTCTTTAAAATTGCTAATTTTCTACTTAAAATCGGATATCTTAAAGAGAAAATAAAAGAGAAAAAAATTTCTCCCTTTCGAAATCTATTCTTATCCAATTTTTTTATCGCTGCCAATTTCTCTTTTATTAAACTCTCTATCTCCGGATAAAAGATTGACAAGACTTCTATTGTCTCTTTAATAAATCTTTTTTGGGAAAAGGTAAGATGAATCATTCAATATTATAAAGATAACGAAAAGAAATTCAATTTTTATTCTCTTGAAATTTTTAAATAATTGAATATACTTCAAAAAATGATTAAGAAATTTATTTTCAATGAAAAAAATTATTATTTATTTTGGCTAATTATTGTGACCTTAAGTTGTATATTCTTTTATATAATGGCAGTAGGAATTCAATACAAAAGAGAAAAACTCCAAATTGTTCACGGAGCCGACCCAATGTATTACTTCTCTTATGTTAGGTCAATAGCGATTGATTTTGATTTAAATCTTAAAAACGAATACGAATATTTTAATATTAAAGAAAAAATCAACCCAAAGACCGGTTACCCAATAAACAAATATCCCGTTGGCTTCCCCTTACTTATTCTTCCCTTTTTCTATCTTACCCATTTAATAATTCTTTTTTTTAATTTCCTTGGTTTTAAAATTGTGAGTGATGGCTTTTCTCTTCCTTACCAACTTTCTTTTTGTTATGCGAGTATTTTATATGGTTATTTAGGTTTGATAATAACATACCATTTATGTAAAAAGTATTTTTCGCCTTTTATTTGTTTCCTTTCTCTCTCTATTATTTTATTGGCTACCAATATATTATATTATTTTTTAAAAGGTCCCTATTATTCTCATTTAACTTCATTTTTTGTGAGCAGTCTTTTTATTCTCTTTTGGTTAGAAACTTTTAAAGAAAGAAATCTTTATAAATATTTTCTTATGGGAGTTTTTGGTTCCTTATTAGCAATCATTAGACTACAAGATATCATCTTTCTTTTACTTCCTTTTATTTCTTTTTTATATTTTAAAATTAAAAAGATAAAAGAACTCATTCCTTCTTTAAAGCATATCTTTGCTTTTTTAGTCGGAACGATGCCTTTCTTTTTAATTCAAATGCTTGCCTACAAAATTATTTTTGGCTCTTTTTTAGCTTATTCCTATGGTGAAGAAAAATTTATTTATGCCTTCTCACCAAAAATATTTCCGGTTCTCTTTTCTTCCAGACACGGACTTATTAGTTGGCATCCGCTTATTCTTTTTTGCCTTTTGGGACTTTTAATCAGTAATCGCCATCGGATAATCACGCTTTTGCTTTTCCTTGTCTTTCTAATGCAACTTTATATAATCAGTTCCTGGCATTGCTGGTACTTTGGATATTCTTTTGGTCATAGGGCTTTTATCAGTTCTTTGCCGATATTTGCTTTTGGTCTATCTTCTTTTATTCATAGTTTAAATAAAAAATTATCATTAAAATATATCTTTTTATTATCTTTGCCTTTTATATTTTGGAATTTTATTATGATGTTGGCTTATCTTACTGAAATTATTCCTCCTGATAACTATTTTCATTTTAAAGATTTGATTTTAAATTTAAAAAATATACCTAAACTGATTATCAAAAAATTATAAGGAAAATCCCTTATCTAATAATAATTATCTTTTTTATTTTATCCTTCTTAATAAAGTATATCCCTTTCTTTATCTTTTCTTTTTTTATCTCTCTTCCTAAATAGTCATAAATTTTTATATCCTTACCATAACTCTTTTCCAAATGGTTAATTTTAAGAACTGTGGGAAGTTTTGTTGGAAAGTTAATCTTGACTTGTTCGTTAATAGAAGAGAAGGGAGCCGTTCCTAAACTAAAATAGATTCCCTTTTCATAGCCCTCACCAGTAATTTTTAAGGTAAAATCTAAGATTGTGTCAGCCGGAGGAGAGCTAACAATAAAGAAATAGGGATTTTCGTTATTATTTCTTCTTTCATTAGGTAAGAGATTACCAATATTAAAAATTGATTCGCTAATTACACAGTCATTATCTCGGGTTTTTAAAATTGCTCTTATATTATTTCCGGTTTCGTTACCAGAATTTTTTAAAGTTATTGATAATAATATTGGCTCACCAACTTCAATAATTCCGTTATTATTTCCTAAAGAATCATTGATATAAAGACTTTCTAAGGTAATAAAGGGCAAAGAACTTCCCAAAGGTGTTTTTGTGCTTATCTTTATTGCCCGACCAGCAATTATTGTTGCTGCTGTTGGCTGATAACTACCATTAAAAAGATAGGTCAAACCAATCTCACCAAGATTATTCTGAATGCCCACAGTATTACTTAAAGCATTTGATACCGTATTATATTGAAAGAGAATTTCACCATCACCGGTTGGTGTTGGATAATAATTGGGGTCATAGAAGATTACTTCAAATATTTCCCTTTGGTAGGAATTATCATAATGATAGAGATTGTAAAACTCAATTATGAAAGTATGGTTGCTATTATCGTAATATTGGTATACTATCGGATCATTTTGCATTCTTCTTACCGTGCTTAAATCATCCCAAAAAGGCGCAATGATATTTGTGGGAATTTGACTATTAGGTAAATATAAATTTTCTCCGCTCCGATAACTCGTCCTGCCCATTGCCAAAAAACCGTTAGAAGAAATTGATATTGAGTCATAAAAGTTTCCGTAAAATTTAAATCTAAATGGTAAAGGAATGGTTACTGTTGTATCATTTGCTTCGGAAACACCTGGTATTTGGGTTCCAATTGTTCTAATATCTATCCAGTTATAAGTTGGTGCGTTACCCGAAGAAACATCCGTATTGTCGTAAAGATAATAACCATAATAATCTGGTCCGGTTGGCAAGGTTGTGCTTGGTTCACCACAAGTTATAACAATTGAAAAGGAATCAGAAATTTCGTAAGTATAATCATAGCCTTTTACATATAATTTTAAATGAATCTCCCTACCGGAAAGAACTAATGGCGATAGATAGAAACTAATCGGATCAGAATTATTCGTCTTTGTTTG
>JBDRVN010000012.1:0-37267 GCA_039801885.1 Caldifarciminota bacterium
CGGAATTGGTGATGCCTTTCGAATTATTCCAGCAAGAATTAAAACCTTAGAAGAATTACCAGCTCCACCAATAGTAGCTGAATTAGTAAGAAAAAAAAGGGGGTTAATTTTGGTTACCGGTCCAACGGGTTGCGGCAAATCCACCACTTTAGCAAGTATGATTGATTTGCTTGATAGAGAAAAAGCTTTAAGAATAATAACGATTGAAGACCCAATAGAATATGTTTTTAAAGAAAGGAATTGTTTGGTAAGTCAACGAGAAATAGGAATTCATTCCCGTTCTTTTGCTTCGGCTCTCCGAGCTTGTTTACGAGAAGATCCGGATGTAATTTTAGTTGGCGAGATGCGAGATTTAGAAACTATTTCTTTAGCCCTTACGGCGGCGGAAACCGGCCATTTGGTTCTTTCTACCCTTCATACGAACAATGTAGCAGAAACCGTTGATAGAGTAATTGATGTTTTTCCCGCCGAGCAACAAAATTTTATTAGACATATTTTTGCCAATGTAATTCTTGGCATTATTTCTCAAATTTTAGTTCCGAGAAAAGAAGGAGGCAGAGCAGCAGCGATGGAAATTCTTGTTGGCACACCAGCAATAAAAAATCTTATAAGAGAAAATAAATCCTATCAAATTCCTTCGCTTGTTCAAACCGGAACAGAACTGGGGATGCAAACATTAGACCAGTCTTTGATTAAACTTTATCAACAAGGGATAATTACTCGGGAAATTTTATTTGAATACTGTGTAGATGAAAAATTTGTTAGGAGCGTTTTGAGTGGGGGTTTTTAATAGAATTTTTACTTTTATTATTGGTTTAGTCTTTGGTAGTTTTTTTAATGTCTTGATTTATCGCACACCAAGAGGAATTTCGATTATAAAACCAAGTTCTTTTTGTCCCCATTGTCAAAAAAAGATTAGGTTTTATGATAATATTCCTTTGATAAGTTTTATTCTTTTAGGCGGCAGATGCCATTTTTGTAAAAAACCAATTTCTCTTCGTTACCCAATTGTTGAATTATTAACAGGCTTTATTTTTTTATTCAGTTATGAAAAATTTAATTTCTCTCTAAAAACAATTTCATTAATATTTTTATTAAGTGCCTTGTTAATAATTTTCTTTATTGACTGGGAATTTCAAATAATACCTGATTGGTTAAATTACCCGGGGATATTATTTGGTTTTTTATTTAATATGGATAAGTTTCCTTTATTTTCTTTATACGGAATTATCACTGGGGTAGGCTCTTTATTGATTTTAAGGTTAATATGGTTATTATTAAGAAAAAAAGAAGCAATTGGTGGTGGTGATATAAAAATGGCAGGATTTTTAGGTAGTTATTTTGGTTATAAAAATGTCCTTTTTATTGTATTTTTAGGAGCTTTTTTAGGTTTAATTATCTTTTTAATCTTGGTGGCAATTAGAAAAAGAGGTATAAAAGATTATATACCTTTTGGAAGTTTTTTAGCAATTAGTGCGGTTATAAATTTCTTCTGGGGTGAACATCTTTTTTATTGGTATCTTAATCTTTTTAAAAGATAATCCTTTTCTTTTCTAATTTAAATTTGCCTTCAATTTCGCTATATTCTAAGAAGGAATCAATCTTGATATTCTTACAAAGTTGGCGAATTTTAAATTCATATCCCTTTGGATAAAAAAGAGCAAAGTGTAAAGAAAGATTACAAAAGTCTTTCCATTCTTCGGCTTCTATTTCATCTAAAGTAGATTTGGTTTCTACTTCGGCGATCATGATTACCTTTTCGCTTCTTAAGTCAATTACCAATATATCCGGATAGCAATATTCGCCATTTATATTATATATACCTTTATGCTTATCGGGATGGTTGGTATAAGTTTTCAAATAGGGATATTTTTCATTAGGATAACGATAAACAGTCTGTTTTAAACTAAGAATTAATTTATCATGAATTACCAATTCTTCGTAAGGCCTCTCTGCCATCTATTAAAATATGATCTAAAAAAATTTTTTTGTCAACAATTAAAAGTTGGTAAATTAATAATAAAAATAAAAATATTGACATATTTAACTCTTATTAGTTACGAATAATTTAAAAGATTTAAGAAAAGGATCGTTTATAAAGTAGTTTGTTTTTTGAAGTTAAATTTTAAGCCGCCTCAAAAGGTAATAACCAGGATACTTATTGAAATGATTATAAGATAATAAAGAAGAGATTTTTTATCTTTATGCAAATTTAATTTAAGCACATAATTTCAATAACTTATTTAAAATTTTCCTTTAAAAATTAGCGGCATTCGATGATACTGATAAGTTGAATAATAAGATAATATCTACCTTAGAAAAAGTATAACTAAAAGTTAAATTTTTATAATTATTAATTTTAAATGACTTATATATATTGAGAAATTTTTATGTAAGTGATATAAAATCAAAGGATTAGATAAAATTATCCCTTTGGATAGGGGGCTATCTACTATAATGCCTTGGAGATGGCTTTAGAGGTAATTTTTTATTTTGTCAAGAGATAATGATTATTGTTAGTAAAAGGCGGATTAATTAAAATGGTATTTTAGTTTTTATTCTAAAATCTTGATGAGGTTTTAACTATTTAATAAATTATTTTGATAAGTTGACAATTATTTATTTTATTTTATAATATTTACAGAATAAACGGAGGAATTATGGCTGGTCATTCTAAGTGGGCACAAATAAAACATAAGAAAGCAAAGGTAGATAAGGTTAAAGGTAAGTTGTTTTCTAAATTAGCAAGAGAAATAACGACTGCTGCTCGGTTAGGAGGAGGTAATCCGGAGTTTAATCCCAGATTAAGAGTAGCAATTGAAGCGGCTAAAGAAGCGAATATGCCCAGTGAGAATATTGAACGCGCGATTAAACGAGGAACCGGAGAAATTCCCGGCGTCATTTATGAAGAGATTGAGTTTGAGGGGTATGGTCCGGAAGGTATAGCAATTATTGTCAAGACATTGACGGATAATCGAAATCGAACCGTCAATGATATCCGTCATATTTTTTCTAAATACGGAGGAAATTTAGGCCAGGCTGGTTCGGTATCTTGGCAATTTAAACCTAAGGGTGTGATTATAGTTAATAAGGAGAAGGTTGACGAAGAAACAATTTTTAGCATCGCTTTGGAAGCTGGTGCGGAAGATATAAAGGCCGATGAAACTTCTTATCAGATAATTACCTCCTTAGAAGATTTTTCTAAAATTAAAGAAAAATTAAAGGAAAACAATATCGCTATTGACCATTCAGAATTGACAAAGTTACCTTTAACCACGGTTAATATAACCGATGAGAAGGTTGCCGAAAAGATATTAAAATTAATTTCCGCCTTTGAGGAATTGGAAGAGGTTCAACAGGTCTATTCTAATTTTGACATCAACGAAAGTATTTTAGAAAAATTCGCTGCCAAAGAATAAGGAGTTAGGATTTTAAAGATTCCTAGATTACCTTTGGAAACAAAGTTAAAATTACTTATTACTATTTTTTTGTTTTTAATTTTAATATTTTTACCAGTTTTTTTTAATCTCAATTATCAATATTTAGGGAAAAGTGTGAATATCACCTATCGCAATATGTTTCAATATTTTATAAAGTTAAATCCACCTTCTTATTTCTTATCGGAAACACCAAAACCTTTAATTGCTTTTTTTTCTTATATTTTTACTCCTCTGTTTAATTATCTTCTTATCTCTTTATTAATCTCATTAGGTTTTTTCTATTTTTTAAAAATTAGTGAAAATTTTTCTAACTTCTTTTTTAGTGGTTTATTAGCCTTTCTCTATGCTTTCCTTTTTTTTGAAGATAGTTGGCAGAATTTGCTTACTGGTTATTGGGTGTATATCTATATTCCAATAATGATTATTGCTATTTATTATTTTTTGATAAAAGATTATTTAAAATATGGCATATTAAATCTCTCGGCGGGTTTAATTAGACCAGATAGTTGGTTTATTGCGATTATTTTTCTTTTATTATCATTTTTTCAGAAAGAAAAGAGATATCTTTTTTTATTTCTTCCCTTTTTGGCACCAATTATTTGGTTCTTTTTTGATTATCGTGCTTTTTCCCATCCTTTTTATTCTTTTATTATTACTGCTCGATATCCAATAATTACTGGAATTTCTTTAATAAAACCAAGAGAATTTTTCCCGGTAGTTCTTAAAGATATAAACAACCAAACTGGTTGGTTTTTCTTAATGATAAGTTTTTTGGTAATTATTTTAGTAATTTATTCTCAAAGGAAAAATCTTAGAAATTATTTAGTTTTACTCATAATTATTTTTTCTCCTTTTATTTTTTATTTCTTTCTTTCCTTGCGGGGCGGAGTTTTACCGATGAGAAGATTCTTTTTATTGTCTCTATTTTTTTTAGCCTTTTTCTTGTTTCACATCTTTGATATATTTTTGAAAAAGAAAATCAGTAAGATTTTATTGCAGACTATTTTATTTTTATTTCTTTTTGTTATAAATTTTCCTGCAGATAAAATAAGAGACATTAAATGGAATTTAAAGGATGAGGAAGAGAAAATGATCGCAATAGAAACATCAATACCGGTAATAAAAAATTATTTATTGAGTTTAAAACCAAAATATTTAATTATTCCTTTTAGAAGAAAAGCCATTTTTGAATATTACCTTCCTGAGGTAAAGAATAATTTAGAAAGTTTTCGCGAAATAGCCGCATTAAAAAAGAATATAAAAAATTATGAAAATTCAATGGTGTTTTATTTGATAAAAGATTTTGCTGGATTAGAGATATATTTTGATTTTCTTTCCCAATTACATCCCCATTTATTAAAAGAAGAAAATTTAATATTTGAACCTTTATTTTCTCATCCCTGGTATCGGCTTTATTTTCTTAAAAGAATTGAATAATTTAACTACTAAGAAGATAGATGGCTATTAGGGTGAAAATAAATCCTAAAAGATGTTTGAAAGTCATTGGTTCTTTTAAAAATAGATAGCCTAAAATTACTGGAAAAACAATATAAAGTGAGGTTATTGGGAAGACAATAGATGCTTCGCCCTTGCTTAAAGCAAAATAAAAACCGATTGTGCCAATACCAGCAATCAAGCCATTTATTAAAGAATAGAAAGAAAATTTATTAATCGGTAGAGGAAACTTAAGAATAAAGAAGCAGAGAAAAATTACTGTGCCTACATTGGAGAAAAAAGATAAAGGAAAGGGAGGATAAAATTTTCCTAATAATTTAGTGCCCAATCCCCAAAGTCCCCAACCAAGTAAAGCGATTAAGCAATATATCTGATAATCCATAATTAAATATACTCAATAGTTGAAGGTGGTTTATCAGTTATGTCATATAAAACTTTTACACAAGAAGGGATTTCACTAATTAAAGTATTCCGGATTTTCATTAATAATCGATAAGGTAATCTTTTAGCCTTGGCGGACAAAGCATCCTTAGATTCAACCGAGCGGATAACAATAATATCCCCTAATATCCTTTGATAATTCTTTATGCCGGTTGTCTTATCGCTTAATAATACTGGAAAAGTTTGAAAACTTCTAACTTTTTCTGTTAACTTTTCAACAATTTCAGTTGCCTTTCTAATAATTTCTACTCTTTCTTCGGTTATCTCACCAAGTACCCGACAAAGTAATCCCGGTCCGGGAAAAGGTTTTCTTTGATAAACCTCTTTTGATAATCCCAGTCTTTTGGCTACCCTTCTTACTTCTGGCTTTAATAACTCTTTTAATGGTTCAATTATTTTTAATCCATATCTTTGGGGATTGATACCAATTTGGGATAAAACATTATGTTGAGTTTTTATTTTTGCTTCCGTTTCAATAATATCAGCTTTGATGGTTCCTTGGGCTAAAAATTCTGCTTTTTCTTCACTTATTATTTTTTGAAAAACCTTATAAAAGGTTTCGCGAAAAGCAATTCTTTTTTCTTCCGGATCGGTTAATCCTTTTAAAGCCTTAAAGAAAGCTTCAGCCTGATAATATACTTTTACTTTAATACCAAATTTTTCCAATTCTTCCTTTAAGAAATTCTCCTCATTTCTTCGCATTAAGCCATCATTGACGAAAACAGCGGTTAAGTTATCGCCAACTGCTTTATGAGTGAGCACAGCGGTTGTCATTGAATCAACGCCACCGGAGACTGCGCAAATTATTTTTTTATCGCCGACAGTATTTTTTATTTCACTAATTTTTTGATAAATAAATTTGACAACATTTTTTAGCATAAATAATTATAGTAAATTAATAAGAAATATCAAATTTGGGAAATCGACCAGATACTGAGAAAAGATTCCCTTTATCATCTATTAAAGTTAAAACATACTTACCTTTCTGTTTACTTAAAAAAGGCGGAGAAGGAAAAATCCATAAGAATTGTTTATATTCATCAGGTTTTAATTCTAAAACTTGATGATTGATACAACGCAAAGTTAAGTGTTCTATTTTTAAGACAATATCTTTCAAAATAAATCCTCTTTTACTTCCATTATATACGCCCACTAAGGCTTGGTAAGAACTTTGGTGGTTGGGAATTTCAATTACGATTGAATGTTTAAAATCACTTCTTGGGAAAAAATAATAAAGTTTATCCACAGTAATTTTAATTTTTGGTTTAGAAAAGAGCGAAAAAATACCTAAAGCCATCCTTTTAAAAAGATAATAAAAAATTTTAAAATGTCAAGAATTAAAACAATTTTACCAATTTGATTTTTCTCTTAAAAGTTTTATAATTTTCTATGGATTCTTATTTTGCTAAAATATCTTCTTTACCAGGTGGAGAAGATTATGCTCTTTTAAAAGGTATTTTAAAGAAATATAATTTAAATACTGTTTGCGAAGATGCGAAATGTCCAAATTTGGGTGAATGTTTTAGTAGAAAATCTTTAACTTTTATGATTTTGGGCGATGTCTGCACAAGAAAATGCCTTTTTTGTGGGGTAAAAAAAGGGGTTCCTAATAAAATTTTAGAAGAAGAACCAGAAAAAATTGCTCTTGCTGTGAAAGAACTTTCTCTTACTTATTGTGTAATCACTTCGGTTACAAGGGATGATTTAGCAGATTACGGCGCCGGAATTTTTGCCCAAACAATTGAAAAAATAAGAGAGATATCTTTAAACACCTTGGTCGAAGTTTTAATCCCTGATTTTATGGGTGATTTTGAAGCCCTTAAAAAGGTGATTTTGAAAAAACCAAATGTTTTGGCACATAATGTTGAGACAACCAAGAGATTAACAAAAATTATTAGAGATAAAAAAGCAAATTATTTCCGTTCTTTATGGATTTTAAAAAAAACAAAAGAACTGGATGAAAGGATTATTACTAAGAGTGGTTTTATGGTCGGTTTAGGAGAAGAGGAAGAGGAAATTTATGAAACCTTGATTGAGTTAAAAGAAGCCAATGTTGATATTGTTACCATTGGCCAATATTTGATGCCTTCCCGAGAGAGTTATCCCGTTAAAAAATATTATAAAGAAGAAGATTTTAAAAAATTTGCTAATTGGGGAAAAGAAATTGGCATAAAAAAAGTTATTAGTGGTATTAAAATTAGGAGTTCTTATTTGGCAGATATTTATTTTCATTGAAATTTATTTTATAAATTATTATAATTTAAGTTTTTAAATAGGAGGTTAATAATGGAGATTAAAAGAATTACAACCCCTTTAACAGATGAAGTATTAAAAGATTTAAAAGCCGGGGATCAAGTTTTAATAAATGGTATTATTTATTCGGCAAGAGATTTAGCTCATAAAAGGTTGGTAGAAGCAATTGGAAAAAAGGAAAGATTACCTTTTGAATTAAAGGGAGCAGTAATTTATTATGTAGGTCCGGCTCCAGCAAAACCAGGTTATCCAATAGGTCCGGCAGGTCCAACTACTTCCGGAAGGATGGATCCTTATACACCAATTTTATTAGCTAATGGCTTAAAAGGAATGATTGGTAAAGGTAATCGGAATGAAGAAGTGAAAAAGGCGATGATGAAATATAAGGGAGTTTATTTTGGTGCGGTAGGGGGCGTGGCGGCTTTAACAATGAAAAAGATAAAACAAGCTAAAATAATTGCTTATGAAGACTTAGGTCCTGAGGCAATTTCCGAGTTGTTAGTAGAGGATTTTCCAGTGATTGTGATTAATGATATTTATGGTAATGATTTATATGAGTTAGGTGTTAAAAAATATGCAAAAACTTAAGTAGAACTATGAAGAAAATAAGAATCTATGTAATGGGAAAAGAATATTTAGTTCCGGAAGGTTTAACGATTATGCGAGCATTAGAAAATTGCGGATTTCTTTTTGTGCGCGGTGCCGGCTGTCGCGGTGGCTTTTGCGGTGCCTGTTCAACGGTTTATCGTAAAAAAGATTCTTTTCGTTTAAAAGTTGGTTTGGCTTGCCAGACAATGATAGAAGATGGAATGTATTTAACTCAAATTCCTTTTTATCCAGGAAATAAAGCAATTTATAATATTGAAGGATTTGTTTATGACACACAAGTGTTTATAAAATATTATCCAGAAATTTTAAGATGTATTTCTTGCGGGAGTTGTAATCGGATTTGCCCGCAGGATTTAAAAGTGATGGAATATATTAATGCAGCAATAAGAGGAGATGTTAAGAAGGTTGCTGAACTTTCTTTTGATTGTATTATGTGTGGTCTTTGTGCTTCTCGCTGCCCGGCTGAAATTACTCAATATTATGTGGGTCTTTTAGGAAGAAGAATTTATGGTCGGTTTATTCAAAAAAAAGCAAAAGATTTGCAAAAAAGAGTTAAAGAGATTGAAGAAAATAAATTTGAAAAAGAGTTAGAAGAATTGATGAAAATGCCGATTGAAAAATTAAAAGAGCTATACGAAAAAAGAGAAATTGAGCCCTAAAATAGGAGGTTTTTAAATGTATCCTGATTATATGAAAGAATCAATAAAAAAAGTTGGAAGTAGCCGGAAAAGAAGGATTGAAGAGATTTTCCCTAAATTAAAGGCTGAAGAAAAACAAGAACTTTTAAAAAATTACCATCCGGATTATAAACCTGGAACAATAAGAGAAATTAAAGTTGGAGTAAATAAGGGAGCCTTGGTAGTTAATGAAATTGCTGACATTTTGGAAAGTTATTCTTATTTAAATCCGGAGAGTTTTAGATTGGAGAATATTGATTATGAGGTAGATGTTTTAATTATCGGTGGCGGCGGAGCTGGAGTAGCGGCAGCAATATCGG
The DNA here is from genome assembly GCA_039801885.1 of Caldifarciminota bacterium. Classification (GTDB taxonomy): domain Bacteria; phylum Hydrothermota; class Tepidihabitantia; order Tepidihabitantales; family DTDR01; genus DTDR01. The sequence goes on from JBDRVN010000012.1 coordinate 9,196, forward strand.
CTTATGAATATACCAAGAATATTCTTTTAGTAACAAAGCTAAGGGTGGGGGATGCTAATACCATTATGGCTCAAGGAGGAATTCAAGCCGCAGACAAAGAAAGCGATTCACCAACTATTCATTATTTGGATGTAATGGGAGGTGGCGGATATAAAAATATTTCTACTTTAGTTTATGCTTTGGTTATCGATGGTCCAAAGATTATTAAATGGTTAGAAGATATGGGTGTGATGTTCGATAAAAAAGAAGATGGTAGTATGATTACTATTCATGGTGGAGGTACTTCTCGCAAAAGAATGCATACCTGTAAGGATTATACCGGAATGGAAATAATGCGGGTAATTAGAGATGAATTTTTTAATAAGAAAATTAATTATTTAGAATACACTTGTGCAATTGAGTTGTTAACCGATGAAGATGGAAGATGTTGTGGTGCTGTTTTGTTAAATTTAGAAAATGGCAAAATAATTATCGTTAAAAGTAAAGTAACGATTTTAGCAACAGGTGGTGCAGGTAGATTACATATTCAAGGTTTCCCTACTTCTAATCATTATGGAGCCACAGCAGATGGTTTAGTATTGGCTTATCGAGCAGGAGCAAAGTTTATTTATCTTGATACTATTCAATATCATCCCACTGGTGTGGCTTTTCCGGAACAAATGTTGGGACAACTAATTACTGAGAAAGTTAGAAGTTTAGGAGCTCAATTAGTAAATTGTGATGGTGAGCAGTTTATCTATCCATTAGAGACAAGAGATGCGGTTGCTTCAGCGATAATTAGAGAATGTTTAAAAGAAAAAGGTATAAGAACACCCAGCGGTTATTATGGAGTTTGGTTAGATACCCCTTTAATTGAAATTTTAAAAGGCGAAGGAACAATTGAGAAAGAATTGCCTGCAATGTTTCGTCAATTTTTAAGATTTGGGATTGATATGAGAAAAGAGCCGGTTTTAACCTATCCAACGCAACATTACCAAAATGGCGGAATTTTAATTAATGAAAATTGTGAGACAAATGTTTCAGGACTATTAGTTTGTGGTGAGGTGAGTGGTGGAGTTCACGGAAGAAACCGTTTGATGGGAAATTCTTTGTTAGATATATTGGTATTTGGTAGACGAGCAGGAAAGAGAGCAGGCGAACTTTTAAAAGAATTGCCGCCGATTAAGAAATTAACTTTAAATCACTTAATTAATTATCATAAGGAATTGAAGAAAATTGGTGCAGATGAAAGGAGAAAGTCGCCAAAAATTTTGCCTGATTATCGTAAAGAAGAGTTTCAACAAAAATTTCCCTTTTTGATAAACCTATAAAAGTAAAAGTAAAACCAGAAGATTTTTTTGTTAAAGAGATAGCAAATCTACCTTTTAAAGAAAAGGGAGAATATGCGGTTTATTTGTTAGAGAAAAAAAATTTTAATACTTTAGATGTTATTTATATTTTGCAAAAAAGATATAAATTTGATAAAATTTATCGTTTAGGTTTAAAAGACCGCTATTCTTATGCTTTTCAATATTTAGCTTCTAAAAGAATAAGGAAAGAGATTATAAAAGAAAAGGATTTCTCCCTAAGTTTGATTGGTTTTTTAGAAAGACCTTTAAGAAATGAAGACCTATTAGGAAATTACTTTCAAATTACTATTAGAGATTTAAAAAAAGAAGAAGGGGAGAAGGTTATTAACAATTTTGAAAAGGTTGGTATTGATGGTTTGCCAAATTTTTATGATGAGCAAAGAATGGGCAGCGCCCGACATAAAGAAGGTTTTATTGCTTACTATTTAATAAAAAGAAATTATGAAAAGGCTTTAAAACTTTTCTTAGCGACTCCTTCTGTTTTTGATGAAAGTAAGGTTAAAAAATTAAAGAAATTTTTAAAGGAAAATTGGGGAAAATGGGAAGAAGCAAAGATGTTTGCAGTTCGTGAATACTTACCAGTGATTAATTATTTAATACATAATAAAACAGATTATAAAGAAGCAGTTAAAAGGATTCCTTTTGAACTTTTGAATATTTTTATCAATGCCTATCAAGCATATATTTGGAATGAAACTTTGAATTTATATTTTAAAAAATTAGAAATTCCTTTTTCTCCGGTGAAATATCGTTTTGGTGAATTATATTTTTATAAAAGCCTACCTTTTTCTTTAAAAGAAAAATTATTCAATCTTTTTATTCCGGCACCTTCTTCAAAAATAAAAGAGAAAAACGAAATTACTGAGATTATGGAAGAAGTTTTAAAAAGAGAGAGCCTTTCCCTAAAAGAATTCAAAATAAAATTGAAAATGCGGGGTCTTTATTTCAAACCTTATTTAAGAAAAGCTATCATTTTGCCAACAGAAATGAAGATTAGTGATTTATTAGCTGACGAATTATATAAAGGAAAATATAAAATTACTTTATACTATTTTTTACCAGCCGGATCTTATGCTACAATTCTTATAAAAAGATTAACGATTTAAATTTCTAAAATAGCAGCTTGGTTTTCTTCAATATTAAGAAGAGCAATTGTGGCTTTTTCCGTCAAAAGGCCACAGGCTTCGCCGGGATTAATGAAAAATATATTTTCTTCTTTTTTAATTTCGTATTTATGGGTGTGTCCGTAAATAACATAATCTACATTTTTAATTTCTTCTTTTTTCAATTTATGGAAAATGAGGAAATTTTTATTACCAAAAGATATTTTAAAGGGTGCTTCGGAAAGGATAAAATTATTTTCTTTTGCTACTTTTAATAAACCCTCTTTTTCGCCATCACAGTTGCCAAAAACTCCGTAAAACTTAGTTTTTAGATTAACAAATTCTTTTAAGGTGAAAGGAGCAATAAAATCTCCGCAATGGATCACACAAACCAAATCATATTGGTTAAAAATTTCTATTGCTTTTTTCACTTTTTCTATATGGTCGTGGGTGTCAGAAATAATTCCCAAAAGCATTATTCATATTCAAAGGATAAAACTTTTATTTTTATATTACCCACAATATTTAAAACTTTAACCTGTTCTTCCACATCACCAACTTTTAAAATTAAATGAACCGGAGAAGCCGGAAATTCACCAAAAGTAGGATCGCAAGAAATCCATTCATTTAGATAAACTTGGTTCCAGGCGTGATAATAAAAACTATTACCAGCATATACTAAACCAACAACCACCCTTGTAGGTATTCCTAACGTCCGACAAAAAGCAGTATACAAAGTAGCATGTTCATTACAATCACCTTCCAGATTTTTTAGAATCTCAATTGCCGAAGGATAAGAGGTAGTTGCTTTCTTTTTAAGATTTCGGAAAACCCAAATCAAAATTTTTTCAGCAATTGCTTGGTTGTCAGAGAGATTGCCAATAATTTCTAATGCTTTCTTTTTAATTAGCGGGTGATCAGATTGAATAGTCGGAGTAGATTTAAGATAAATTTTTTCTTTTTCCGAAATTTTAAGCTGGTTGGTTTCAATTAGTTTAGGTTTGGTAATTTCAATTATTAATGGTTTTTTACTTACAACTTTTTGATTAGGTAAATCAAGGTCTAGATAATCAAAAGAATCTATTCCTTGAATTTCCAATTTTAAAGATTTAAGTTTTGCTGGTTCAGGCAAAAAAGTATCTATTGTAATAGAAAAGAAAGAAAGAATATCTAAAAAATCTTTATTCCACTCAGCCATTGCTTTTTGAGGGGATTCTTTAATGCCAATAATTCCGCCAGCAGAAACTTCTTTCAATAAGTTTCCTAAGGAATCTAAATAATAAAAAGATTTAACCTTCGCCATCGTAATCTCATAAACCAATGTTTCATAAATAGTATCATTTATAATCATGGTTTCCTTGTTTTGAAAATGTATTTCTGCTGGTAAAATTGAAAAAAGAGTAAAATCTAAAAGATTGCCTTTCCAATTTTTTAAACCTTGGGAAGCAAGTAAATAAGGTAATATCCCTATCGGATAAGTATTTGGAGGCAAAATTAAGTAATTTTTACTAACTTCGGAACCGGTTTGAAGAGTATAGTAAAGAGTATCTCTTTTAACTTTGCCGTTTATCTTTAAAATATTTTTGCCAGAAATTTGTTCGGATTCAAAGTTTTTTAATTTTAATTTAAAATCGGTAATAAGAAAAGTATTTGCCATAACTTCTTTTAATTCATTTCCTACCTTTAATCTTAATTTAATTCGATTATAAAATTTGATCGAAGAATCGCTAATATTAATTTTTGATAAAGAATAACCAATTTTTGTTTGATTTAAATAATAGCTTAACCAATTTTCGACATTTTTAGAAACCGAAATTTTTTTTTGGCAGCTTATTAATAATACTAAAAAAAATAAAAATTTTATATCTTTTAACATAAATTTAGTGTTATAATTTTGTGTCCGAAAATTTATGAACGATGTCTTCGGCCACCGTATTCAATTAATTCTCTTAGCGCTTTAGGATCAAAGGCATTTTGCATTGCTGTTTCGTAAGTAATCTTTCCTATTTTGTAAAGTTCAGCAAGATAGGCATCAAAAGTAATACTTCCTTCAGCCGAAGCCGTTTGCATTGCCGAGGGGAGATGTTCAATTTTTTTCTCCCGGATTAAATTTCTTACCGCCGGTGTCGCCATCATTATTTCAAAACAAGCGATTCTCCCCTTTCCTTCGGCTCTTAAAAGTAATCTTTGAGAAAATACGGCTAATAAAGAGATTGAAAACTGTATTCTAATCTGGTCACGAATTTCTGGTGGGAAGATATCAATAAAACGAGTCACTGTCTCGGTAGCATTGGTGGTGTGCAAAGTTCCGATTACTAAATGTCCTGATTCGGCAGCCCAAACCGTCGCTTCAGCAGTAGCTAGGTCTCTGATTTCGCCAACAAGAATAACATTAGGATTAGAACGTAGTCCTTTCATTATCGCTTCTCGGAAAGAAGACACATCAACTCCTACTTCTCTTTGGGTAATAATTCCTGCTTTATGATCATGGATAAATTCAATAGGGTCTTCGATTGTTAAAACATGTCTTGGTGAATTAAGAATATAATCAATAAAACAGGCTTGCGTTGTTGATTTTCCAGAGCCTGTGGGTCCAGTTACTAATATTAAACCATGGGGTCTATCTAATAATGCTTTAATTTTAGGAATAAGGTGAGGAAGAAAACCAATTTCTTCAAAACTCATAATATGTTTAGGAATTAAACGAAGAGCGAGACCAAAGAAGCCTTTTTGTTTATAAATAGCTACTCTAAATCTTCCGTGTTCGCCAAAATCTAAGCCAAAATCTCCTCCACCGCCATCATTAATTTGTGCCCTTAAATGTTTAGCATGTTGGGCAGCAATATCTTTAAATTTTTCAGTCATTTCTGGAGTTAGGGTTGGTTCTCCTTCTACAGGATAAAGTTTACCGTCGATTCTTAAAGTGGGTGGACGTCCCACAGTTAAATGAATATCTGAAGCTTTTTTCCGGACACATTCCATTAATAATCTATTAAAATATTCTTCTACATTTTCTACCTTCATAATTATTTATACTAAATATTTTTTTTAATTACTTACTCTTAATTATAACTTAAAAATTTTAATAAGTCAATAATTAATTTCTTTATTTATAAAGAACAAAGATTTTTATATCTTTTACTACTTTTAAACCTATCTTTTCATTAATTTTGTTGATTAATTCATCTTTAAAATAATTCAGTTCTGTTTTCCATTCAGCGGAAGGAACTTTAAGATAAAGAATTTGTTTCTCTAAATCGACGGGTTGTATCTGGTAGGGGAAATTTTCGCCAACAATCTCTTTCCATTTAAAGATTACTTCTTTTTCAGCTAATTTATCCCAAAGTCCTAATTTTTTAATAATTTCGGGCAAAAATTCTTTCAAAGAAGTTAATTTTTCGACCTTTTTTCTCATTTTTCTAATAATTCTTTTAAAAAAGAAAATTCTTTTAGAATGGCAGGGTGGCGAAGCTTTTTTAAAGCTTTTGCTTCAATTTGTCTTACTCTCTCTCGGGTTATATTAAAAATTTGCCCAACTTCCTCTAAAGTTTTTTGAATACCATCACCGATTCCAAAGCGAAGTTTTAAAATTTTTTCTTCCCTTTTCGACAGATAGGTTTGTAATACTTTTTCTAATTTTTCATTTAACAAAGAAATTCCGGCTTTTCTTGCCGGTGAGGTTGTTTTTTCATCAGCCATAAAATCACCAATAAAACCAGATTCTTCATCATCTATAGGTTTATCCAAAGAAACACCATGCTGAACAATTTTTTGATATCTTTCAATTTTTTCCTTACTTATTCCTAATCGTTGAGCAATTTCACTAATTGTTGGTTCTCGGCCAAAGTTTTGTAAAAATTTTTGGCGGGCATGGGTAATTTTATTAATTGCATCTTGAATATGGGATGGGATTCTTACTGTTTTTGACTGTTCAGCAAGCGCTCTTGTAATTGCCTGCTTTATCCACCAAGTAGCATAGGTAGAAAATTTGTAACCCTTTTTATAATTAAACTTTTCTACTGCTTTTATTAAACCCACATTTCCTTCTTCTACCAAATCAGAGAATTCCAATCCACGATTAGCATATTTTTTAGCAATTGAAACAACTAAACGCACATTGCCATTTATCATTTTATCTCTAGCAAATAGAATTTTATTTTGATACTTTTCTATATTTTTCCATGTTTCTTCTGCTTTTTCATAATTTTGGCCAAAAAAAATTTCGTATTCTTTTAACTTTTCTTTTAAGTTTTTAATTTCATTTTTATCTTTTGTATTTTTTATCTGATTTAGGATTTTTTTTGTTTCAACTATTTTAATATAAAAATCTTTAGCAAATTCATTAATAACAGAATGTTGTAAACTTAAATTTTGGATTCTTCGGAAAATACTTTTCTTTTTTTCTTCAATTTTCTTTAAAACAACGGGTGTTGGTTTTTTCTCTAAAAGTTCTTTAAGCATAGTGGTTAATTTTTTTAAAGTCTTCACACGACGAATAAACAGTTGTTTCTTGTGAGACATAGCCCGGCGGTTAATTAGATATTCATATTCTACCCGGACAATTTGGTCTAAATCTTTTTCTCCTTTTTCTACTAACTCACAGAGTTCAATTAATTTTTCAATAAGCGGTATGCTGTTAAAAAGGTAAGAGGTAATTTCGCGATAACCTTCCTCCATTATTTTAGAATATTTTATTTCTTCTTCCTTAGTTAAAAGAGGTAACCTTGCCAAATCACGAAAATAAAATTTGGTAGCACTTTCAAAGGGTTCTACAGGTACTTTTTTGGGCTTCCTTAAAATAATTTCTGTTGGTTCTTCTTCAACAATTTCAATTCCCATTTTATTAAGATTTAATAAAATCTCTTCTACTTCTTCAGCAGTATTTAGTTCTTCAGGCAGAAGCGTGTTCAATTGGTCATAGGTTAATTTTTTATCCTTATATTTTAAAACTTCATTATAAAATTTTTCCAAAATAGTTTTTTTATTTTTATTGTTGCTCATTTTCCTCCCCTAATTAAATTTTTTTTAATTTCATAAATTTTTGCTAAAATTTTTTCATCCACTTCTCCAGAAAGTTGTTTATTATAATAATATTCATATAAATATCTGTTTAATAATCGTTTGAAATCTTCTTCTTTCATATTACTAATTAATACTTTAGGCAAAAAAGATAGTAAAGCACATTTCTTTTTAAGTTCTTCACTTTTAATTTCTTCTAATATCAACCCAATATTTATCTTTTCTTTATCTTTAAAATCTTTGATTATTTCTATTAATTCTTTTATCTCCCCTGAAAAGATTTCTAATGGATATTCTTCAATAGCGGAAAAATATTTTGGATAGGTTAATAAAACATTGATTATTTGGTCTTCTAATCTCTTTATTTCCACATTAAAAATAAAAATATTCTTCTCTCTTAAAAGGTTCAAAACTTGTTCTTTATTAAAATGAAAAACTTCACTTATCTTATTTAAATATAGCTCTTTTAAAGGTAAATCGCAAGTAAAATTTATAATTTCCAAAAGTTGTTTTAAAATCTTTCTTTTTTCAGAAATTGTTTTGGGATCAGAAATTTTTAGATAAAAATCAATGAAGTCGTAAGAACGGTCAATAATTTTTTTAAGTTCTTCCATTCCTTTTTTGTTTACATATTCATCAGGGTCGTAACCATCGGGAAGCAAAGTAATTAATGGGTTTATTCCAACTTTTAGGGTGATTTCAATTGCCCTTTTTGTTGCTTCTTTTCCAGCATCGTCACCATCAAATAAAATTATTATTTCTTCGCTATATTTTTTTAATAATCTTGCTTGGTCAATTGTGAAACCAGTGCCTAAGGGTGCGACTAAATTTTTAATTCCCTTATCAAAAAGAGAAAGTAAATCAAAGTAGCCTTCTACCAAGATTGGTTTGTTTTTTGTTAGAAATTGGCTTGTTTGATAAAGACCGTAGAGGTTTTCTCCTTTTTTAAAGATTACTGTCTCTGGTGAGTTAAGATATTTCGGTTCGGTTTCATCTAATACCCTCCCACCAAAACCTATAACCTTCCCACGGCGGTTAAAAATTGGGAAAATAATACGATTAAAAAACCATTCCCGAATTTCTTCTTTTTTAGAAGCTAAACCGCTTTCAATTAACGACTCCTCGGAATAACCTCTTTTTTTAAGCTTTTTAATTAAAAGGTTTCCACCGGGAGCGTAACCCAATTGAAATTCTTTTATTGTCGTTAATGATAATTTTCTTTTTTCGGTTAAATAATTTAAAACTTGTGAATGAATAAAAAGTTGTTCCTGATAAAAATCACTTGCAAATTTAATAATTTCATAGATTTCTTGGTTTTTTTTCTCTACTTTCTCTTCGGTGAAACTTATTCCTAATTTTTCTGCTAAGAATTTTACTGCTTCAGGAAATCCCATTTTTTCATATTTCATTATAAAATGGATAACATTGCCACTTTCTTTACAACCAAAACAATGAAACAGTTGCTGTGAAGGGTTAACATAAAAAGAAGGTTTAGTATCACGATGAAAAGGGCATAAGGCTCGGTAATAATTACCAACTTTTTTTAAAGGAAGATAAGAATTGATTAACTCTACAATATCGCAATTTTCTAAAATTTTTTCAATAATCTCTCTTTTCACCATTTTCTTTTTTCAGTAATTTTACCTCATCTCTGGGAAGAGTGATCAAAAATTTTTCAGTTATAATTTTCAAAAGATTATTTTTAATTTCCACAATTGTGCCAATCTTTTTTAATCTTTTAATATATACTTTATCACCAATTTTTAAATCTCTTTCTTCATCAAAAAAATACAGGAGATTTTTTTCTTCCTGAATTTCTGATAAATTAATTTCGATAAATTTTTTAGCTTCTCTTATTGCTTCCTTTTTTTGGGTTTTAATTATTTTTAGGAAATTCTCCAGTTCTTTTCGAGCATTTAAAAAGAAATTTTCTTTTTCTTTTAAGAATTCTTTTTGATAATTTTTAAAAATTGTGAGTAATTCTTTGTTTTTTTCTTCGTAATCTTTTATCAACTTTTCTAATCTTTTTTCTTTATCCTTTAATTCTTCTATTTTTTCTCGATATTTTTTTATTTCTTTTTCCCATTCACTCAATTTTGTTTTTAAAGTGAGAAAATCAGTTTTTAAATATTGGTTGGCTCTTTCAATTATTTCTTTTTCCAAACCAATTGTTTGAGCAATTTCTAAGGCACTAGATTGGCCCGGAATACCGATAATTAATCGATAGGTTGGTTTTTCTTTATATTCCATAGCAGCATTTAAAATTTTCGATGAGTTATGGGCAAAGATTTTTAAGCGGGGTGAATGAGTAGTAACAAAAACAAAAGAGTTCTTTTTAAATAGTTCTTCTAAAATTGCTATTGCTAATGCATCACCTTCTTCCGGAGAAGTATCCCTTCCTAACTCATCTAACAAAATTAATGAATTGGCATCTGCTTTTTCCAGAAATTCTTTTATTTTTTTTATATGAACATGAAAAGAGGACAATCCTCTTTCTAAAGACTGTTCATCTCCGATATCAGCAAAAATTTTTTTAAAAAATGGGATTTTACTGTTTATTCCTACCGGCGGAAATATTCCTGATTGAGTTAATAGCGAGATCATTCCAATTGTTTTTAAAGTTGCTGTTTTGCCACCGGCATTTGGTCCAGAGATTAAAAGAATCTTTATCTCCTTTGGTAATTGAAAAGAGAGAGGTGTTACTTCTTTTTTTATTTTTAATAGAAGAGGATGGTAGGCAGAATTTATTTGAAATTCGTTATTTTCGGAAATTTCAATTCTTTGACAATGATACTCTTCAGTAAATTTTGCTTTGGCATTTAAAGCGTCTAAATAAGCAATTGTTTCGCAGGTTTTATTTATATTGGGATATCTTTTAACCACTTCTTCCGTTAATTCTTTTAAAATTTTTTTCTTTTCTTCTGCTAATTGACGATTAATTTTTATAAGTGAGTTGTTTTCTTCCACAATCTCTAAAGGTTCACAAAAAGCAGTTTTTTCTGTTTCGGAGTAATCGTGAACAATTCCTGGAAATTTGCTAATTAAATTGGTTTTAATTGGTAGCACATATCGCTCTCCACACAAAGTATAATTGTTAATTGCTAAAAAATCTCTTTTTTCTTTAATTATTTTTTTTAATTTATTAATAATTTTCTCTCTTAAATTTTTTATTTCAGAAAGAATTTTTAAAAGTTGGGGAAAAGATTCGTATTTAATCTCGCCATCTTCTTCAATTTTCTCTTCAATCATTGATATCAATTGTTGATAATTATTTAGATTATTTAAGTAAAATACGAAGGAGGAAGGAAGATTTTTTAAGGGGAAATATTTTTTAATTTTTTCTACATCTTTTAAGAAGTTTTTTATCAAAATTAAGATTTTTCCATCAAAATAATAACCTTTTTTTAGCTCTTCCCTTAGGAACTCTGCCAAATTAAAAAAACTTCGGTAGGAGGGTCTTTCTTTTAGAGAGAGATAATATTCCAAATGGCTGAATTCCTTTTTAATTGTCTCTATTTCAGAAGAAGGTAAAGAATTTAAAACCAATTCCTTGCCTAAAGTAGTTTCGCAATAATCAGCAATTAAACTAAGCACTTTTTGATATTCTAAATTTAAAAGTGTTTCTTTATCGCAAATCACTTTACATCTGTTGTATCTTTTTTCGCCATCTTCGTGTTGCTTCAGCCAGGCGTTTCTTTTTCTTTTCGCTGGGTTTTTCATAATATTCTTTTCTTTTAATATCTTGTAGAATCCCAGCTTTTTCCACTGCCCGGCGGAAACGGCGAATAAAGCTTTCAAAAGGTTCGCCATCCCGAACTTCAATTTTGGTCATTTTTTCACCCCCTTTTACTGTGAAAATTAAATATTATTGAATTCATATAAAATTAAACTGATTGCGACAATCCCTGCGGTTTCGCTTCTTAATCTTCTTTTTCCTAGGGAAAAAAATTGTGCTCCTTCTTCTTCGGCCATTTTTACTTCTTTTATAGTAAAACCGCCTTCCGGACCAATTATTAATAGGATGGTTTTAATATTTTTTTTAATAATATTAGCTAATTTAGTTTCGCTATCTTCATAGGCTAAAAGGACTAAATCGAAAGAGGAGAAATTATTAATTAATTCCTTAAAAGTTAATGGTTTATAAATTTTCGGTAAAAGAGTACCAGCCGATGTTTTTAACGAAGCGATAGAAATTTTTTTTAATCTTTTTAATTTATTTTCATTTATCTTAACTACCGTATTTTGAAAATAAACCGGAATAAAACCACTAATTCCTAATTCGGTTGCCTTTCCTAACATTATTTCTGTATTTTCGCCTTTTAACGGTGAGCTTGCTAACGTAATTTTAATATCTGGCTCTCTTGGTAAAAATTTTTTACTCAAAACTTCTCCAGTTAATTTCTCTTTTTCGACACCGGTTATTAGAAGCTCATATTCATAACCATAACCGTCGGTTAATTTTATTTTATCACCAACTTTGTGTCTCATTACCTTTAAAATATGTTTTGCTTCGTCATTTTTTATTATTATATTTTCACCAATTTCTAATCTCTGGGGATAATAATAAATTTCGCAGGATAAAAAATCTCTCCTCATTTGGTTTCTTTAGGACGTCTTGGCGGTGGCGGGGGTTCGGTAGATTTTTTCTTTAATTCTTCCAATAATTTTTTTTCTTCTTCGGAAAGAAAACTGGGAAAAAAGATTTTAATTTTTACTAATAAATCACCACAGGAATTAGATGTCTTTAATCCTGATTCTTTAATTCTAATTATTTGTCCATCTTGGATACCAGGATTAATTTTAATTTTTTTATTGCCTCTCAAAGTGGGTACTTCAATTTCACCACCAATTAAAGCAGTAGTATAATGAATAGGAATTTCTACCATTAAATCAAGCCTCTTTCTTAAAAAAAGAGGATGAGGAATTTCTTCAAATTCAATAATTACATCTCCTTTCCCATCTTCGCCATAATGACCTTCGCCCTTTAAAATTAAGTAATTATTTTCGATAATTTCCTTAGGAATTTTAATTTTAAATATTTTTCTTTTTTTTAGTCGGCCGCTTCCTCCACAAACCTTACAGGCTTCTTTAATTACCTTTCCAGTTCCGCCACAATTATGACAAGTAGTAATTTTGATTATCTGGCTAAAGGCACTTCTTTGAATCTGTTGAATTTCTCCTTTACCTTTACAAATCGGACAGGTAGTTTTACCTTTACCGCCAATTCCTTGGCACTCGGGACATTTTTCATAACGTTCTAATTCAAAAGTTTTTTCCTTGCTTTCAGCAATATCTTCTAAGGTTAATTTCATTTTTACTACTATATTGCCGCCAACAACTTTTCTTTTTCTTTCTTTTGTTGGTCTTTCCCAAATATCAAAAATAGGTTCTTCTTCAAAAAACTTTTTAAGAAATTCAAAGGGGTCAAAAGTACCTCCAAAAATATCTCGCCATTCATTGGTATGAGTAAAATGTTCCCAGGTAAAACCACTTGGTCCAAATTTCTGGGATACTCCTTCATGACCATAAAGGTCGTACAATCTTCTTTTTTCATCGTCTAATAGAACTTCATAGGCTTCGGAGATTTCCTTGAATTTTTCTTCGGCTTCTTTTCGATTGTTAGGATTCATATCTGGATGGTATTTTTTGGCTAAACGGCGATAAGCCTGTTTAATTTCTTCTTTAGTAGCGTTTCGTGATACTCCTAAAATTTCGTAATAATCTTTCTTCGTTTTTTCCATAATAAAGAAATAACTACAATCTCTTATTTATAAATAATTAAAATTTTTTTGAAAACCTTTTCGTTAACTAACCTTTATTCTTTTTGCTTTTAATAATGGTTGGGCAGCTTCTTCTAACTCTTTTATCGTTATGTTAATTATTCTTTTGTCTTTTTTGATTAATGCTTTCTTTAATCTTTCTAACCTGTCTTCGATTTGTTTTCTTTCCTTATTACTTAAAGAGCCACCATATTTTTTTAATTTATTTTGAATAGTAAAATACTTAATTCGACCACGCATCAGCGGTTTTTTAAGTTCTTTGAGAGCGGTAATCAACTCTTTACTTGCGAATCTCCTTAAAATCCTTTCTTCAATTTGTCGCACTCTTTCGCGGGTGATATTAAGTTTATTGCCAATTGCCTGCAAAGTGTGAGGAATTTCGCCGCCCAAGCCATAACGTAACCGAATAACTTCTTCTTCTCTTTTTGTTAATGATTTAAGTATTTTTTCCAGTTTTCCATCTAAATTACTTAACATAGTTTCTCCTTTTTAAGATCTATTATCTTCATCATAAACTTCATAATCTTTTTTATCTTTTTCTTCTTTTTTAGCTTGAGCCTGTTGATACATTGCTTCGGCTAAACGATGACTAACTTTTTGTAATTCCTCAATTGCTCTTTCTATTTCTTCCTTATTATCTCCTTTCATTACTTCCTTTAATCGATTTAATTTTTCTTCTATCTCCCTTTTATCATTTTCGGAAATTTTATCCCCAAACTCTTTTAAATTTTTTTCAATAGTATAAGCTAAGGTATCGGCTTTATTTCTGGTTTCAACCAATTCTTTTTTATGTTGATCTTCTTCTCGATATATCTCAGCTTCCTTAACCATTCTTTCAATTTCTTCTTTTGTCAAACCAGAAGAAGGGATAACTCTCATACTTTGTTCTTTTTTGGTAGCTAAATCTCGAGCGGTGACATGTAAAATTCCGTCAGCATCGATATCAAAGATAACTTCGATTTGGGGAACTCCTCGCGGAGCCGGAGGAATACCATGAAGTTCAAATCTTCCTAAACTTTTATTATCAGCGGCCATCGGCCTTTCACCTTGTAAAATATGAATTGTGACTGCTGTTTGATTATCTTCGGCGGTTGTAAAGATTTGACTCTTTCTTGTGGGAATAGTGGTGTTTCTTTCAATAATTTTAGTGAAAACACCGCCAAGCGTTTCAATGCCTAAGGAAAGGGGAGTAACATCCAAAAGGACAATATCTTTAATTTCACCGGCAAGAATTGCTCCTTGGATAGCAGCACCAATTGCCACTACCTCATCAGGATTAATTCCTTTGTGTGGTTCTTTACCAAAGAAATCTTTTACTACTTCCTGAACTCGCGGCATTCTCGTTTGGCCACCGACTAAAATTACTTCGTCAATATCTTCCGGCCGTAATTTAGCATCGGCTAAGCAATTTTTAACCGGTTCCAAAGTTTTTTGAATTAAATCCTCCACCATCGCTTCTAAACGCGCACGAGTCAGTTTTAATTCTAAATGGATAGGTCCTCTTTCCGGGTCAGAATAAATGAAAGGTAAACTTATTAAGGTTTCATATTTGGTAGAAAGTTCTCTTTTTGCTTTTTCTGCCGCCTCTCTAATTCTTTGTAAGGCAGTCCGGTCCCTAGAAAGATCAATTTTAAATTCTTTTTTTGCTTCTTCTAATATCCATTGAACAATTCTGGCGTCAAAATCATCGCCGCCTAAATGAGTGTTTCCATTAGTGGCAATAACTTCAAAGACCCCTTCACCAATTTCTAAAATAGAAATATCAAAAGTACCTCCACCTAAATCATAAACAGCAATTTTTTCATTTTTTTTCTTATCTAAACCATAAGCAAGGGAAGCGGCAGTTGGTTCATTAATAATCCTTAATACTTCTAAGCCGGCAATCTTGCCAGCATCCTTGGTAGCCTGTCTTTGGGCATCATTAAAATAAGCAGGAACAGTAATAACCGCTTTATCGATCTTTTCGCCAAGATATTGTTCAGCAGCATTTTTTAAATATTCTAAAATTAGTGCAGAAATTTGGGGTGGTGAATACTTTTTCTCTTCTACTTCCACCCAAGCATCACCATTATCTGCCGGAACCACTTTATAAGGAACCAGTTTTATCTCTTCGGTAACTTCGGAGTATTTCCTTCCCATAAAACGTTTTATAGAATAAATTGTTTTATCAGGATTGATTATTGCCTGCCTTTTCGCAAGGGTGCCAACCAGTCTTTCTTTGCCAAAAGCAACCACCGAGGGAGTGGTTCTTTCTCCTTCCGGGTTGGGAATAACTACTGTTTGACCCTTTTCCATCACTGCCACAACAGAAAAGGTTGTTCCTAAATCTATGCCAATTACTCTTTTTCCCATCTTACCTCCTTTATCCTTTCTACATTTATTAGACTCATTTAATCCTCCAAAGGATTTTGTTTTTCTTTGCTCACGATTACTTGCGCTGGTTTTAAAATATAGTCCTTGTAAAGATAGCCTTTACTAACTTCTTCCACAATTTTGTTAGGTGGAACCTTATTTGTTTCCACATAACCAATAGCCTCAGCATATTTTGGATCAAAGTCTTTTTCTAATAAAGAATATTCTTTTAATCCGTATTTTTCTAAAACATTTCTCATTTGATTATAGATTATTTCCAAACCTCTCTTTAAACTTTGAAAATCATTATTTAATTGAGAATGAAATAGAGCCCGATTGAAATTTTCTAAAATTGGGATGATATCAACAAAAAAGTCTTTCAAGCTTAATTCCTTAGCAATTGAAACTTCTCTTTCCTTCCTTTTCCGAAAATTATCAAATTCGGCTAACAAACGTACATAACTATCTTTTAATAAAGTTACCGGTCCGACTTTTTTCTTTTCCATCTTGACTTTTATTATTTTAATATTATAATATACCAAAAAATTTATGATTTGTCAACAAGTAAAGATTTAAGGAGGAGATATGGAAATAAAGATAATTGAAATAAAAAAACCGGTGGAAGTGAATGTTATTTTAGGACAAAGCCATTTTATTAAAACCGTTGAAGACTTATATGAAATAATTGTTAATACCAATCCAAGTGCGAAATTCGGGATTGCCTTTTGCGAATCTTCTGGACCTTGTTTAGTGCGTGCCGAAGGTAATGATGAGGATTTGAAAAATTTAGCAATTGAGAATGCTTTAAACATTAGTGCTGGTCATTCCTTTATAATTTTTTTAAAGGATGCTTACCCAATAAATATTTTAAACGGAATAAAACAGGTTTGTGAGGTCTGTTCAATCTATGCGGCAACAGCTAATCCTTTAAAAGTGATTGTAGTTGATGATGGAGAGGGCCGAGGAATATTAGGAGTGATTGATGGTTTGAAACCTAAGGGCGTAGAAAAAAAAGAAGATATTGAAAAAAGAAAAAAATTTTTGCGAGATATTAAATATAAATTATGATCTGGATAGAAAATATTAGCGAATACGAGGGAAAAGAAATTCTTTTAAAGGGTTGGGTTTATAATAAAAGATCTTCAGGGAAAATAAGATTTTTATTAATAAGAGATGGGACAGGAATCGTCCAAGCTGTTTTTAGTGCTGATGAGATTGATGAAAATTCTTTTGAACTTGCGGATAAGGTTACTCAAGAATCTTTGGTTGAATTAAAAGGAGTTGTGAGAAAGGATAACCGAGCACCAGGAGGATTTGAAATAGTTGCCAAGGAATTAAAACTTTTAAGTCCTTCGGAAAACTATCCGATTACTAAAAAAGAGCACGGCATTGATTTTCTTTTGCAAAATCGCCATCTTTGGTTTCGTTCAAGGAAGCAGTTTGCTATTTTAAGAATACGGGCAGAGGTGATTAAGGCTTGTCGTGATTTTTTAGATAACAAAGGTTTTGTTTTAATTGATGCACCAATTTTGACGCCAGCTTCTTGCGAAGGGACAACAACTTTATTTGAAGTCAATTATTTTGATAGAAAAGTTTATCTTTCCCAAAGTGGTCAGCTTTATAACGAAGCCGCAGCTGCCGCCTTTGGTCGGGTTTATTGTTTTGGCCCAACTTTCCGGGCAGAGAAATCAAAAACAAGAAGGCATTTAACCGAGTTTTGGATGGTGGAACCAGAGGCAAGTTTTATGGAACTTTTTGATATTATCAATTTGGCAGAAGATATGGTTTCTTATATTGTTGAAAGAGTTTTAGAAAAAAGAAAAAGAGAATTAGAGATTTTAGAAAGAGATATAAACTCATTATTAAATATCAAAAAACCTTTTCCAAGGATAACTTATGATGAGGCAATAAAAAAATTACAGGGAAAGGGGTTTAAAATAAATTGGGGAGACGATTTTGGCGGCGATGAAGAGACTTTCCTGTCAAATCTTTATGATAAGCCCTTAATAATTTATTACTATCCAGCCAAATGTAAAGCCTTTTATATGAAAAGATTGAAAGAGAATCCTGAGATTTCTTTGTCGGTTGATATTTTAGCACCAGAAGGATATGGTGAGATTGTTGGTGGTGGACAAAGAGAGGATGATTTAAAAGAATTGGAGAAAAGATTAGTAGAATATAATTTACCAAGAGAATCTTTGGAATGGTATTTAGATTTAAGAAAGTACGGTAGTTTTGTTCATTCGGGATTTGGTTTAGGAATTGAAAGAACCGTTGCTTGGATATGTAAGATTAAACATGTGCGCGAAGCAATACCTTTTCCCCGAATGATTGATAGAATTTATCCCTAAATTATTTTATAAGAGTTTTTAAAAAATTCTTTAATTGGAAAAGGGCTTTTGCCCGATGGCTTATTTTATTTTTTTCTTCGTTTAAGAGGGCGAAAGTTTTATTATAGCCCTTAGGAATAAAAATTGGGTCATAGCCAAAACCTTTATTTCCCATTTTCTTTTCACTAATATAACCTTCACATTCGCCTTCAAAAAATTTTACTTTTTTTAGTGATAGAGCTAAAGCGATTACGCATTTAAATTTTGCCTTCCTTTTTTCTTTTTTTATACCTTTTAATAAACTCAGAACTTTTTTAATATTTTCTTTAGTATTTTTCTTTTTAGTAAAACGAGCCGATTTTAAACCCGGAGCACCGTTTAAATAATCAATCATTAAACCGGAATCTTCACCCATAGTAACATAACCAGTTTGTAATAAACCAGCAATCGCCTTTTTATAAGCATTTTCATAAAAACTATCGCCATCTTCTTTACAGGCAAATTTAATTTTTAAATCCTGCGGAGTTAAAATTTCAATGTTTAAATCAGAAAGGATTTTTTTTATCTCTTTTATCTTTCCTTTATTATTGGTGGCTAAAAAAATCTTCATAGGTATTTTTGATATTTTTTGCTTTCTTTCAATATTTTTAAGAAATTTTTTATTTTATCAAACTCTTTCTTATCACAGACAAAAATAAGATCCTTTTCTTTTATCAGAATAAAATCTTTTATCCCTAAAGAAAAAATTGGTAAATCTTTTGTATAAAAGATAGAATTCTCTGTCTCTTTAGTAAAGATATTTCCGATTTTTATGTTATTCTTTTCATCTTTATCATAATATCTTTCTAAGGCTAAAATTGAGCCAACATCATCCCAATCAAAAGTACCCTTTACTACGGCAATTCTTTCTGCCTTTTCCATAATGGCATAATCGACCGAAATATTTTCCACTTTTTCGTAAATCTTTTCTAACAATTTCTTTTCTTTTTTAGTTCCTAAATATTTTTCTAATAATTTTAAATCTTCATAAAGAAGAGGCATAAACTTTTCTACCTGTTTTAAAAAATAACCGACTTTCCAAATAAACATTCCGCTATTCCAAAGAAATCTTTTGCTTTCCAAAAATTCCTTTGCTTTTTCATAATCAGGTTTTTCAACGAATCTTTTTACTAAATAACTGGTCAAATTGTTTTCTTCTTTTATCAAATTATCAATTTCGATATACCCATAACCGGTTGCCGGATAAGTAGGCGGAATTCCAAAAGTTACGAGATAATCTTCTTTGGCAATCTGGAAGGCGAAATCCACACATCTATAAAATTCTTTTAGATTTTTAATCAAATGGTCGGCTGGTAGGATAATAGTTAGAGCATCGTTAATTTCTTTTTTGATATAAATTGAAGCAAGGGCAATGGCAATGGCGGTATTTTTTGATTGCGGCTCGAGAACTAAATTATTTTCTTTTAATTTTAATAAATCTTTGGTATTTTTTGCCAAATCTTTAGGCACAACATATTTTTGGTATTTTAAAGGAATAATTTTACTTATTCTTTCTTTTGTTAATTTTAATAATGATTTATTATAAAAAAGTTTTAAAAATTGTTTCGGTCTTTTAAAGCGACTGAGAGGCCAGAATCTTTCTCCTCGGCCACCAGCAATGATTATTGCATATCTTTTTAAACTATCTCTCATAATCTCTAATTACTGCCTTTAAAAAACCACCGAAAAAATTTGTTTTAATAATCAAAGGTAAATAATCTTTCTCTTCTTGGATATAAATACTTCCTAAAATTTTTGCTTTTGGTTTTGTTTGGGGATAAATTTCCCAAGCATAGAAAGAGCCAATATTGGTAGTGATAAACAATCTTCTTTTCTTTTCTAAGACTACTTCATAATTTTTCTTGTTATAATGAAGAAAACAGTTTTTAGCCATTTTATTTTCGGCAATAATTTTACGCGTATAAAACCAAAAAGTCAAGATATCTTTTATTTCATTAATTAACGGGAAAATTGTATTATCACTGTAAATAATCTTATTGTTTTTATAATCAAAATAAAGACTACATCTCTCTTTAAAATTTTTCTCATTAATACTTTTATAAGCGAATAAGGTTTTAAAATCAAAATCGGTATAACTTATTAAGGTATCGGCAATTTCCACAAAGGGAGATAAATTTTTATTGGAATTTAGATAAGAGGAAAGCTGATAAACTTCTTTTTCTTGATAAATTATTTTTTTACTTTCTAATTTTAAAGAGCCAACTTTAATAAATCCTAAATAAAGGTCATAATAAATTGTTTCGTTAAATAGATTAAATATTAAGAAAAAAAGCATATAAAATAAAAAAAGCCCCGAGAATTTGCTCTCGGGGCTTCCTAATAAAGATTTTGGTTATTGAGTTTTTACCCAACGGAGTCCTGGAACTTTTTGATAGGCGATTTTGATGTCTATCCGAGTTCCGCTAATCGCTTTAATTAAAATCTTGCCGAAATTGTCATTAGTTGTTTGATTATTATTGTCTCGGTCTAACCAAAGATAGTAGACACCGTTAACAGCGATTTCTCTTTGGGTTAGATAATTTCCTGGTGCTGGTGCCATATTTTCGTTATCAAAATTACCAGAAGCAAGAGAAGAGATGGCATTTCCTTTGGTATTGAAAGGTGGTGTATAATCACCAGGATTCATTATAGATACTGGTCTATTTCTATCTTCAAAGATATAATCTAAATTGGGCCAATTTGCTTGATTACTAATTGCCAAAGGAATGGCACCGTTATCGGTTAATTGTAAGCCGCTTGGATGATTTGGGTCAGGGTCACTTGCACCATAAACGCTCACTTCACTTACCTCTGGTGTTAAATCTAAATTCCATTTTTGACTTTCTTCATTCTTTTTGTAAGCGGATACTTCAATTAGTTTTGCCGGACCACTTATATCATAAGAGGTAACCGTTGAGGATAAAGAGGTATCTTTTACGCCATCTACATAAATGTAATATCCATCAGCATTAGCTACCTGGTTCCAAGTTAAACGGAGTTTTGCACCATTATCAATTGCCTGATAAGAAACAGTTGGTTTTTCTGGTCTTTCAACTACTTGTTCGCAACCAATGAAAATAATAAATAAGGAAAGTAAAAAAATAAGTTTGATATACTTCTTCATTTTAACCTCCCTTTTACTTTCTTGTTGGTGGTTTTACTTTTGGTGCCGGCGGAGCAGGTGGTTTCGGTGCGGGTGTTACTGGTTTTTTCGCATGGAATTGTTGATAATGTTCTTCGTAAACCATCTTTAACGAATCCAAAGTAGCAGAGAGAGTATTTATTTTTTCTTTCAATTGGGTTATTTCGCTATTTAGTTTATCCATCTGTTGGGTTATCTGCTGACCTGGCTGACAATTGAAAAATAATAATATACTAAAAAATAAAAAGAAAGTGATTAAATATCTCATTTTACTTCCTCCTTTTAAATAAGAAGAATTATTTTTTACCATTAATATAGGATAACAAATTTTTCAGATTTGTCAAATAGTTTCTTTTTAAAAATTTTTTCTCAATTATTGAAGAAAATTGATTGCCATAATTATATAATTGAAAAGTAAGGTAGGATTTTTTTATAAAATCTTCACTTTTTGGATAGATATTTAAAGAAAGAAAGATAAAAAACCAAATTAAAATAAGACCTTTAACGGTTTCTAAGATACCGCCCAAAAGATTATCCAACCAATTTAGATGAAGGGCTTTTAAAATTACTGCCAAAAGATAACCGATTAATTTAAAAATAAAAAATAAGATAATAAAGAGAAAAAGATAGATTAAGATTTTAGAAAGAAATAAAGGAAGGTGATAGGGTTTTAGAAAATTAAAGAATTGATTATAATATTTATCAAGAATTTTTATTCCAACAATTATTGCTAAAATTGAAGAGATAGAAAAGAAAAAGCCCTTTTTAATTCCTCTTATAAAAAATATTATTAAAATAATTAAAAAAATAATTGTTATTAAAATCCCACACCTCCTGCCTTTATGTTTCTATAATATTATAACAAAAATTTTTTATTTTGTCAATAGATATGTTTATTGACTTTTTTTATTAATTTCATTATAATTTAGTTAAGAAAACGTAATTCTCGCTAAATTTTTAGGGAATTACGCAAAAGAAAAATGGAGGATATAATGAAAGTAAAAATCTTAATTATCTTCTTTTTTATTTTTTTAATTCAAAAAAGCGATGCGGGCTTTATCAATGGATTTGAGAACTATCAACCACCAAGAGAAATTAACTCACCAGTAAGACTTTATGGAACGTTTATTAATCAAGAAGTGGAATATCCTTATGATTGGGGAAGGGATGCTTTGATTGATACTTCACGACTTTATGATTTTGATGGTGATTATGATGAGAATAATGGTTGGCTTTGGGTAGTTTTGGCACCGAGATACGATTCGGTATTTAGGGTTTATCGTTCTACTGACCGAGGTTTTCATTGGACATTATGTTATGAATTTTATCACTCTCCAAGTAGTTTATATCCAAAAGTTGGTATTGTTCTGGGCAGAGGTGATTCTAATTATGTTTATGTATTTATTCGTCATAGTGGTTTAAATAATACCGGTGATATTGGCGGTATAAAAATTAAATTTGATTTATCAGATTGGAGTGATTTTTGGGTTACCTGGGATAATGATACGATAAACGATTTCTCTGTCTGTAAAGATTTCCGTTCTAACTATTGGCTATATTGCATTGCCAGTAACGAGAATCGAGGTGAATATAATACAAAAATATATCGCTCTTCTGATTATGGCCGAACTTGGGATAGTCAAACAGGTTATAATATTTATGACCCACATATTGTCTTTGGGACAGGTTCTAATTTCTTTTTAACTTTTGTTCGACCAACAAGGGATACCGTATATTTTCAAAGAAATACCAATTATGGTACTCCTGGCTATTGGCGAGATTTAACAAATTTACATAGTTCATCTTCTCGTAAATATTGTCCAAAAGTTTCTCCTGCTTTTACTACTCCTGATAGTTGGGCAACAACTTGGGTTCTTTATGAAATGGATTTCCTTAATACTGGCGATATTGATATTTGGTATGCGGTTCGTTCTCACGCCTGGGGCGATACCTGGCGAAAAATGAATACTCTTTCTGCCTCAAGTCTTTTAGATGAAAGGGTTCCTGATGTTAAATATTATAAATCAACAGGAAATATTTATATCAATGCTGCCTATGTTATTTATGATTCAAGTTATAGCGAAACAAGTTATGTCTATTCCCGTTGGAGTGATGCTAATAATCCTTTTGATTTTCACGAAAGAACTAAAGTAAATGATTCGGGAACTCAAGTAGGAACTTGGTTTGGTCCAAAAACTTGCGGTCCGAAAATAATTTATTCTCCTGGTGCACCGGCTCCGGGTGGTGGTGTTTTGTATGCAAGGATGACAGGTTTCTATTTACCAAAAGGCTTGTATTTTGATGCTCCTTGGTTCCCAAGCGCAATTGAAAGAGAAAAAGATTATAAGACAAAAATCTTAAAGATAAAGACAATTTCTCAAAAGGAAATTGCTTTTCAATTTACGAAAGAGGTTAGCGAAGTAGCGATTTATAATTTAGAAGGCAGATTGGTAAAATCCTTTATTAATAAAGATAAAAAAATCATTTGGAATGGTAAAGATAATTCAGGTAGAGATGTAGCAACCGGTGTTTATTTAGTTAAATTCAAAACTGATAAAAAAGAATTTACCCAGAAATTTGTTTTCTTAAGATAAGAAAAGGAAAAGGCTCCGGTTAGATTAATTTCTTTGACCGGAGCCTTTTTAATTTTTAACTAATTAAACTTCGGGCAATAACAATTTTCTGGATTTCGGAAGTTCCTTCGTAAATTTCCATACATTTGGCGTCACGGTAGTATCTTTCTACTGCGTAATCTTTGGTATAACCATAGCCACCATGAATTTGGACGGCTAATCTGGTTGCCTCAACTGCTACTTGAGAAGCAAAGTATTTCGCCATACTGGATTCTTTGGAAAATCTTGGAGCTCCCTTATCTTTTAAAGAAGCAGCATAATAGACAAGTAATCTTGCTGCCTGAATCTTTGTTGCCATATCAGCAAGCATCTCTTGAATCATTTCAAATTCATAAAGATATTTTCCAAATTGTTTTCTCTCTTTACTATAAGTTAATGCCTTTTCTAAGGCGGCTTGAGCAATGCCGACTGATTGCGCACCGATATCAATCCGCGAAACATCTAAGGTATGCAAGGCAATTTTAAATCCTTCGCCGATATTTCCCAAAAGATTTTCTTTCGGAACTTTACAATCTTCAAAGATTAATTCACAATTGGCAGTCGAACGTAAGCCCATTAAATCTTCGTGTTTGCCAATACTAAATCCTTCAAAATCTCTTTCAACAATTAATCCACAAATTCCTTTATGCTCTTTCTCTTTATCAATTGTCGCAAAAACAACAAAGATTTTTGCTTCGCCACCATTGGTGATAAATCTTTTTGTGCCATTTAATAAGAAATAATCTCCCATATCTTTTATTGTTGATTCTAAATGGGCTGGGTCACTACCAACATTCGGTTCGGTTAAGGCAAAGGCACCAAGCGCCTTGCCGGTTGCTAAAAGGGGTAAATATTTTTTCTTCTGCTCTTCTTTACCAAAGGCTAAAATTGGATAGGCACACAAGGAATTGTTAACCGCCATTATCACACCAATTGAACCAGATGACTTAGAAATTTCTTCTACGGCAATTGCCAAACTGGTAAAGTCTAAACCTGCGCCACCATACTCTTCCGGAATAATCATTCCCATTAATCCCAGTTCTGCCATCTCTTTGATTATTTCAGAAGGAAATTCACCAGTCTTATCAATCTCACTGGCAATTGGTTCAATTTTCTCTTGGGCAAATCTTCTTGCGGTATCTTGGATTAATTTTTGATTTTCATTTAATTCAAAATCCATATTTCCTCCTTTATTTAAAATTTTTTAAAGCTTCCTTGGCAATTATTAATTTCATTATTTCAGAAGTTCCTTCACCAATCTCACAAATTTTAGCGTCTCTAAAAAATCTTTCTAATTTTACTTCTTTGTTTATTCCGTAATAACCATACAAAGAGATAGCATAATCGCAAATTTTTACTGCTGCCTCGGAAGCATATAGTTTGGCATTGGCACTCTCTTTATCTGCCCTTTCTCCTTGATTTTTTAATAAGGCAGAATAATAAGTTAGAAGTGAGGCACTTTCTATTAAAGTATCTGCCTCGGCGATAATTTTATAAACAATCTCGGATTTTGTTTCTCTTTTTGCTTCCCACTCAAGTATCATTTCATATGCCTTTTTGGCAATTCCCAAAGAAAAGGCAGCAATACTAACCCTACCACCATCTAAAGTTTCCATTATATATTTATATCCTTCGCCTTCTTTTCCTAAAAGATTTTCTTTTGGACATAAACAATCTTCAAAGATAAGTTCACAAGTAGAAGAGCCACGAACACCAAGTTTATCTTCTTCTTTTCCGACAGTAAAACCTTTAAAATTCTTTTCAATTATAAAAGCAGTAATCCCCTTTTTGCCCAAATTTCTATCTAAAGTGCCAAGCACAACAAAAATTTCTGCTTCTTGGGAATTGGTGATAAATCTCTTCGTGCCATTTAGAATATAAAAATTGTTATCTTTCTTTGCCTGTAATTCAATTGTACTCGCATCACTTCCGGCATTTGGTTCGGTCAATCCCATGGCACCAATCTTCTCACCTTTTGCCAAAGGAATTAAGTATTTTCTCTTCTGTTCTTCATTACCATATTTAAAGATGGGAAAAGAACATAAACTTGTATGGGCAGCCACTGCCAAACCAGTAGAAGGGCAAATCTTTGATATCTCTTCAATAATAATTGCGTAATGTAAATAATCTAAACCTAAACCACCATACTCTTTTGGATAGGGAACTCCTAAATAGCCTTTATCTTTAAGAAGATTTAGATTCTCTTTTAATAAATCGGGAAAATAGTCATCCAGTTCTTTTATATTTTTTAAATTTTCTTTTACTTTTTCCTGAAATTCCAAATATTTTTTTAAATTATTAAGTTTTAGCATTTTAAATATAAAGCCGGTCTTTATCAACTTCTTCCCTTAATATTTTAAGTTCCTGTTCAGTCGGTTCTTTTGTGATTTCAATCTTCTCAGGAATAATTAATTCAAAATCAGTATTTTCTATTATCTTTTCAATGGAAACTCCTGGATGACAAGAGATAACCTTCATTCTTTTTGTCTCTTCATCAAAACCAAAAAGTCCCAAATTAGAAATTACCCGATAAGGACCAGTATTCGGTGGTAATCCGGCTTTCTCTCTTCCATCTTTACCATCTAAATAACCCGGAGTTGTCATAAAATCAAGTTTTCTAACAAATCTCTTCTTATCGTGTTGTCGCATAATAATGATTGTTTTCCAACAATGAGAACCAACATCATTTGCTCCACCACTTCCCGGCAATCTTACTTTTGGTCTTTCGTATTCACCAATAACGGTTGTGTTTAGATTGCCATACATATCAATCTGGGCACCGCCAAGAAAACCATATTCAATAAATCCTCTTTGAGCAGTCTCCATTATGTCACAAATACCACTTGCCGCAATTCCTTTATAAAAAGTTCTCGAATCACCAACTCCTAAAGGTAATTTTTCTAACCGAGCACCAGTACCGCCAAACTCAAAGACACATACCAAATTGGGCGCATAAAGTTTCTGCGCCAATGCTGCCGCCAACATCGGAATACCTGTGCCAATAAAGGCAGTTTTTCTATCTTCCATTAACCTTGCTGCTACACAGATAATTAATTCGGTCTCGCTATAATTCATCTCTACCTCCCTTGAATCATTTTACTTAACTTCTCTAATCTATCCCTGCCAATCAAATTTAAATACTCCTCATGATTCTTAACACCATAAACATATTTATCAAGATATTCCTTTGTCTTTTTCTCGTCTTTTGATAGTTCCAAGAATTCTTTTAAATGCTCTTCATCTCGCCAATATTTATAACACATCTCACCAGGATGAGAGCCATAAGGAGCCAAAACAACCGCATCAACCAAATAATAGGGGATAATTGTTCTTTCCGGATATTTTCTTATCTCTTCATTATCAATCAACTCTTCACAAGAGACAATCAATCTTTTACAAGCCCGAGCAAATTCAAAGGCAAAACCACTAATTCCATCTATCTGACAATTGCCATATTTATCTGCCCGATGGACGTGAATAAATCCAACATCCAAATATAAAGCCGGTAATAAGACTACCTTTCTTTTGGTAAAAGGACATTCAACAATTTTTGCGGCACTCGCCTTAAAAGTATCGGTTCCGAGCATAGAAAAAGTAGGAACAAAAGGCACACCCATTGCTGCCGCTTTAAAACGCCAGGCAATTGCTGCATTACTCCATTCAACAGTTTTTACTTTGCCACTTTCAATCGCCCTTCTTAAAATGTTAGAAATACCATAGACTTCATAACCGACATAAGTAATATCCATTTCCGAAACCAAATCTGCTGCCAATAATAAATCAATCTCAAATATTCCTTGACCAGCAACCCTTAAATTCTTTTTCCCTTGTCTAATAAGTTCTCTGATCAAAGAGATCGGTGCGCGGACTGTTCCGTATAACTCGGTTCCAATGTAGTCTCCATCCTTGACAAACTTTGAAATTGCCTCTTGCTCACTCATCAATTTTTCCTTCATTGCCAAATCTTTATTTTTATGGACAAATTCTCGGAAGAGAAAAGGGTCAGAATATTGAATTAATTTCCCCTTACCTTCTTCAATAATCTTCATAAAACCTCCATTTTAAAATTCTATATTATGATAAAGAAAAAAATATAAAAATCAACCTCTAACAACAAAATTTGTCATTAGATTAAATAAAAAAGGTGGTAACCTTTTTGCCTTGTTATCCGTTATATATATAGGTGATTTTTGGTGATATTTGGTGATTTTTTTATTTACTGTCAAGGTATTTTTATCTATATTATTAGTGATGGTTTTAAAAAGGAGTTTTTATGAATAATAATATTAAAGAAAGAGAACATTTAAGTTTAATTACTAATTCGCCAATTACTATCTCTTGTGAAA
>JBDRVN010000013.1:0-1961 GCA_039801885.1 Caldifarciminota bacterium
GTTTGGCAATGGCAACATTAGATTTGATAAAAAAATATGGTGAAAATCCTGCAAATTTCTTAGATATTGGTGGCTCAACAAATAAAGAGAGGATTGAAAAGGCATTGAGATTATTAATCCAAGATAAAGATATCAAGGTAATTTTAGTTAATATTTTTGGTGGAATTACCCGTTGTGACGATGTGGCTCAGGGATTATTATCAGTCATTAAAGAGATAGATATGCCAATTGTTGCCCGTCTGATTGGCACTAATCAAGATAAGGCTTATGAAATATTAAAAGATACCAAAGTAATTTTAATTGATGATATGAAAGAGGCGATTAAAAAGGCAGTGGAAATTGCCGTAAAATTATGAGTATAAAATTATGAGTATTTTAATTAATAAAGATACAAAGGTTTTGGTTCAAGGAATTACCGGCAGGGACGGACAGTTCCATACCGAGAGAATGATTAATTTTGGCACAAAAATCCTTGCCGGTGTGACACCAGGAAAAGGTAGTCAGAAGATTGAGTTTCAAAATAGCGAACCAATTCCTGTTTTTAATTCTGTTTATGAAGCAAAGAAATATTTTGAATTTGATGCCAGTATCATATTTGTTCCGGCTGCCTTTGCTACTGATGCTATTTACGAAGCAATAGATGAAAATATTCCCTTGATTGTCGTAATCACCGAAGGAATACCAGTTCATGATATGATGAAAATTAATGCCTATCTAAAAAATAAAAAATCTAAATTATTGGGACCAAACTGTCCAGGTATTTTGGTTCCGGAAGAAGTTAAAATTGGTATTATCCCTCACGAATATTTTAAAAGGGGTGTTGTTGGTGTTGTCTCAAGAAGCGGAACTTTGACTTATGAAATATCTTATCATATCTCGCAAACCAAATATGGATTATCAACAATTGTTGGCATTGGTGGCGACCCAATTAAAGGAATGGATTTTGTTGATATTTTAAAACTTTTTAATAAGGATGAAGAAACAAAAGCAATTGTAATTATTGGCGAGATTGGTGGTTTGGATGAAGAAGAGTCAGCAAAGTTTGTAAAGAGAAATATTAAAAAACCAGTATTTGGTTTCATTGCTGGAAAAACTGCTCCACCGGAAAAGAGAATGGGGCATGCGGGAGCAATAATTGAACAAGGAAAAGGAACTGCTCAGAGTAAAATTGAAGCCTTTATGAGTGCTGGTATTGAAGTTTTTGAAGAGCCACAAGAAATAGTTAATTTATTAGCAAAGTTAAATTTGTGAAAAAATTCTTAAAAGAGGAACCAAAGGTTTATCTTTCTAAAGATAATAAAAAGATAAAAGTTATAAAATATTTTTGTAAAGGTTGTGGTATTTGCATAAATTTCTGTCCGAAAAAGGTTTTAGATTGGGATAAGGATTTTAAGGTATTTGCCAAAAACCCAGATGATTGTATTGCCTGTTATCTCTGCGAATTAATGTGTCCGGATTTTGCTATTTTTATTGAAAAAGAGAAATAATGCGTCAGTTATTATCGGGAAATGAAGCGGTTGCGATTGGAGCGATAAAAGCCGGAATAAGATTTTTTGCTGGATACCCAATTACTCCTTCTACCGAAATTGCTGAATATATGGCAAGAGAATTACCAAAAATTGGTGGAGTTTTTATTCAAATGGAAGATGAAATTGCTTCAATAAATGCGGTAATTGGAGCAGCTGCTGCTGGAATGAAAGCAATGACCGCCACTTCTGGACCTGGTTTTTCTTTGATGCAAGAAGGGATTGGTTATGCTTGTATGGCAGAAATACCTTGTTTTATTGTAAATGTTCAAAGAGGTGGTCCGGCTACTGGATTACCAACAAAACCATCCCAAAGCGATGTAATGCAAGCAAGATGGGGAACCCACGGCGACCATCCAATTGTTGTTTTTTATCCTTACAGTGTCTTAGAAAGTTTCTATTTAACAATTAAAGCAATTAATACTGCTTATTTTT
>JBDRVN010000013.1:1971-34864 GCA_039801885.1 Caldifarciminota bacterium
GTACCGGTAATCCTATTAACCGACGAAATAATTGCTCATATGCGTGAAATTATTGAATTACCAGAAGAAATTGAAATTTATCAACCAAAGAGAAAGAAAAAAAGCTCTGAAGAATTTTTACTCTATTCAGAAGAGACAATTTATGATGCGGAAGTTGCCTATTTTGGTGAAGGCTATCGAATCCATATTTCTGGACTTACTCATCGGGAAGATGGGTTTCCAACTAATAACCCAGAGGAGATTAAGAGAAAATTAGATAGGCTAAAAAGAAAAATTGAAGATAATAAAGAAAAATTATGGGATTTAGAATACCAAGATATTGGTGCCGAAATTTGTCTTATCTCTTATGGAATATCTGCCCGCACTGCTTTGGAAGCAAAATATATCTTTGAGAAGGAAGAAAAAAAAGCTTTGGGTTATATCCGCCTTAAAACAATCTGGCCCTTTCCTGATAAACCACTAAAATCTTTACTAAAGAGTGCTAAAAAAGTTATTGTTATTGAAATGAACCAAGGACAATTGATCAATGAAATTGAAAGGGCAATAAGTCCGGAAATTGAAATTGTTGGTGTCCAAAGATATGATGGTGAAATAATCACGCCGGAAGAAATATTGGCAGTAATATGAAAGAAGAAATAAAAAATTATTTAAGATTAGACGAAAGATTTCCCCATATTTTATGTCCTGGTTGCGGCATCGGCACAATTGCTAATATTCTCGTAAGAACTCTTAATGAATTGAATTTAGATAAAAATAATATCTGTTTGGTATCAGGAATTGGTTGTTCTTCTCGTATTCCTGGTTATATTGATTGCGATACCTTTCATACCCTTCATGGTCGAGCGATTCCTTGCGCTATTGGAGTAAAATTAGCAAAACCCCATTTAAAAGTGATTGTTATCGGTGGCGACGGTGATATTTTAGCAATTGGTTTAAGCCATTTTATTCACGCGGCAAGAAGAAATATTGATTTAACCGTTATAATTATTAATAATTATAATTACGGAATGACCGGTGGCCAAGTTTCACCTACTACCCCGAAAGGTAAATTTACTTATACCACTCCTTATAGTAATCCCGAAGAAGAATTTGATATATATGAAATATCAAAAAGTGCCGGTGCGGTCTTCTTTGCTCGTTCAACTACTTATCACATTGCGCATTTAAAAAATATTTTTAAAAAAGCACTCACCAAAAAAGGCTTTTCAGTAGTAGAAATCCTTTCTCAATGTCCTACCCTTTATGGCCGTTTAAATAGATTAGGAGATGCTGTTAAAATGTTAGAAGATTTCAAAAATAGAGCAGTTAATATTTCTCATATTAAAGAACCTATGAAAATACCTCCTGATAAGATTGTCATTGGCGTTTTATTAGACCGAGAAAGAGAGGAATATTGTGAAAAATATGAAATATTAAGGAGGATGATAGATGAAAAAAGAGATTAGAATTGCTGGAACCGGTGGCCAAGGAATTATTTTTGCGGCTATTGTTTTAGCCGAAGCAGTGGGTGTTTACGAAAATAAATATGTCTCCCAAACCCAATCTTATGGTCCGGAAGCACGGGGTGGTGCCTCCAAAGCTGATATAATTATTAGCGACCAGCCTATTTATTTCCCGCAAACTCAAGAATTAGATATTTTAGCCTGTCTAAGCCGAGAAGCTCTTAATGAATACGTTAAAAAATTGAAAGAAAATGGTATCCTTCTTATTGATTCTTATTATTGTGGAGCCTTCAATAAAGAGAAGATAAAAATTTATGCTTTTCCTTTCTCATTGATTGCTAAAGAAAAATTGGGAAGGGAACTATTCGCCAATATAATTCTCTTGGGCTCCCTCGCTCGTTTTACTGAAATAGTAAGTATTGAATCACTTAAAAAAGTGATTTCCCATCGGGTGGCACCTCAATTTTTAGAAATAAACGAGAAGGCATTAATGTTAGGTTACCAGATTGACCAATTATGATTTTTTTATATACTTTATTTTCTTCCATTTTTGTTAGTTTAATATCTCTCATCGGTATCTTTTTTTTATTTTTTAAAACCAATCTATTTGAAAAAATTATTTATTATTTAGTCGCTTTTGCCGGCGGTGTTCTTTTCGGTGTTGTCTTTTTTCATATTTTAAAAGAAACTATTGAGCATTTCCCTCCTTATCTCTTTTCTCTTTTTTTAACCATTGGTTTTCTCATTTTTTTTATCTTAGAAAGGATTATTCGTTGGCGTCATTGCCATTTGCCTAAATGCGAAATCCATCCAGTTATTCCTCTTAATATAATTGGCGATTCTCTTCATAATTTTATTGACGGCTTAATAATTGCTGCTGGTTATTTAACTTCTTTAAAAACCGGGTTATTAATAACCTTAGGAGTAATTGCCCATGAAATACCACAAGAGATAGGTGATTTCGCAATTCTTGTTTACGGTGGCTATACCAAAAAGAAGGCATTAGTTTATAATTTTCTTACTGCCCTTACCGCAATTCTTGGCGCAATCAGTGGCTACTTTTTTTTAGAAAAATTCGAATTTTTTTTACCTTACCTTCTGGCTCTTGCCGGCGGTAATTTTCTTTACATTGCTTCCTCTGATATTATTCCAGAACTCCATCGAGAAATAGAATTAAAAAAGAGCATTTATTCATTAATTATTTTTATCTTCGGTATATTTTTGATAACAATTTTAACAGAATTTTTTCATCCATAAATGAGCTATCAAACTTTTAACCAATTTTTAACCGGTCAATTTTTGGTTAAAATAAAAGAAGATTTACTTTCTTTACGCATCTTTTCCAAAGAAGATTTAAAAGTAATTACTTATTATCATGCCCGCCGTTATTTTTTGACACTGCCCAACTGGTTAGTTCGGGCTGGTATAAATATAAAAGGAAGAATCATTGACTTGGGTGTTTTTTATCAGTCAGAACTTAAAGCCTTAATCCAATGCGAATGGGGAATTTTTCTTAACCAACCAAATTACTTTCCCGAAGATAAGTTTAATCAATCTTTAAGGAACTTGATTGAAACAATTGAATTATTAAATAAAAAACCTGTGGGTTATTTATTAACTGTTTATGAATCAACTACAAAATATTATTTACCCTTATTGCCGGAGAAAAATTTTTATCAGTGGTTAGCAATAAACATTACTGAATTTAGTGAATATCAAAAATGGCGCAAAAATTTTGAAGATTTAGCCAGTAAATTTATTGACAAAATTTAGATTTTTAAGTATCTTTAATAAATGAAGAAAATTGTTCTATCCTTTGGCAGTAATATTGGAAATCGGGTTAGAAATATTGAAAAGGCATTCTATCTTTTAAAAAAATTTAATCTCTATCCGGAACGGATTTCTTCTTTTTATCTTACTAAACCGGTAGGCTTTATTTTTCAACCTTCTTTTATTAATACCGTAGGAATTTTTCAAACCAGCCTTTCGCCGCAAGAAGTTTTAAAGATTATAAAAAAAATTGAAAACAAATTCTACCGCCTAAGGTTTTTCAAAAATGCTCCTCGGCTCTTAGACATCGATATCCTTTTTTATAATTCAGAAATTATTAATGAAAAAAATTTAAAAATCCCTCATCCCCAAATTTTAAAAAGAAATTTTATTTTAATCCCTTTATTAGAAGTAGCTCCGGATTTTTATCATCCATTAGTTAAAAAATCTTTAAAAGAATTGGTTAAAGAAATCAGGACCAACGGTATAAAAATATGGAAAAAGGAGAAATTGAATTTATCGCAATAGAAGGTATTATGGGCGTTGGTAAAACTGCTTTGGCTACTAAATTGGCTACTTATTGGAAAGCAGAGTTAATATTAGATAAATCAGAAAATCCTTTTTTAAGAAATTTTTATGAAAATAAAAGAGTTTATGCCTTTCAAACCCAACTTTTTTTTCTCCTTACCCGGTATCAACAACAACTAAATTTAAATCAACTTTCTCTATTTTCCGAGAAAAAAATTGTCAGCGATTATACTTTAGAAAAAGATAAAATTTATGCCAGTATTAATCTATCGGAAAGAGAATATTATATCTACGAAAGAATTTTTCAACTTTTAGAAAAAGATCTTAGTTTAAAACCAACAAAAATAATTTTTTTACAAACTAATTTAGAAACCCTTTGGGAGCGTCTTAAAAAAAGTGAGCGAGAATACGAAAGGAAAATTGATTGGGAATATTTAATAGCTCTCAATAATTCTTATAACAAATTTTTCTTTCATTATTCTCGGTCGCCTATTTTAATTGTGAATACAGAAAGCTATCGTTATTTAGAAAATCCAAAAACTTTTAGGGATTTAGTAATTACCATTGAAAATTTAAAAGAAGGAAGAAAGTTTTTAGCTTAATATGAAAGTAACGATTGATTTATTATTAAAAATGAAAGAGAAAAAAGAAAAAATCGTTGCTCTTACTGCCTATGATTATCTTACCGCAAAAATTTTAGATGAGGCAGGCGTAGATTTAATATTGGTTGGCGACTCGGCTGCCAATGTAGTCTTTGGTTACGAAACTACTTTACCCATTGACCTTTCAGCAATGCTAATGTTTACTTCCGCAGTTACTCGAGCGGTAAAGAGAGCATTTATTGTTAGTGATATGCCTTTTTTGTCCTATCAAATTTCTAAAGAAGAGGCATTAAAAAATGCCGGTTTATTTTTAAAAGCCGGTGCCCAAGCAGTAAAATTAGAAGGTGGTGAGCCGGTTTTACCAATTGTTGAACATTTAGTTAAATTTGGAATTCCGGTTATGGGACATTTGGGATTAACACCTCAATCTGTCCATCAGTTGAGTGGATACAGATTACAAGCTCGAACAAAGGAGGAACAGGAAAAATTATTAAAAGAAGCCTTTTTATTGGAAGAAGCTGGCTGTTTTGCCATAGTTTTAGAAAAAATTCCAATGGAAGCTGCTAAAACAGTTACTGAAAAATTGAAAATCCCAACCATCGGTATTGGAGCCGGCCCTTATTGCGATGGTCAAATTCTTGTAATTCATGATATGTTAGGACTAAATGAAAAGAAATTCAAGTTTGTTAAAAGATATGCTGATTTATTAACAATAATAAAAAAGGCAGTGAAAGAATATTTAGAGGAAGTAAAAAAAGGAGAATTTCCTAAGGAAGAACATAGTTTTAAAACCAATGAGAGTTGTTAAAAAAATAAAGGAGATGCAAAAGATTGCTGACCGATTAAGAGAGAGAGGAAGAATTATTGGTTTTGTGCCAACAATGGGATATCTACACGAAGGACATTTAAGTCTGGTTAAAATTGCTAAAAGGAAAAGCGACATCTGTGTTGTAAGTATTTTCGTTAATCCTTTACAATTTGGTCCAAAAGAAGATTACCAGACTTATCCACGAAATTTTAAAAGAGACAAAAAATTGCTGGCTGAGTTAGGAGTAGATATTATCTTTTATCCCAATGAAAAAGAAATGTATCCGGAACCTTGTTTCACTTATGTCCAAATTAAAAAACTCTCAGAAGGACTTTGTGGCCATTCTCGACCAGGCCATTTTGAAGGAGTGGCAACGGTAGTTACTAAATTATTTAACATTGTAAAACCCCATATTGCTATTTTTGGTCAAAAAGATTATCAACAAGCAGTGATTATAAAAAAAATGGTGAAAGACCTAAATTTTGATATCAAAATTATTGTAGCACCAACGGTCCGTGAAAAAGACGGATTGGCGTGTAGTTCAAGAAATATTTATCTTACCGAAAAGGAGAGGAAAGAATCCTCGGTCCTTTATCGGTCATTGATATTAGCAAAAAAAATGATAAAGGAAGGAGAAAAAAATCCCGAAAAGATAATTAAAGAAATGGAAAAACTTATTACTACTGAAAGTTCGGGTAAGATTGATTATATTGAAATTGTCGATGCGAAAACTTTAGAACCAGCAAAAGAAATTACTAGTAAAGTTTGTATCGCTTTGGCAGTTTTTTTCGGGAAAGCCCGTTTAATTGATAATATTTTAGTTTAATCTGGATAACCAGTAGGAAAATTTTTCTGCCATTCAAAGGTATCTTTGATAATTATTTTTAAATCATCCTTCTCTCTTTTCCATCCCAATTCTTTTTTTATCTTTTCTGAGGAAGCGATTAATATCGGTACATCTCCGGGTCTCCTTTCCGCCACTTCGTAAGGAATTTCTTTACCAATAACTTCGCAAGCCGTTTCAAAGACCTCTTTTACCGAATAACCATTTTCACTTCCTAAATTATAAACCTCACTTTTTTCTTCTTGGAGAAGTTTTTTCAGGGCTAAAATATGGGCAATTGCCAAATCATACACATGGATATAATCCCTAATACAGGTTCCATCTCTTGTTGGATAATCATTACCATAAATTTTAAAAATCTTTTCCTTTCCTAATGCTGCTTTTACAATCAAGGGAATTAAATGTGTTTCCGGTCGATGGTCTTCTCCTAAATTATCATAAGCACCGGCAACATTAAAATACCTCAAAGAGATAAATTTTAAACCACAATATTTTTCATAAGAGAAAAGTAATTCTTCAATCAATCTTTTTGTTTCTCCATAGGGATTTATTGGCAATAAAGGATGATCCTCTTTAATCGGCACGGCGATCGGCTCGCCGTAAACTGCTGCCGAAGAAGAAAAGATTATTTTAAAGCACTCATTTTCACACATACCGTTAAGCAAATTTATACAATTTTTAACATTATTATCAAAGAAAAGGGTAGGATATTTTACTGATTCACCCACTTCAATATAAGAAGCAAAGTGAAGGACCGCTTCTATTGGATATTTTTTAAAAACCTTGGAAAGTAAATCTTTGTCAGCTAAGTCACCCTTAATAAAAATTGCTCTTTTATCAATTGCTGATAAATGCCCTCGGGATAAATTATCATAAACAATTACTTGGTAACCATTTTCTACCAATAATCTAACAACTACTGAACCTATGTAACCACCACCACCAGTAACAAAAATCATTTATTAATACGCTCCATTCCCTGAAAAAAGTACCGAAATAGTCTTTAAGATAATTTTTATATCTAACCGCAAGCTTTTTTTACGAATATATTCCATATCCAAAGCTACTCTCTCTTCATAAGATAAATTATTTCTGCCCGAAACCTGCCAAAGTCCTGTCAAACCAGGTTTCTCTTTTAAAAGCAGTGGTAAATATTCTCCATATTTAGCCTTTTCTTCTTCGACAATTGGTCTTGGCCCCACGAAACTCATTTCACCTTTTAGGATATTTATTAATTGGGGTAACTCATCAAGACTCGTTTTCCGCAATATTTTCCCAATCGGAGTTACCCTTGGATCATTTTTTAATTTATATCCATTTTCAAACTCTTCTCGGGCTTGAGCATCATTTTTTAAAATTTCAGGTAAAAGCTTTTCTGCACCATCCATCATCGTCCGAAATTTATATAAATAAAAAGATTTATCATTCTGTCCCACTCTTTTGTGTTTATAAAAAAGCGAACCAGGAGAAGTTAATTTAATTATTAAAAAAATTATTAAGAAAAGAGGAAGAGCAACAATTGAAACGAAAAAGAGCAATAATAAATCTAAATACCTTTTATGCTTATAATAAATTTCTTCTTTCTCCATACAAAACATTTATATCCTATTAGCTCCTCCTTTTTAAACCCTTTAAACATTAAAATTATAATACCAAAATTTTTTGAAAAGTCAAGAAGAAAAATATCTTTTAAATTATTAAATGTTTTCATATAGTTCTAATTTCATTTTCTATATATATGTGAATTATTAATACTTGCTATCGGTAGTTTCTTGGAAATTATTTATAAAAGGTAGTAATTTGGTTTACATTAAGAGAATTAGATTTTAAATAATTTAGATGATAAAAAATTGGCAATTATAAAAATGCTTTTCAATTTAGAAAATTCACCATTGATAATTTCTTTCTATATTTAATTAATTGACTTTAAAGTTATTAAAATTAAAATTTTATTAAATGAATCCTTTTTTTCTTTGTTTTTATCTCTTTTTCAATTTGAAAATGGAAGAAACTTTTATAATAAATGATAGTTATTTAATAATTTATCTAAAGAATTATCCAGTTATAAAAAATTCTGAAACCCTTTGTTTTCACAAAGAATTTGTTAAAAAAGAGAATTATTTTATTAACTATGAAAAAGGCGTTATTGAGATTAAAAGATTACCACCTTTGCTTCCCTGTACTCTTAAAATCACCTATCTTTATTTACCCTTCTCACCTCCCCTTTTATCTCCTCCTATTATAAAGAAGATAAAATCCAATTCTCTTTTTATCTCTGATTCAATCAACGACACTTTTAACACCTGTTACTCTGATATTATTTTGGAGGGGGAAAAAGAGATTAAATTAAATTATCATAACAAAGAAGGAATAAATCTTGACCAACAAACAAATTTCTCTTTAAACGGTAATGTTGATGAGATAAATTTTGAAGGCTTCTTTAACGGTAAGGAAAATAAAGAAGAAGGTTTATTAGTAAAAGAATTAGATAATTCTTATTTAAAAATGAAAACAAAAAGCCTCTCTTTAACTTGGGGAAATCAAGTTAAAGAAATAGATTTTTCCCATTTTGGAAAGCTCCCTTCCCAAGGTGTAGGTGCCTCTTTTTTCCAAAAAAATCCTTATGAAACTCTTTATTTCCATTATTTAACAACTCCTTTTAAATACGAAAAGATACAATTTTATGGTAAAGATTTTATCCAAGGACCTTATTATCTAAAAAAGAATAAATCAATAAAAATTTTACCAAATAGTGAAAGGGTATATTTAGATAGTAAATTATTAAAAAGAGGTAACAATGAAGATTATGTGATTGATTATGAATTTGGTTTTATAACTTTTACCAATCGTCGGATTATTACTTCCCGCAATTTTATTGAAATAGATTTTTTATATGAAGAAGAGATTTATGAAAAAGATAATTATTGTTTAAATCTAATAACTACTCGCTTACCAATAAAAACTAATATAAGTTATTATTGGGAAAAGGATAAGAATAAAAGAGAACTTTTTGATAATGAAACAAAAAACTATCTTACAAAAATTGGCAACGATACAGCAAAAGCTTACATAAATTCTGCCCGCTATGTGGGTAAAAATAAAGGTGACTATGAAAAAACCGACGAGATATTTTTCTACGTAGGCGAAAATAAAGGTAGTTATCTGGTAAATTTTACCTTTGCTGGCGAAAGTCTGGGAGACTATGATTATGATAATATAAAAAATTGTTATTATTATGTAGGCAAAAACAAAGGAAAATATCTCCCCTATTCTAAAATAAATTTACCGAAAGAAAATTTTTTTACTTCAATTAATTTTGTAATATCTTTTAATGAAAATTTAAATATTAAATTTGGTGGAATCGTTAATAAAAAGGACGAAAATATTTTCTCACCCTTTGGCGACACAAATTGCTACGGTTACGGAACAAATTTTGCTCTTTCTTATGAAAAAGAAAAAATCTTTTGGTCTATTAAAAATCTTAACCTATTTAAAAACCACCAAATTCTTTCTCAATTAAAAAACGATGAATTACTCAATTTCCCTTTGAAAAATAGAACATCTTTTCAAATAAACTTTTCTCCTAATAAAGACTTAGGTTTTCTTAATGAATTAGAATTGATGAAAAAGGAAAAAAATTGGAATTGTTTTGGAGTCAGTAAATTAAATTTCTTTTTTAATGAAATCTCTTTAAAGAAAGATTATTATGATAGAAAAACCTTCTCTTTCTCCACCTCACCAATCTATCATTTTTTTAATCCAACCTATTCTTTTATTTATCAGAAAGATACTAATAATAAATATTTCTTAACTCATTTCTGGGGCACTAATTTTTATTTTAAGGAAAGCAAAATTTTTTTAACTTATGAAATAGAGACAGAAAAAAATCAATTAAATAAGAAAAAGAAAATTGCTAAATTGGGTATAACTAACCAAAATAACCCCCAAACCTATTTTATTATTGGCTTTTTTGAAAACTCCTTTTTTTCTGATTTTAATCTTAATTATTTTTTTAAAAATATTTTCCAATTTGCTTTTTCCGAAAAATTTACTAATGAAGAGAAAGTTGTTAAAGAGATAAGATTTATAAAGGTAAAAAAAGGAGAAGGTGATTATTCAAAAGATACTATAACTAATGAATATTATCCCGATTCTCTTGGTGAATATTTAAAAGAGATTATCCCTTTAAGAAAAGGAAGAAGAATTTCTAAAGCAGAATTTAATAGCAGTCTTTCTTGGTTTCCAATAAAAAAGTTAAAAATAAGTTTTTCTTCAAATTTTACTTATCCTAAAAATTTAGATTATCAATTCTTAATCGATTACTATCCTAAAGAAAATTTGGCCATAAATTATAAAATAAATCATTCTCAAAAAGAAGATAAAGATTTGATATATGAAAACTATAGAAACAAAAGATTAGAAAATCTCCTTTCCGTTAAAAAAGAACTATCAAAATTATTAAGTCTTACTGAATTTTTCCAATTTGAGCAAGGAGAAAAGAAAAGAGAAGAACTTTATTACCAAAAAGAAAAAACTTATGGTTTTTCTAGCTTCTTAGAATTTAAAGAAAATTATAATTTAAATCTGAAACCAAGTATCTTTTTCATCTATTATCATTATTTCTTACCATTTAAAAAAGATTATTTAATTAAAAAAATTAGCCTTAACTCAGAAAAAACTAGTGAAATCTTAAAAGATTTTCATTTGACTACCTTTTTAGAAATAACCTACCGAATTTATCCAAAAGAGATTTTACCCTTAGAGTTAGTTTATTATGAACCAAAGGGTTTTTCTTACAACTTTTCCATTTTGCTTACAAAAAATTTGAACCAAAATATTTTCTTTAATTGGGAATTCAATTGTTTAAAAGAGGGATTTAAAGAAAAAGAAATAAAAATCAATTTTTCTTCTCGACTTTATTTTTAAAGTCTTTATAATAATTTAATGTACTGACTAAGACATTGTTACCAGTCATATAAAAGTAAGAGCGGGAAATTTATCTTAACTTTTTGGATGTCGATATTAGCTTAATTAACTATATTTTAACACATTTACTTTTTCCTCCTAACTTTTTTAATTTTTGATTATATTAAATTATATAATTACTGATACTTTGTATTAATTTGTGAGAAGATTTCGGAAAATAAAGGGATGGGAAGGGTAAAGAATTAGGATATAGGAGATAATAAAGATTCTGTCTCATAACCGATATAAAAAAATTTTAGAGTAAGAAAAATAAAGTACTTCCTAATCAGAAAAAAATATTGCTTTTAAACCTGATTAAAGCAATGCTTTGAAAGTAGTATTATTAAGCATCTCTGAATGATTTTATTATAGATCTCCTAAAGAACTCATATTTTGATTCCTCAATTTAAAAATTTGACTTTTTAAGCAATCAGGTTAAAATTATTTAAAAGCGCCTGTAGCTCAGTGGATAGAGCGGCGGACTCCGGATCCGCAGGTCGCGCGTTCAAATCGCGTCAGGCGCTTTAAGTAGATTAAAAATTATGGAATTTTACGAAGTAATTAAAAAAAGAAAGAGTATAAGAAGTTACAAATCTGATCCAATCCCTAAAGAAGTTTTAGAAAGAATTTTAGAAGCGGGCCGGTTAGCTCCTTCGGCAAAGAACATCCAGCCATGGAAATTTATTGTAATTAATGACCCAAAAATCAAAGAAGAATTAGTTTCTGCTTGTCGGAATCAGAAATTTATTGCCGAAGCACCAATTGTTATCTGTATTGTTGCCTTAGAAAAAATTGCCTGGGGAAGAATGGGCGGTTATTGGAGCTCTTATCCCGTTGATTGCGCAATTGCTATGGAACATATTATCTTGGCAGCTGCTAATGAAGGCTTAGGAACTTGTTGGATTGGGGCCTATGATGAAAAGGAAGTAAAAAGAATTTTAAAATGTCCTGACGATGTAAAAATCATTGCTTTGACTCCTTTGGGATATCCTAATGAAGACCCACTACCACGAAGCAGAAAACCTCTCTCCGAAATTGTTTGTTATAATCAGTACCAATGATTCTTTATAGGTCTTTCTCCATTATCCAAGCATCTTCACCGTCATTATAATAACCTTTCCTTAAATAACTATATTTAAAACCTAATTTTTGGTAAAATTTTTGGGCACCAATGTTAGAAACCCTCGTTTCTAAATAAATTTTTTTTATTTCCCTTAAACGAGCAATTACAATTATCTCGTTAATTAATTTTGTACCAACCCCCTTTTTCTGATAATTTCTATCGACCGAGATATTTGCTAAATGTAATTCATCTACTATTTCCCAAGCAATAAGATAACCAACTACTTTATTATCAATTTCCGCAACTAAACAATAAGTATTGGGTCTTCTTAAATCATAATCAAAATAACTTTTTTTCCAAGGAAATTTAAAATTTTCTTTTTCAATTCTTAAAACTTCTTCTAAATCTTTACTTCTCATCCATCTAACTTTTATTTCGTCCATATTTTTTTAATTTTATAATATCTTAATTAAAATTCAAATTATTAAATCTTGATAAATCCAGCAATTTTATTAAACTTATTTTATGAAAATAATATTATTCGGTCCACCAGGAAGTGGCAAAGGGACACAAGCGGAGTTATTAAAAGAAAAAGATGGTTTTTATCATTTTTCTACCGGCGATTTTTTCCGGCAGGAAATAAGTAAACAAACTGCTTTAGGTAAAAAAGTACAATATTACTTAGAAAAGGGGCTATTAGTTCCTGATGAAATTGTCATTGAAATCGTAAAAAATTTTTTAGAAGAAAACTATAATAAAAAAATCGTTTTTGATGGCTATCCCCGAACCATATCCCAAGCTATCTCTTTAGATCAATCTCTTTTACAAAAAAATAAAAAAGTAAATTTTTGCTTTCTTATTGAACTAAGTGAAGAAGAAATTATTAAAAGATTAACTGCCCGAAGAGTGTGTGAAAACTGCGGTGCAATTTATAATTTAAATTTTAAGAAACCAAAAATAGAAAATACTTGTGACTTTTGCAATAGCAAATTAATCCAAAGAGACGATGATAAAGAAGAAGTAATTAAAGAAAGAATTAATATTTATTACCGCGACACCTCACCTTTGATAGACTATTATGAAAAGAAAAATAATTTATATCGGATAAACGGCAATTTAGGAAGAGATTATGTTTATTCAGAAATTATAAAGATAATTAAAAATTATGGCGATTTATATTAAATCAAAAAGAGAGATTGATAAAATAAAAAAAGCAGGAATAATTGTGGCGAAAACCCTTAAATTAATCGAAAAAGAGATAAAGCCAGGAATAAGTTTAAAGGAAATAGAAAAAATTTGTGCTGATTTTATTTACTCCCAAGATGCCTATCCAGCTTTTTTAGGTTATAAGGGTTTTCCTTCCGCCATATGTATTAGTTTAAATGAAGAAGTTGTCCACGGAATTCCTGACGATCGAAAGTTAAAAGAAGGTGATGTGGTTAAAATTGATATTGGTGTAAAAAAAGATGGTTATTATGCAGACGGAGCAAAAACCTTTATATGTAAAAAAGTCCCATCCCCCAT
The DNA here is from genome assembly GCA_039801885.1 of Caldifarciminota bacterium. GTDB lineage: Bacteria > Hydrothermota > Tepidihabitantia > Tepidihabitantales > DTDR01 > DTDR01. Next base: position 15,518 of record JBDRVN010000013.1, read on the forward strand.
CAAAAAATTAATTGAAGTAACTGAAAAAGCTCTTTATTTAGGAATCGAAGAGGCTTATGAAAATAATCCTCTATTAGCAATTAGTAAAAAAATTCAAAATTATGTAGAAAAAAATGGTTTTTCTGTTGTTCGGGAATTATGTGGACACGGAATTGGTTTACAACTCCATGAAGACCCGATTGTACCTAATTATTATTTCCCTCAAATGAATGGATTAATTTTAAAAACAGGAATGACTCTGGCAATTGAACCAATGGTAAATTTAGGAACAGAAAAAGTGATTACTAAAGAAAACGGCTGGACAGTCGTTACTGCTGATAACAGTTGTTCAGCTCATTTTGAACACACTATTTTAGTTAGTAAAAATAAAGCAGAAATATTGACAATTAATGAGTAAAGAAGAAAAAAAGAAAAATGTTATCCAAATAGATGGAACAGTTATTGAAGTTTTACCTAATGCTTTTTTCCGTGTCCAATTAGATAATGGTCATATTGTCTTAGCCCATGTTTCAGGGAAAATGAGAATTCATTTTATTAAAATAGTAAAAGGTGACCGAGTTACGGTAGAGCTTTCTCCTTATGATTTAACTCGTGGCCGGATTATTTATCGTTATAAATAAATTAGAACAACATTCTAAGTATCGTGGGTAAAACTAAATTACTTTTATCTAACTTCTTCTCTATGGGATTAGGTAATTTTAATTCCTTTTCTATCTCTCCTTCTTGTAATTTTTCCAAAATCATATCTTTTTCCCATTCGTCAATTGCCTCTTTAAAAAGTCCGGAAGCAAAAAATCCTACTCGTATTTTCTCCATATTTTTATTTTTTAAAAAAGTGAATTGAATTCTCGTATTACTATTCAATTTTTTAGAAATCTTCTCATAGATATTACTTGCTGCTTCTAATGTTATTGAATCATTTCCACAAATCCAAATAAGAAGGTTTTTGGCATATTCAATATTATTATCAAATAAGGGTGAATTAAACAAGGTTTCACAAACTTTTTCTTGATCTTCCTCTTCGCCGTAAACAATCATTCCTCTCCCTTTTTCATTAATTATATTTCTTATGTCGGCAAAATCTATTCCTATTAGATGAGAATTATCAATTACTCTTATTAAATCGGTAAGACCGATAGCAAGCATCCAATTTATAACCTGAAATGTCTCTTCCATTTTTATGCTACCTAATTTCTTTTTTATTTGATTATTAGAAATTACTACTACCGAAGGGAAGAGGTTTTCGATTTTTTCTAAAGAATTCTTGGCAATCATATTTATTACATTACCTTCATAATTAAAGGGTTTGACAGTGATTATCAATGTTAATATATTTTCTTCTTTTGCCCATTCGACAATTTTCGGAGTTGCTCCGCTACCAGTACCTTTTCCTAAACAAGAAATCAATATTAATAAATCTGTATTTTTAATTTTTTCTCGAATCTCTTTCTCACTTTCTATTGCTGCCTGTTCTCCAATTTCTGGATTTCCTCCAGAACCGAATCCTTGGGTCAAATTTTTCCCCAATTGAATTTTGTTTATTGCCAAAGAGTTTTTTAAAGAAATTACATCGGTATTGAGTGCAAAGTATTCAAAGCAAATATTTTTTAATTGAAAATTTGCTTGCCGGTGGTGGTTTATTAAGGCATTCAAAATATTTCCTCCACCACCTCCTATTCCAAAAATTTTTATTTTTAGTTTATTTATTTTTTCACAAGGATAAATCATTTTATCCTCCTTTTTATTCTTCTCCTAAAAATAATTTAAATCTTTTTTTAATCCAATTTTTTATTTTATCAAAAAAATCGACATCTTTTACTGGCAAGTAATCCTTCTTTTTTAATTTATATTCAACCAATCCAATTAAAGTAGCATACTTAGGGTTAACAAAGTCACTGGGTAAAATTTTTTCTTTTATTGATTGATGAAATCCAACCCTGGTGGGTAAAGAAAAAATCTCTTCTACCAATTTTGCAATTCCCGTTGTATTGGCTACGCCTCCCGTAACCACAATGCTTAATGGAAGAGTCTTCTCTTCTTTTATTTTTTCATACTCCTGCTTTACTAAACATAAAATTTCCCGCAATCGATATTCGATAACTTGAGATAATTGACTTTGGGTTATTCGTTTTTTTATTTCTCCCGAATAGTTAATTATTTCTATTGGTAAATCATCAATCACCGCATCACGAGAAGCTAAACCAAATTCTTTCTTAATTTTTTCAGCATAATGAAAAGGGGTTAAAAATACTACTGCAATATCATTAGTTATTGAAACTCCACCAAGATTTAAATTGAAGCCAACTTGGTATTCGCCATTTTTATAAATTCCGAAATTTACTCCACCGCCGATATCCAAAATTGCTACTCCTCTATCTAATTCTTCTTCTTCACAAACTCCTAAACCAATTATTGCATTCTGAAAAATTAATTCAAATTTTCTAAATTCTAATTCTTGAAAAATTTCAACAATTGTTTTTAAACTACTCCGAGGAATAGTCAAAAGTAATGCTTTTAAAGTCAATTTATTATAAACCGGCATTTTTAAAGGTTTTTTTATTCCTACCATTCCATCAATTATGTATTCTAAAGGAATTAATTGCCAAACCACAAATTCTGAAGGCAAGGAAATTCTTTGAGCTTTTCTTTTTACTTCTACTAAATCCTCTTCTTGAACTGGCCTTGTAAAATCGTCTTTACCACTTTCACCACGCAATTCTTTTATATATTCACCTTGTAAACCGACAATTATTGTTGTTTTTTTTACTTTAATCTGAGCTTTTTGTTCGGCTTCTGTAACTGCTAATTTAAGAGACTCGTAAGCTCTTTCACTATCAATCACAATTCCTTTGTCAAAACCTTTTATCTCTGATTCGCCAAATCCTAAAATGTTTATTTTTTCTTGCGGATCAATTTCACTAATTAAACATTTAACAGTAGTGATTCCTAAATCCAAAGTAGTAATGATTTTTTTTCGCATATTTAAAAATCCACTATTTTTATCTCTTCTTCTAATAAAATATTAAATTTTTTATATACCTTCTCTTTAACAATCTGAATTAATTCATAAATGTCTAAAAACCTAGCTTTTTTCATATTAATAATAAAATTAGCATGTTTATCAGAAATAACCGCATCGCCCACACGAAAATTTTTAAAACCAACGCTTTCAATCAATTTACCAGCAGGAAAGCCGTTAGGATTTTTAAAAATACAGCCTAAGGATTTTCCTTTAGGAAATTTTTCATTTCTTATTTTCAAGTATTTTGCAATTAAATGTTTCTTATCTTCTTTCTTTAACATTAAAATTACACTAACTATTAATTCTTCATCTCTAATAGAAGAATAACGATAACCAAAATTAATATCTTCTTTTTTTATGATTTTAAAACCTTCTTTAAATGAAAAAATCTCTATTTCTTTTATAAAATCTGCTATTGAAACTCCAAAAGCTCCCGCGTTCATTTTCACGGCACCGCCTAAACTTCCAGGAATCCCAATTAAAGGCTCCAAACCTGAGAAAGAAAAATTTTGCAGCTTTAAAATTAAGTTTGTTAAACTTATACCTGCTCCAACTTTTACTATTAGCGGATTTTCTTCTAATCGTTCAAAAGAATTATCTTGATATTGAATTGCTATTCCATCTAAGTACCCATCAGGAAAGAGAAGATTACTAAGTTTCCCAATAAAAATATATTTAATTTTTTCTTTTTCAATAGCTTCTTTTAAAACTGGCAAATAATTTTTATTCTTAACTTTCAATAAATACTTAATTTTTCCTCCAACACCAATAGAAGATATTTTGTTTAAAGAGAAATCCTCCGCTATCTCAACTTCTTTTATTTCTTTAAAAATTTTTCGCATAATTCTTTAATATTTCCCGCACCTAAAGTTATTACCACATCTCCTTTTTTGGCTTTTTTCATTATTGTTTCATATATTTCTTCAAAGGTTTCTAAATAATAAACTTCTTTATTCTTTTCTTTAGAAATCACTGCATCATAAATTAATCGTCCACTTACTCCTGGTATTGGAGCTTCATTTGCTGGGTAAATTTCTGTTATCACAACGATATCAGCTTCGTCAAAAACTTCACAAAAATTTTTCCAAAGATAAAAAGTTCTAGTATATCTATGGGGTTGAAATACGGTAATTATCCGGTTAGTAGGGTGCCTTTGCCTTAAAGCCTTTAAAGTAACTTTTATCTCGGTAGGATGGTGAGCATAGTCATCATAGAAAATTATTCCTGCTTTTCTTCCTTTTTTCTCTAACCGTCGTTCGATACCTTGAAAAATCCTTAATGCTCTTTTAATTTTCTCTTTATTTATTCCTAATTCTTTTGCCACAATTACAGCAACGGTAGCATTTAAAACATTATGAATTCCTAATAAAGGGATTTTTAGAGATATAAATTTTTGATTTTTATGAAATATATCAAAAGATGAAAAATTCTTATGTAAATTAACATTTTTGATTTGAAAATCCGCTTTTTCTGAAAAACCATAACTCAAAACCCTTCTTTTTATTAGATTTTTCATCTCTTTTAAATTAAGATCATCTTCATTAATTATACATAACCCAAAAAACGGAGGTTTATTTAAAAATTCCAAAAAAGCGTTTCTTAAAGAAATTAGATCTTTATAATGATCCAAATGCTCTGGTTCAATATTCGTAACAACTGCAATTGTGGGAAAAAGCATTAAAAAACTTTTATCCGATTCATCGGCTTCGCAAACTAAATAATCACTCTTACCTAATTTAGCGCCGCTATTCATACTTAATATTCTTCCACCAATAATTACCGTCGGATCTTCTTTAGCAAATTCTAAAACATGCGCAATTAAAGAGGTAGTTGTTGTCTTTCCGTGGGTACCAGAAACAGCTATTGAATATTTCATCCGCATTAATTCACCCAACATTTCTGCCCGAGGAATTACCGGGATACCTAAATCTTTCGCATAAATCAATTCAGGATTGGAGGGAGGTATTGCTGAAGAAAAAATTACCAATTCGATACCTCTTACATTTTCTTTACAATGAGAATAATATACTTTTATTCCGCTTTTTTCTAGAAATTCTGTTAAAGAAGTTTTTTTAATATCCGAACCGGAAATTTCAAAGCCTAAATTTTTTAAAACTAATGCCAAACCGGACATTCCACTACCACCAATGCCAACAAAATGAATTTTTTTTATTTGCCATCTTTTTTTAATAAAAATTAATTCACTTTTTTTCATTTTTAATTTTTTTAATGATAAACTTAGCAATTAAAGTTGTTCCTTCCCTTTTTGCCAATTTCTTCATATTCTCTTTTATTCTGCTTCTTATGACTTCATTATTAATTAATAAGGAAAACTTTTCTCTTATATATTCCCAATTTTCTTCGCTTGAAAAAAATGTCCCAGTATATTGAGCCACATATTGGGCATTCTTTTGTTGATGATTATCCTTTGCCAATGGATAAGGGATAAAAATTGTTGGAATACTGAAACATAAAATTTCAGAAATTGTTATTCCTCCTGCCCGCGCGATAACTACTTTTGCTTTTCTTAGATATTCTTGGATGTTCAATTCAAAATTGAAAATTTTCACATTTTTTAATTTTTTCTTTTCCATCGTTTTTCCATTTTTCTCTCTCCCGATTTGAATTAAAAAATACTCCTGGGGGAACTCTTCCGCCAACCTTATACCTATTTCAACTAATTTTTTAGCTCCTAAACTTCCTCCTAAAATTACACAAAATTTTTCTTCTTTGTTTTTTAAACTTTCTTCCACGATTTCTTTTCGCAAAGGATTGCCGGTATAAACAAACTTCCCTTTTTTTGATAAATGTTCATTGAAAATCGGGAACCCTAAGAAAACTTTTTCTGCAAAAACTGAAAAATATTTAACAGTCCTACCCAAAACTGCGTTCTGCTCTAAAAGATAAACTGGCTTAAAAAATATTTTTGTAATTAAAATTGGCAATATACAAAAATAATTCCCGGTAGCAATTAAAGCTTTTGGTTTAAAACGCCAATAAAGATATAATAATTTTAGTATATTATAAACTAAGGTGAGAAAAAATAAAAACATTTCTTTTAGTCCTTTGCCAAAAGGATGATATGTGGGTAGTAAATGATAAGTGACGTTATAATTTTTATATATATCTTCTTCAATCCCTCCTTTTTTACCTAAAAATATACAATTAAAATTAAACTTTTTTAATTCTTCGCAAATGCTTATTCCTGGCATTATATGACCTCCAGTGAGAGCGGCACCAATAAAAACATTATATTTCATAAGGAATTCTTCCTTCACGGGAAATATTTAATATTATTCCAATAGCAAAAAGATTACTTATTAAAGCGCTCCCGCCATAAGACATAAAAGGCAAAGGTTGTCCAGTCACTGGAATTAAACCGAAGGCAGAAAAGATATGTATAAAAATATAAAAAGAAAGCATAAAAGTAAAACCAATGGCGAAAAATCTACTAAAATGACTGTTGGCATGTTGGGCAATGGTTATCCCTCTAATTAGAATAAAATAATAACCAAATAATAAGAATAAAATAACGATAAATCCTAACTCTTCAGCCATTCCTGCAAAAATGAAATCGGTATGAATTTTAGGAATAAATTTAAATTTTTGTTTACCACATCCTAATCCTTTTCCTAATAAACCTCCCGAACCAATTGCTATCTTGGAGTGATATTGCTGATAAATCTTGCCTTCTTTAAATTTTTCAAATCTTTTTTTGGCATGAGGGAAAGTATTTATTCCAGCAAAAATAAAAGATAAAACGATTAAAACATAAAGAAAAACAATAGAAAGTTTTATCCCAGCAAATAATAACATTATGAGCACTGTTAAAAACAAAATTACTGCGGTACCAATTGCTGGTTGGAGAAGAATTAAAAAAATTAATAAAATTATTAAGAAAAATTCTTTACGAAATTTACTTAACTCTTTTTTTTCTTTTACTTTCGCTAAAAAATCAGCAACAAAAAAGAGTAAAACAATTTTACAAAATTCTTGCGGTTGAAATTTCAAAGAAAGAAAAGAGAATTGTCTAATTGTCTTAGAAAAAAGGACTGTGGAAAAGAGGATAACTAAAGAAAAAATATACAGAATTTTTGCCCGTCGCCCACTCCAAAATTCATAAGGAATAAGAATACCTAAGAAAAATGCCAAAATACCCAAAATTATTCTTAAAAGATGTTTTTTAAAATAAATCGAACCTTCAATCATAGTGGAAGAGTAAATCGCCAGAAGAGAAAAAAAAGTAAGAAATAAAATAATTTCCAAAAAGATTAAATCAATTTTTATCTTTTTCAATTTCATATACAAATTTTTTAAATTTCTCTCCCCGCTCAATAAAATCTTGAAAATAATCGAAACTAGCAAAAGCAGGAGAAAAGAGAACTATGTCTCCTTTCTTACTTATTTCTTTAGCTTTAACCACCGCTTCTTTAAGTGATTCAGCCAAGAAGAAATTTCGGTAATTCACTTTTATAAGCTCTTTTTTTAATCTTTCTTTATTTTCACCAAACAATATTACATATTTTGCTTTCTTAGAAATAGTTTCAATGTAATCTTCTAAGGGTAAGTTTTTTTCTTTTCCACCAGTAATCAAAATTACTTTTTTGTTAAAAACAAGCAATGATTTCGTACCGGCGGTTGGGTTGGTACACATTGAATTATTAATATATTTAACTCCATTATTTTCTCTCACCAATTCTAAACGATGAGGCAATCCTTTAAAATTCTTTAAACCCTCTATTAAATTTTTTTCACTAATTCCTAAGATTTTGCTAATCAAGATAGTAGCTAAAATATTCTCATAATAAACTTTTCCAATAAATTTTAATTCTTCCATATTTATAACTGGATGTGTATGATCATTAAAATTTATAAAAAATTTCTTTTTTATTTTATCATAATAAGCATCACTAAATTTATCATCTGTAGAAAAAATTTTTATTATTGGGTAGCGAACATTAAAATAAGGATTGGATATTAAATTTTTATTTATTACACAAAAATCTTTTTCTGTTTGGTTTTCGAAAATTCTCATTTTAATTCTTTGGTATTCCTCAAAACTCTTATGCCAATCTAAATGTTCGTAATTAATGTTTAACAAAACGCCAATATTAGGTTTAAAATTTCTTATTCGTGCTAATTGGAAAGAAGAAACTTCTAATACATTAAACTCTTTTTTTAATCGTGCTGCCTCAATAGCCGGCTTTCCAGGCGCAAGATTACCTCCATAAAAAACTTTTCTTTTATCTTTTAATAAAATTTCTCCGATTAAACAAGTAGTAGTTGATTTTCCATTAGTACCAGTAATAGCAATAATTGTGGTATTTTTTATAAAAGAATAAACAAATTCAATATCAGAAATAGCCGAACAAAATTCATTTATCTTCTTTAACACTGGATTTTCGTCATTAATTCCCGCACTTACTATCGCAACCAGGTTTTTTATATTTTTCAATTTCTTAATATCTTCTTCTCTTACCCATTGAAAGTTTTTATATTTTAAAAAATCTTCCTTTTTTTCTTCGTTTTGGTCATATCCATAAACAATTTCATTGTTTTCTAAAAGAAATTCAACAATTCCTTTACCCTGTCTTCCTAATCCTAATATTAAATACCTCATCTTATTTTTAAACTTGCTAACGCAATTATTCCTAAAAGGACACCGATAATCCAAAATCGGACCACAATCTTTTCTTCTTTTTCTCCTTTTACTTCATAATGGTGATGCAATGGCGCCATTCGAAAAATTCTTTTGCCTTTGGTAAGACGAAAATAAATTACTTGTAAAAAAACAGACAAAAATTCTAAAAGAAATATGCCGCCAGCAAAAATAAATAATATTTCTTGTTTACTAGCTAATGCTAAATAGCCTAACATCATTCCTAAGGGCAAAGAACCCACATCACCCATAAAGACTTCTGCTGGATGAGTATTAAACCATAGAAATCCCAAACAGGCTCCCATTAAAATTAAAGCAAAAATACTTAATTCTCCTGCCTCTTTAATGTAAAGTAAATTTAAATAATCCGCAATTTTAAAATTACCGCCACAGTAAGCAAGAACTGCATATACTCCGCTACAAATTGCAATCAACCCAGCTGCTAAACCATCTAACCCATCAGTAAAATTTATTCCGTTACTTACTATCAACATAAAAATGAAAGCAATTATTGGATAAAAACTTTGGAAATTAAGAAGAATATTTTTAAAAAAGAGAACCTGGGTTATTCCTCTTAATTGTTTATCCTCTGCCCAAAAACAAAGTAATAAGATCAAAAGAAAAATTATTATGCTCTGGAAAATCAATTTTGTTTTAATATCTAATCCCTTTTTTCTTTTAATTTTATAATAATCATCAAAAAAACCCAAAACAGCAAAAGCAACAAAAGATAAAATACCTAAAATTATATACCGATTTGTAATGTCGGCAAAAAGCAAAAAGGAAATCAAACTAGCCACCACAATTAAAATTCCACCCATGGTAGGAGTATTTTTTTTTAAATGCTCTTCCGGCATAAATTCTCTTATTGGTTGTATAAAATTTTTATTTTTTAAATAATTAATTGTTTTCTTTCCTAATAATAACACTAAAATAATTGCTAAAGCGCTGCCACAAAAAGCTCGAAAAGTTATGTAACGAAAAAGATTAAAACCGATCCAAATATCTCTTAATGGATAGAAAATTAAGTACAACATCTCTCCAAAACCTTTTTTAATTCTTCTTGATCACTGAAATGGAAAATTTGGTCTCCGATAATCTGGTAATCCTCGTGTCCTTTTCCAGCTACTAAAACAGTATCTCCCTTTTTGGCTAGAGAAACCCCTTTTTCAATCGCTTTTCTTCTATCTTCTTCTATAAATATCTCCTTATTTATGCCTTTTAAAATATCTCTCAAAATACTTTTAAAATTTTCCGTTCGACTATTATCTTGGGTAATAATTATCATATCCGCAAATTCGCAAGCTATTTTCCCCATCGCCGGTCTTTTCTCTTTATCTCTTTCGCCTCCGCATCCAAAAATTAAAATTAACTTTTTACTGAAAGGTCGAAGAGTTCTAAGAACTTCTCTCAAACTCTCTGGAGTATGAGCAAAATCCACAAAAGCATTAATTCCTAAATCATTCTCTATTTTTTCTAATCTTCCCGGCACTCCTTTAAAATTCTCAATTTTTTTTAAAATATCCTCTTCAGCAAGTCCCAAAATCTTAGCAATTCCAAAACTTAATAGGATATTATATAAATTAAATTTCCCAAAAATTTTTGTTTTTCCTTTTATCTCTTTCTCATTATTAATTTTAATAATAAATTCCATTCCATTTAAATCTACTTTTAAGATCTCACCTTTTATAAAAGCAAAAGAATTAATTCCATAAGTAATTACATTTATATTTTTTTTATTTAAATCTTCAATTAATTCTTTTCCAAAACTATCATCTATGTTAATAATTGCCCACCCATTATTTCTTATATATTCAAATAATTTTTTTTTGCTCTTTTTATAATCTTCAATATTATTATGAAAATCTAAATGATCATGGCCCAAATTTGTTAATCCCGCTATCTCAAAGTTTAATCCGTACACTCTGTCTAATGCTAAAGCGTGAGAAGACACCTCCATTAAACAATATTTGATATTCTTTTTATAAAGTTTATTAAGTAAAGAATAAATAAGCTCACTTTCGGGAGTAGTATTTAAAGCCTTCATCCAATTTTCACCGTCAAAATGGGCGATAGTTCCTATCAAACCAGTAGAAATATTAAAAGAGTTTAGAATATGTTTGGTTAAATAAGTTGTCGTAGTTTTACCTTGGGTTCCGGTAATTCCAATTAAAACAAGATTATCATCTGCTTGGCAATAAAAATTTTTACAAATAAGGGAATATACTTTTCTTATTTCATTAGTGTAAAGGTAAGTAAATTCATTTTTTTTATTTAAATCTTTTTTTCTTTCTTTCGGCAATAAAAAAGCAATTGCACCCCTTTTCATTGCTTCTTCTAAGTAAAGAAAACCATCGGTTTTAAATCCAGGAATAGCGGCAAAAAGATAATTTTTTTTCACCTTTTTAGAAAAAGAGGTAATTCCTTCGATTATAATATCTTTTTCTCCCACAATTTCTAAATTATTTATTTCCTTAATTAATTCTTTTAATCTCATTTTTAAAATTGGCTATGTCATTTCTAATATACCACAGTTTATAAGCAATATTTCGAAAAATCGGGCATACTCCCTCAGAGGCAAACCTACTTTTTTGTGGTTCGTCCAACAAAATAACAATCAAAATTTTTGGCTTTTCCATCGGAAAAAAGCCAATAAAGGAAATGGTAGATTTTGTAGTTGAATAACTTTTCGTTTGTTTATCAAATTTTTGGGCAGTACCCGTTTTCCCACAAACTTTAATATCCTCGGAAAAAACAGCTAACTTTCCTGTTCCCTTAGTGCACACATTAGATAAAATTTCTTTTATTATCTCAACATTTTTTTCATCGATTATCTTCTCCACTGTTTCAGGCTTAAATACTTGCTCACCAATTTTTTTAACAAGAATTGGCTTCACATAATAACCATTTTGAGCAATCGCTAAATAAGCTAAAGCAATTTGTAATAAATTTGTTCTGATTCCCTGACCAAAAGCATTATTACAAAAATCAATATCAGGAAGATTTTTCTCTTTAAAATAAGGAATAAAACCAATATCTTCGTTAGGAATTCCGATATCTACTTTTTTACCAAAACCAAATTTATTAACCATTTTATAAAAATCCTCTTTTTTTATTCTTAAGGCTAACTGAGAAACACCAATATTAGAAGAATAAATAAAAATATCAAAAAAATCAACAATACCTAATTTTTTCCTTTCGGCATCATAAATTTTTCTTTTTCCTACTTGTAAATATCCACTTCGTAAATCATAGCGTTCTTTCAAAAAAATTTCTTTTTCATAAAAGTTCAAAATCGTTGCCAAAATTATTAATTTAAAAATTGAACCAGGCTCAAAGGATTCGCAAATGCTCGAAGGAGTTAAATAGAAAAAATTATTATTAATTTCTGGATAATCAACCATTGCTAAAATTTCTAAACTTTCACAATTAATAACTATACAACTTCCTCGCTTTGCTGATTCTCTTTCAATTGCTTTTTTTAATTCTTCATAAACTAATTTTTGAATATCTAAATCAATTGTTAAATAAATATTCTTTCCATTAACCGGTGCTATTTTGGGATAATTAGGATAAGGATAAAGATTAGCACAAGCATCTTTTTGTAAATACCAATAACCTTCTTTTCCTTTGAGGATTTGGTCAAATTTTTTTTCGATGCCTAATACACCTTCTTTCTGACTATTAAGAAATCCCAATAGATTAGTAACTTCTTTATAAGGATAAACCCTCTGGAAATTTTCTTTTAAGTATAAAGCATTTTGCAATTGTCGTTGATGGATTTCTTTTTCTAAAATTTTTCCTGTTTCGTAATCCAAATTTTTAGCAAGATAGAAAAAATGCCTTTTTGTCAACCGCTGAGAAATTTGTTCAAAAGAATATTTAGGGAAAAATCTTAAAAATAAGGAACATAGAGATACTCTTTTTTTTTCATCTAAATATTGAGGGTAAATTTCCAAGTCAAAAACAGGTGAAGTATATGCCAAAATCCTTTTTTTCCTATCATAAATTTCGCCCCTTTTAGGAGAAAGAATAAACTTTTTTAAATGATAAGAATTAGCTTCCTTTTGATATTTTTGAAAATCAATAATTTGATATTTTATTAGTAGCCAAATTATAACTGCAAAAACTCCAGAAAAATAAATCTTTGCCAATCGGAATTTCCATAAATCATTTCTGACCATTTTCTTTCTTAGCAATTTCGGTTAAAGGTAAGGTCTCAGGAAAACTTGTAATCTCTTTAGAAAAAGAAAAACTATCTAACTTTATTTCTAAACTTTTACTGAGAAGAAAATAAGAAAAAGTAGATAAACTGTCTAAACGAATATCTTCTTTTTTAATTTTCACCATCAATAAATTTCTCTTATTTTCCAGGTCAGTAATTTTATTCATCAAGCGAAAATTTTTATAAACCAAAAATAGTTGAAAAAACCCAAAGAAAAGAATTAAAAAAACAATTAAATTAAATTTTTTCATATTTAAAGAATACCCTTAACTTCCCACTCCGGGCAGCGAGATTATTTTCAATCTCTCCCAAAGAAGAAGTTATTGGTTTGGGAGTAAGAATTTTTCCTTTTTCCTCTTTTTCGCAACGATTAAAAAACTCTTTAACAATTCGATCTTCTAAGGAATGATAAGTAATTACTGCTAATCTACCTTTGTTTTTTAAAATTAAAAAAGCTTCTTTTAAACCAACTTGTAAATTCTCCAATTCATTATTAACCGCTATTCGTAACGCTTGAAAAACCCGCGGAACACTTTTCTCGCCACTTATTAAAAGAATTATTTTTTTTAAATCAAAACTAGTTTTAATTTCCTTTTTTCTTTGAAAAATCTTCTTAGCAATTTTTTCTGCTTTTGCTTCTTCGCCAAATTCTCTCAAAATTCTTTTCATCTCTTTCCAGCTTGATTCTCTAATAATATCTAATGCGCTTTTTCTTTGACGCAGCTGGTCAAATCGCATATCAATAATCCCATCATTATTATAAGAAAATCCTCTTCCCGACATCTTCGCCTGATGATGAGAGAGTCCTAAATCAAAAAGAATCCGACAAGGTCTTTTTTGGGGATAAATTTCGGTAAACAATTTTTTAATATTTACATAATTTTCCCAATAAATAAAAAGATTCTCTATTCCCAATTTTTTTCTTTTTTCTTCTAAATAGTCAACCGCTTCTTTATCCATATCTAATCCAATAAAAATTGTATTTTTAAATTTTTTTGGGAAAATTTTTCGATAATAATTAATCAAAGAAAATAAATGCCCTCCTCCACCTGCTGTGGCATCCACAAAAATTTCCGGAGTTTCCTCGGTATCTATGATTACTTTCTTTTTTAAAAAATATCTGCTCATCAATTCGTGAGGGTTAAGAAAGAAAAAATCAATTAATTCTCTCAACATAACAGGAGTATGAAAAATTTTTTCAACGAATCTTACCATTTTCGTATAATTTTTTTATAAAATCTTCAAAATTAGTTTCCCCATGTTTCTTTATCTCTTGATATTTTTCTTCGTTACAAATCACAAAGTAATAAACAGCACCAATAACTATTGCTACTTTTGATAAATTTGCCCATCTTCTTAATTCTTCTGATAAAAGTACTCGTCCTTGATTATCTAACGAAACTTCAAAAGTATTTAGACTTATCCACCATAAAATTTTCCTTTCGTTCTCTTCAAAATGGGAAAAAAAGGACAGGACACGATTCCGAAACCTTTTCCATTCAGGGGTGGGATAACAAAAGATTGTTTTACTGAGGCCTGGGCTAATAAATAATCTATCTTTTGATTCTTGTGGAAGGGCTAAACGGAAAGGCAACGGAATCGCAATCCTGCCCTTGTCATCAATATTATGAAAATATACACCAGTAAAATTATAATTCACCTCATCACCACTAAACATACTTATATCACCATTTAAATTTATTTTATCACCATTCATAACCAAAAATATAATAAATTTAATCCAAAAGTCAAATTTTTTTTTATATTTTATTTTTTTTTATAAGTTATTGAAATTTCATTATTTATAAAATAGTTACTCAGTTTTTAAAAATCTTAAAGGATAGTTAAATATTTAAAAATTTAATATTATTGATATTAAAATATTACTATAAAACTTTTTTAACAAAAGTTATTGAAATTTAAAAAATTTTTTGTATTATCTTATATAAAATTATGATTGATCCCTATAGAAAAACAGTTATTTTTTTATCAAGTCTAATAAACTATGAAAGGAAAAAAGTGAATTATAACGATTTTAAATTAATTCGCTTTTTAAATTTTCTTTCGGAAATCGGTAATCCTCATCTCTCTTTAAAAAACCCAATTTTAATTGCCGGTACAAAAGGAAAAGGTTCTACTGCTATGTTATTAGGTAATTGTTTAAAAGAATGCGGGTATAAAGTTGGAATTTTTACATCTCCTCATCTATTAAGTTTTCGAGAGAGAATTCAGTTTCAAAATCACCCAATTGAAAAAGAGGAATTTACTGAATTAACCTTCCAATTAAAAAAACTAATTAAAAAACATAAACTTACCTTTTTTGAATCTTTAACGGCAATTGCTTTCTTATTTTTTCTTAAAAAAGAACCTGATTTCGTAGTTTTAGAGGTAGGTTTGGGCGGCCGATTAGATGCTACTAATGTTGTCAAGCCAATTTTTTCAATTATTACCCGTATCGACTATGACCATACTGAAATTTTGGGAAATACTTTACCTAAAATTGCTTTTGAAAAAGCAGGAATTATTCATCAAGATATTCCCTTAATAACTTTTCGCCAAAGAAAATCTGTCGACAAAATTTTTCAAAAAGTCTGTGTTAATAAAAATTCTCAAATCTTTTATTCCGATGATTATTTCTCATTCCAATTAATAAATATCTCGCCCAGCGGCACATCCTTTGTTGTTAACTTTTTAAAAAAGACATTTGAAAATAATCTAAAAAAAGATGTGATTCATACTAACTTAATTGGTGATTTTCAAAAAGAAAATATCGGTTTAGCACTTACCACTCTTTTTCTTTTAGCCAAAAATCACAAATTAATTAATTATCCTAATATAAAAAAAGCAATTAATAATATCCCACTTTTGGGAAGAATTTCCTACATTTCTTATAATGGTGGCTTCCTTATTGTGGATACTGCTCATAATCCAATTTCTATTAAATGTCTGAAAGATACTTTATTAAAAATGAATAATACAAAGAAGTATTTTTTTCTCTTTGGTATATCAAAAGATAAAGATAGTTATAGAATTTTAAAATTTTTAAAACCAATCTGCCAAGAAATTGCTTTAACTAAAGCCAAAACTAAAAGAGCAACCCCTTTAAATAAATTAAAAGAAATTGCCCAAAAATTGAGATTAAAACATCGTGCTTTTTCTTCGGTAAAAAAAGCCTTTAATTATATTTTTAAAAAAGCAAATAAAGAAAAAAAATTATTAGTAATCACTGGTTCTTTTTATCTCGCCGGAGATATTTTAAGACTACTCCAAGTTAATAAGAAATGAAAGGAACCTTTTATTTAGTTGCCACACCTATTGGTAATTTAAAAGATATCACACTGAGAGCCTTAGAAATAATGAAAGAGGTTTCTTATATTATTTGTGAAGATACCCGCCAAACAAAAATTTTGCTTAATCACTATCAAATTCAAAAACCACTTATTTCTTATAATGAATATAATAAATTCGCTCGAACTCCGGAAATTATTCAACTTTTAAAAGAAGGGAAGGACTTAGCTTTTGTTTCCGATGCCGGCACACCGGTAATTTCTGACCCCGGCTATTATTTAGTAAGAGAAGCCATTAAAGAAGGGATAAAAGTTAGCCCAATTCCCGGACCAGCAGCGATGATTGCCGGATTAATTGTTTCTGGTTTGCCTTCGGATCGGTTTGTTTTTGAGGGGTTTTTACCAAAAAGAGAAGGAAGAAAAAGAAAAAAACTTCTCAATTTGACAAACGAAGAAAGAACAATGGTTTTTTATGAGTCTCCTTATCGAATAATGAAAACGCTTAACACTTTTTTAGAAATCTTTGGCGACCGAGAAATAGCTTTGTGTCGGGAGTTAACAAAAAAATTTGAAGAAGTCCTGCGTGGTAAAATTAGCGAAATAATAGAAATTTTAAAAAAGAGATTAGAAAAACAAAAAAGGGTAAAAGGAGAAATTGTTCTTATTCTAAAAGGCAAAGAAGAGTGAAAGAAGAAACCAAAAGGAAATTAGTAAGTTTTCTTTCTTTTCTCATTAATTTTTTTATTTATCTAAAAATCTCTCCGACTATAATTACCTTAAGTGGTTTATTTTTTTCCCTTTTTGCCGGTTATTTTTATTATAAAGGAAATTTTCTAATTGCAGGAATTTTTCTTATCTTTATTGCTTTAGCCGATACTATTGATGGTGAACTGGCACGAAAGGGAGAACGAGTAAGTAAAAAAGGAGCTTTCTTAGATTCGATTATTGACCGCCTGACCGAATTTTTTATCTTTTTGGGTCTCTTACTCTATTATCAAAAATTACCTCTCGCTCTCCTCCCTTTCTTAACCTTTGCTACTTCCTTTTTCGTAAGTTATGCCCGTGCCCGAGCCGAAGGAGTAGGGACAGAATGTAAAACTGGTATCTTTGAAAGACCAATAAGAATGTTGTTTTTAATAATTGGCTCTTTTCTATTAAAAAGATATTTCAATTATCTCTTAATAATTTTAATCATCGGCAACCTTTCTACCTTTTTACAAAGAATATTTTACTCTTTAAAAAAACTATGAAAGAAAGAGTAATTTTAATTGCCTTAATAAAAAATCCGAAAGAGAAATACCAAAAAATCAATGATTTAGAAGAACTAAAAGCACTTACCGAAACAGCCGGAGGCGAAGTGATTGGCAGTTTTATCCAAATAAAAGAAAATCCTTCACCAAAAACATTATTAGGAAAAGGTAAAATTGAAGAATTAAAAAGAATTTGCCAACAGCACAAAATAGATTTATTAATTTTTGACAATCAACTAACCCCTTCGCAAGTAAGAAATATTGAAGAGAAAATCAATGTGCGAACTATCGACCGTCGTGCTTTAATTTTAGATATCTTTTCTCGCCATGCCCGAACTGCCGAAGCAATGCGACAAGTAGAACTTGCCCAACTTTCTTATCAATTGACAATGCTTACCGGAAAAGGCAAAACTCTTTCCCAATTGGGCGGTGGTATCGGAACGCGCGGACCGGGTGAAAAGCAATTAGAAGTTGACCGAAGAAAAATAAAAGAACGAATCCATTTTTTAAAAAAAAGTTTAGAAAAATTAAAAAGAACCAAAGAAATCCAAAGGGCACAAAGAGAATACTTCTTTAAAATTGCCTTGGCTGGTTATACCAATTCCGGAAAATCAACTCTTTTTAAAACATTGACAAGAGAAGATGTTTACATCTCCGAAGAACTTTTTGCTACTTTAGATGCTAATACCAAGGCGTTTGAAATCTTTCCTCAAATTAAAATTTTAATCACTGATACTGTTGGCTTCATTAAAAATCTACCTCCCCAACTGATTGCCGCTTTTCACGCTACCTTAGAAGATATTAAAAGAAGTGATTTAATCATCCATTTGGTTGATGCCGCGGCGGAAAATTTAGCCGAAAAGATTAATATTGTCAAAGAAACTCTAAAAGAAATTGGCTGCGATGAAGAAAAGATTGTCTTGGTCTTTAATAAAATCGATCTCCTTTTTGAAAAAGCCCAATTATTAAGATTAAAAAGAGAATATCCAAACGCAATTTTTATTTCCGCCTTAAAAGGAACCAACCTAAACTCTTTAAAAAATCTGATTAAAAAAAGAATAAGAAAATTTTTGAAAAGAAAAACATTAAAAATACCCAAAGAAAAAGGCTATCTTTTAAAAGAAGTCTATCAAAAGACTTATGTTATTGACTTTAAAGAAAATGAAAAAGAATATAAAGTAAAAGTTTTAAGTTATCCTAATGTTATTTATTCAATTTTATCAAAAATATAAAATAGTTTTCTTGCCAATTTATAAATAACCACCAATAAGAATAAATTTGCTTGCTATGACAATTTCTTTTAACTAATTTAAGATTAGGTCTTCTTAATTATTTTAAAAAAGTACTAACCAAAGAAATAGCTTTTTCTTTATATATAGTAGGTTCGTTAAAGAATTTGCCGAAACAAAAGGAAATGAAAAGAAATGAAGGGAAATGATTTTTACCGAAAGGAAATGACTTTTCCCTTTACTTGTCAAGGTATTTAGGGCTATATTATTTAAGTGATGGTTTTAAAAAGGAGTTTTTATGAATAATAATATTAAAGAAAGAGAACATTTAAGTTTAATGGCTAATTTACCAATTACTATCTCTTGTGAAATTAAACCGGTTGAGAGCTTTGATTATAAGAATTGGAAGAAAAAGAAAAGAAAAATGGGGGCGGGGTGGATAACAGAGAGTAGGGCTTGCTTTTATGATTAATAAAAACTTTATTAACGAGCATAACAATACTTTTATTAAGGTTATTAATACTCCCTTTGTTAATAATTATAGTGAAATTTTTATTAGCGGTAATAATAATACTTTTATTAATCAATTTAATAATAAGTTTATTAAAATTAGGTGTGATATGTTTTTGGCTAGTTCTGGTAGCTTAAATAATTTAATAAATTAAATAATGGATA